>JBKOYM010000061.1:0-14330 GCA_046725375.1 Actinomycetota bacterium
AACAGCTACCCGACGTCCGACTGGGGCCAGGTCGACGTGCCGGCTCTGTTGTGGACGACCCACGCCGGCGCCGAGACCGGACATGCGATCGCCGATGTGCTGTTCGGCGACTACAACCCGGCCGGGCGGCTGACCCAGACCTGGTACCGCTCGGAGAGCGACCTGCCGAGCATCCTCGACTACGACATCATCAAGCGGGACCGGACGTATCAGTACTTCACCGGCGACCCGCTGTTCCCGTTCGGGTACGGCCTGTCGTACACGACCTTCGAGTACGACAACCCCCGACTCAGCGCGCCGTCGATGGGCGCCCGCGGCCAGGTCACGGTCAGCGTCGACGTCACCAACACCGGCGACCGCGCCGGGGACGAGGTCGCGCAGCTCTACACGCACCAGCGGACCTCGCGGGACAAGTTGCCCCTGCGGCAGCTGCGGGCCTTCCAGCGGGTGCACCTGGAGCCCGGTCAGACCAAGACGGTCCGGATGACCCTTCGGGCGACCGACCTGGCGCACTGGGACGTCACCCGCGACCGATGGGTCGTCGAGTCCAGCGTGCACGACGTCATGGTCGGCGCGTCGTCAACCGACATCCGCCAGCAGACCTCGGTGCAGGTGTACGGCGAACAGATCCCGCCGCGCGACCTGTCCGCATCGACTCGGGCCATCGACTTCGACGACTACGTCGGCGTCGAGCTGGTCGACGAGTCGAAGGTCCGAGGCGACGCGGTGGAAGGGACGGCCGGCGACTGGCTGAAGTTCGCCGACGCCGATCTCGGCCGCGGTGCGACGACGTTCACCGGTCAGGTCGCGAAGGCGAGTGCCGGCGATGGCGCGATCGAGGTCCGGCTGGACTCGCCGACCGGACTGCTTGTCGGGACCGCCACCGTGCCGAGCACCGGCGACAAGTACGCGTACACGACGACGACCGCCCGGCTGACCGGCGCGAGTGGACGGCACGACGTCTACCTCGTGTACGCCGGCGACCTCCGCATCAGCACGTTCACGATCCGGTGACACGTCGGGCCACGAGAGATTTGCGTCTGTGGCTGCGATAGCGACCACAGATGCAAATCCTTCGTGCGTCCCCGCGACTCGAAGGACCACGCCATGAGAATCAAACTGCTCGCAATCCTCGCCGTCCTCGGCACGCTGCTCGCCGTGCCGGTAGCGACCGCTGCACCTCGCTCGGTACCGGATGCACCGGCGGCGGTCGGCCACACGGTCACCTATGACCACTACTCACTCATGGTCGACGGCCAGCGAATCATCCTGCAGGCCGGCGAGTTCCACTACTTTCGGCTGCCCAGCCCCGACCTATGGCGGGACGCCCTCGAGAAGATCAAGGCCGCGGGCTTCAACGGCGTCTCGCTCTACTTCGACTGGGCCTATCACTCGCCGAAGCAGGGGGTGTACGACTTCACCGGTGTCCGTGACGTCGACCGACTGCTCGACCTGACCGACGAGCTCGGCCTCTACGTCGTCGCCAGACCCGGACCGTACATCAACGCCGAGACCACCGGCGGCGGCTTCCCGGCCTGGCTCAAGGGCGTCGACGGGCGGGCCCGTTCCGACGCGCCCGGCTATCGCGAGGCCTATCGCGGCTGGACCAAGCGGATCAACGGGATCATCGCCCGGCACCAGCTCACCGAGGGCACCGGGACGGTGATCGCGTACAACGCCGAGAACGAGTACGCGGTCAACGTCTCCACGCAGTACATGGAAGACCTGCAGCGCGACGCCCGGGCCGACGGCATCACCGTGCCGATCGTGCACAACAACTGCTGCGGCGGCTGGTTGGCGAACTGGTCGTCCGGCCAGGGTGCTGTGCAGATCCCCGGCGTCGACGACTATCCGCAGTCGTTCAACTGCCCGACGCCGGACGTGTGGGGCACCTGGGGTGACGGCGTCACGCGACGGTTGCGCGACGACGTGCCGGTCTACGCGGCCGAGTACCAGGCCGGATCGATCGACCTCAACAACGCCGGCTATGAGGCATGCCGGCAGCTGACCGGGCCGGCGTACATGAAGGTGTTCTACAAGTCGAACCTGATCGCCAGCGGGGCCACGATGTTCGGCTACTACATGGCCTACGGCGGCACCTCCTGGGGCTACCTGCCCCAGCCGAACGACGTCTACACATCGTACGACTACGGAGCCGCCATCACCGAGAACCGGCAGCTCACCGGCAAGTACGACGAGTTCAAGCGTCAGGGGTACTTCCTGCAAACGGTGGCGTCGCAGCTGGCCAAGACCGATCCGGTGGCCGCACCGGCGTCGGACAACGACGCGGTCTACACCGAGGCCCGGGCGAACCCGGACACCGGCACGCAGTTCGTGCTCGTACGGCATCCGAACCGGAGCGACTCGAGCGACGACTCGGCCACGCTCGACTGGACGACGCCGGACGGGCGCTATTCGGTGCCGGTCCGGGTCGGGGGCCGCGATGCGGACGTGCTCGTGGCCGGCTACGACATGGGCGGCCAGCGGCTGGTCTGGTCGACCTCGGAGGTCCTGACCCACGCGTACATCGACGGCCGCGACGTCGCGATGCTCTACGGCGCAGACGGGACCGACGGGTCGACGATGCTGCGGTACGGGTCGGAGCCGACCGTCCAGGTGCTGTCCGGCTCCGTCGAGTCGTCGTACGACGCATCGACCGGCGACCTCCGGTTGGACTACACCTACTCGGGTCTGGCGCGAGTGCTCGTCACGGGTGGCGACCGGCGGCCCTTGTTGCTGCTGCTCGGCACCGACCAGGAGGCGGCGAACTTCTGGCGCGTCGAAACCAACGCCGGGCCGGTGCTCGTACGCGGGACGTCGCTCGCGCGATCCGGATCGGTTGCCGGCGGCGTGCTGAGCCTGCGGGCCGACACGGCCGAGCCTGGCCAGGTCGAGGTGTTCGCGCCGGCGCGTTCGCTGGTGGTCAACGGCCGGCCGGTGCCGGTTCAGCCGACCGCGAGCGGGTCCATGGTCGGCTCGCTGCCCGGTCCGCGAGACGTGCGGCTGCCGGCGCTGACCGACTGGCGGAGCCGGGCCGAGGCACCCGAAGCGCAGCCGGGCTTCGACGACTCCGGCTGGGCCGTCGCCGACCACACGACCTCGCCGAGCCCGATGGAGCCGATGACGCTGCCGGTGCTGTACGCCGACGACTACGGCTTCCACTACGGCCACGTCTGGTATCGCGGTCACTTCACCGCCACCGGCGACGAGACCTCCGTCCGGCTGAACGCGATCACCGGCAAGCGCGGGATCTACCAGGTCTGGCTCAATGGCCGCTATCTCGGCTCGGCCGACGGCGCCAGCCAAGGAGACACCGACCCGGACAACCCCAACCCGAACCCGGATCCCGGACGTGGCGACTTCGCCATTCCGTCCGGCCTGCTGCATCCGGGCGACCCGGCGGTGCTGTCCGTACTGGTCAGCAACATGGGCCACAACGACGACTGGATCGCCAACGACTACCGGTTCAAGCAGCCGCGCGGCCTGATCGGCGCGTCGGTAGCCGGGTCGGATGAGCCGATCACCTGGCGGATCCAGGGCACCCGCGGCGGCGAGGACCTCGTCGACCGGGTTCGCGGTCCGCTCAACAACGGCGGCCTGTTCGGCGAGCGAGCCGGCTGGCACCTGCCGGGCTACCCCGACCAGTCGTGGCAGTCCGCCTCGCCCGCCTCGGACCAGGTGGCGCCAGGCGTGACGTGGTACCGCACGACCTTCCGGCTCGACCTGCCACCGGACCAGGACACACCGGTCACGCTGCGGTTCGACGGTGACCTGTCACCGGACGTACGGGCGCTGATCTTCGTCAACGGTTGGAACCTCGGCCAGTACGGCGGCGACATCGGCCCACAACGCGACTTCGCCCTCCCAGCCGGCCTGCTCCGCCAGACCGGCACCAACACCCTCGCACTCGCCGTCGTCGCGGAGGACAGCGGCACGGTCGGCCCTGTACGCCTCGCGGTCGCCGGCAACCACTGGGGCGGCGTCCGTGTCCGAGACGTCCCGTCCCCCGGCTACGAAGGGAGCCAGTAGCCATGAGTCCACGCGCAGATCGCGTAGAGGACGCGGGGGTGTCTCCCGCGGCCCGTGACAGTGTTCATGGTTCGCTCGCAAGCTCGCTCACTGCCTGGCCGCCGAGCGAGCAACGAGCGAGGCTGGTTGGACCGCGGGAGACACCCCCGCGACCTCGTCCACAGATCCCGAGGCGGACATTCCTGGCCGGGGCCGCAACAGCAGCCGGATCGGTCGTCCTGCCGGGCACAGCAGCCGCCGCGCCAAGTGAGCTCGGCAACCGCTACCGGCAGCAGAAGGCCTTCGTCGACTGGCGGTTCGGCATGTTCCTCCACTTCAACATGGGCACGTTCCACGACGCCGAATGGGTGGAGCCGAACCAGGATCCGGCGTCGTTCGCGCCGACCGAGCTGGATTGCGGCCAGTGGGCCGATGCGGCCAAGGCGGCCGGCATGCGGTTCGCCGTACTCACGGCCAAGCACCACGACGGGTTCTGCCTGTGGCCGTCGGCGTACACCGAATATGACGTCATGAGCAGCTCGTACCGGCGCGACGTCGTCCGCGAGTACGTCAACGCCTTCCGGCGCCGAGGCGTCACGCCGTGCCTGTACTTCTCGATGTGGGACCGGACCAACGGCGTCGGCCCGGCCCAGTGGGACGATCCATGGACCGTCACGCGGGAGCAGATCGAGCTCGTCAAGGGGCAGCTGACCGAGCTGCTCACCGGGTACGGCCCGATCCCGCTGCTGATCTTCGACGGCTGGGCTTGGCAACCGGCGCTCGGCCATCGCAGCGTGCCGTTCGGCGAGATCCGGGCCCACGTCGCGTCGTTGCAGCCGGACTGTCTGGTGCTCGACCTCAACGGACTCACCGTGCCGTGGGACTCCGACCTGCTGTTCATCGAGGAGCCCAAGGGCGGCGTCTTCTGCCCGGCAGACAACGGGTACGCCGCGTCTCAAGGCCAGACGATCGTGCCGACCGGGTGGTTCTGGCATCCGAGCACGCCGACGGTGTCGACGCTGACCGTCGAGGAGATCGTCGACGGCCATCTCGACGTGCTCGAGCCGCGTTGGTGCACGTTCATCCTGAACTGCCCACCGAACGACAGGGGCCGGCTGGACGACAACATCGTCGCGACCCTGCACGGAGTCGGCGAGCGCTGGCAGCCGGACGCGACTCGGCCGCCGCTGCCGCCGCAGCCGGACCAGGTCCGTCGGCCGCTGACTCCGGTGTCGGCGACCGCCAGGGTGGGCGACGCCGGGGCCGCGATCGACGGGCACAGCGACTTCGGCTGGAACGGTCAGGCCGACCAGACCCTGTGGACGTCGGACTCGTCGCTGCCCCAAGCGATCACCCTCGACCTGGGCCGCGTCCACCAGGGCATCGACACGCTGACGTACCTGCCGCGGCAGGACGCGGCGAGCCCCTGGACGTACTCGTACGTCACCGACGGCAACATCACGTCGTTCCGCGTCAGCGCCAGCCTCGACGGGGACGCCTATCGGGACGTGGCGAGTGGCCCGTGGGCCACCGACCACGCGCTCAAGACGGCCCGCTTCGACCCGATCGCGGCGCGCTACCTGCGGCTGGAGGCGCTGGCGACCGTCGGAGGCGGCCCCGCGATCGCCAGCGAGATCGGCTGCGGCCGTACCGGCTAGCCCGAGTTTTGGCGTGAAATACGGCTCCGGAGGCGGCGTCAAGCTGAATTTCACGCCAAAACTCGACCCCCTCGGCGGCATCCGGCTGGCGACCCATAAGACTTTCTCGGGTGGAGCCCACTCAGACGGTTCTCGCGGCCGGTGCGGTCGTGTGGCGGCGGCATGGCGAGTCGGTCGAGTTGCTGGTTGTCCACCGGCCGAAGTACGACGACTGGTCGTTCCCGAAGGGCAAGATCGACGATGGCGAGCTGCTGCCGGTGGCGGCGGTGCGCGAGACCCTCGAAGAGACGACGGTCCCGGTCCGGCTCGGCCTGCCGCTGTCGACGGTTCGCTATCGGCTGCGCAAGCCCAAGGACGCCACGAAGCAGGTCTCGTACTGGATCGGCCGCCCGATCGGCGACGGAGCGATCACCCTCGAACCCAACCACGAGATCGACCGAGCCCAGTGGATCGGGGTCGATGCCGTCGGCGAGCGGCTTTCCTACGACCACGATCGTGACCTGCTCGACGAGTTCGTGGACTTGCAACAACGCAAGGCCCACAAGGCCCGCCCGCTCGTCATCCTGCGGCACACCACAGCGCGCCCGCGCACCCACTGGAGGGGCGACGACCAACGCCGGACGTTGTCGGCCGAGGGCATCCGCGAGGCGCAACGTCTGGTTCCGCTGCTGCGCGCGTACGGGATCACTCACGTGGTGAGCAGCGACACCGCACGGTGTGTGCAGTCGGTCGTGCCGTACGCCGATCACCTCGACGTCGACATCGTCCTGGACCCCGACCTCTCCGAGGAACGAGCCACCCCTCGCCGGATCGGCAGTCGAATGCAAGGCCTGCTCACGAGCAAGAGATCGACCGTCGTGTGTACGCATCGACCGGTACTGCCCATGGTGTTCGAGGCGCTCGGCGTCCCGCCGGTGCCGTTGGAACCGGCCCAGATGGTGGTTGTCCACCGCCGGTCTGGCATGGTGCTGGGGACCGAACTCCAACAGGTCTGATTGCCCGCTTCAGAGTGGGGCAAACGCGCACGTTCACGTGATGTCCGTCTCTGCTCCAGCCGGGCGTTCCCTGGTTGCTGACCATCGTTCATTCGGCGTTTACCTGCACCGATGAGGCGCTTCACCTGGGATCCCTACCTTCCGATGTGTGGGCCGGCGTGGCCCGCGAAGGATCCGACTTTCTGGAGAGGGACTGCAGTGATTCGCACCCCCTTGCGTCGCGCCGCCGCTCCGGCGGCCGCGGCGCTCTCGCTCGCCCTTGTCGCAGCCGCTTGCGGTAACAGCGACGATGACGGTGGCGGCGGAGACGACAACCTGTCCGGCACGGTCAACATCTCCGGCTCGTCGACCGTCGCGCCGATCAGTTCGCTCGTGGCCGAAGAGTTCAACGGCGCAAATCCGGACGTCAAGCTGCGAGTGGATGACCCCGGTACGGGTGACGGTTTCGAGCTGTTCTGCCAGGGTCAGACGGACATCTCGGACGCATCCCGCCCCATCGAGCCCGAGGAAGCCGCCGCCTGCAAGAAGAATGGCATCGAGTACGTCGAATTGCAGATCGGGTACGACGGCCTCACCGTGATGACGAACCCGAACAACGACGACATCGAGTGCCTGAGCTTCGCCGACCTCTACGCGCTGACCGGGCCCGAGTCCGAGGGCTTCGACAACTGGTCCGACGCCCAGGACCTCGCGAGCGAGCTCGGCTCCAATACCGAGTTCCCCGATGAGACGCTCGACCTGACCGGTCCGGGCACCGAGTCGGGTACGTACGACACGTTCATCGAGCTCGCGCTGACCGACATCGCCTTGGAAGACCGGGGGCTTTCCGAGTCCAAGTCCGAGACGATGCGCAGCGACTACGCGTCGAGCGCCGACGACAACGTCATCATCCAGAACGTCGAGGCGAATGACTACTCGCTCGGCTGGGTCGGCTTCGCCTACGCCCAGGAGGCCGGTGAGGGCGTCAAGGAGCTCGAGGTGTCGGCCGAGCCAAACGGCGACTGCGTCGCGCCGACCGCGGATACGATCTCCGACCAGAGCTATCCGCTGTCCCGGCCACTGTTCATCTATGTCAACAAGGCGAAGGCCCAGGACAACGCGGCCGTCTCCGCCTACGTCGACTTCTACCTCAACGATCTGAACACATGGGTCGAGGAGTCGAACTACGTCGCGATGCCCGACGACCAGGTCCAGGAGACCACCTCGACGTGGTCGGCGTTTGAGGGTGGCTGACGCGTCGTGAGCGACGCCACGTTGCCTCCGCGCGGATCACCGGTCGACCTCTCCGGTGATCCGCGCCGGCATCGGCGCGAGCGCCTCATGGGGGTGCTGTTCCTCGCGGCCGCCCTGACCTCGCTCGTCATCAGCGCAGCCATCCTGTGGTCGCTGTTCAGCAACGGATGGGAGTTCTTCGCCAAGGTCGATTGGGGGAGCCAGGTCTTCAGCCCCGACGATTGGAGTCCGCGGACCGGCGAGTTCGGCATCTCTACGATCTTCGTGGGCAGCCTGGTGGTGACCGGCATCGCCATGATCGTCGCCACGCCACTCGGGCTCGGCGCCGCGATCTACCTCTCGGAGTACGCCCGGCCCAGCATCCGCACCGTGCTGAAGCCGATTCTCGAGGTACTCGCCGGCATCCCGTCGGTCGTGCTCGCGGTCTTTGCGCTCAACTGGATCGCACCGGAGGTCGTCGGTCGTATATTCGGTGACAGCTACGACAGCGGCAGCATGATGGCCGCCGGCATCGGCGTTGGCATCCTCACGATTCCGTTGATTGCCTCGGTCTCCGAGGACGCGATGCGGGCCGTCCCCTCGAGTCTTCGGCAGGCGTCGGCGGGACTTGGAGCCCGCCCGATGTCGACGACCGTGCGGGTCGTGCTCCCCGCCGCCGTCTCGGGCATCGTCGCCGCATTCATCCTGGCGACGTCGCGAGCGCTTGGCGAGACCATGGTGGTGTTCATCGCCGGCGGGGCGGCCGACAGCGCGAAGTACACGCACAACCCGCTCGACGGCAGCCTCACGATGACCGCCGCGATGGCATCGCTTGCCACCGGAAGCGACCAGGTGCACGGCGCCGGCCTGGCCGTGGCCAGCTTGTACTTCGTCGGCATCGTGCTGTTCGCCTTCACGTTCGGACTGAACCTGATCGCCGACCGATTCGTGCGCCGCGTGCGCCAGGTGTACTGAGAAGGGAGGGTCGGCATGGCATTCTCCACGATCGGAAGTAGCGGCGAGGCCGCCATCCACGGCAGCGTCGCCGAGGCCCTTCGCGGCCGTCGGCGCTCCGACGCACGGGGGCGGGTCTTCGAGACCTCCTTGCTAGTGAGCCTCCTGGTGTGCTTGCTCATCCTCGGCGCTCTCATCCTGAAGGTGTTTACCGACGGCATGCCGGTCTACACCGACCGCGGCTGGGAGTTCCTCGACGGCGGCTTGTCCAGCATCGCCGATCGGGCGGGCATCGCGCAGGGCATCGTCGGATCGTTCTGGATCGCAGTGTGCGTCGTCGTCGTGGCGATCCCGATCGGCATCGGTGCTGCGATCTACCTCGAGGAGTACGCGCCGCGCAACAAACTCACGGCGTTCATCGAACTCAACATCCGGAACCTCGCCGGCGTCCCCTCGGTGGTTTACGGGTTGCTCGGCTTAGCGATCTTCGTCGAGGCCTTCGGCGGCTTCACCAGCAACGGTGGCGTCGACCGCCGGACCCTCGCCGCCGCTGGTGTCACGCTTGCCGTGCTGGTGTTGCCGATCATCATCATCACGACCTCCGAGGCGATCCGCGCTGTTCCGCAGGCGCTGCGCGAGGGCGCGTACGGCGTGGGAGCAACGCGCTGGGAAGTCATACGGTCGCAGGTCCTGCCGTACGCCGCGCCCGGCATCTTCACCGGCGCACTCCTGTCGATCGCGCGGGCCGTCGGCGAGGCGGCCCCGCTGATCGTGATTGGCGCGGTCACCGGATACATGAGCGGCGCCGAGGGCTTCAACGTGCAAAACATCACCGACCCCAGTCACCTCGGCGAGCGCTTCGTTGCTCTACCGTCGGTGGTGACGACGTGGGCCAAGCTCCCGGAGGAGGAGTTCAAGGTCGACAACGCCTCCGCCACGATCATCGCCATGCTGGTGTTCGTCTTACTGATCAACTCGATCGCGATCGTGTTGCGCAACCGATTTGAAAAGAAGAGGTCGTCATGACCAAGATCACCATTGGAACTCAGCAGGCCCCCGCAGCGGAGGTCCCCTTGAGTCAGGGCATCGAGGTCGGTAGCCACGACGAGCCCGATCCGGCGAGTCTTCCGATCGTCTTCACGGTCAAGGACCTCAGCGCCTATTACGGTGACTTCCGCGCCGTGCGCGATGTAACTCTTGACGTACGTCAACATCAGATCACAGCCTTCATTGGACCGTCCGGTTGCGGTAAGACCACGGTTCTGCGCTGCTTCAATCGGATGAACGACCTCATCCCCGGTGCCCGGACCGAGGGCACGCTGGAGTATCACGGCGTGCCGCTGTACGGGCCCGACGTCGACCCGGTCGAGGTGCGGCGCCGGATCGGCATGGTGTTTCAGAAGCCGAATCCGTTTCCGAAGTCGATCTACGACAACGTGACCTACGGACCGAAGCTGTTCGGCACTCGCAAGCGCGCTCAGCTCGACGAGATCGTCGAGGAGTCGCTGCACAAGGCGGCCCTGTGGGACGAGGTCAAGGACCGGATCAAGGACTCAGCCATGGGCCTGTCCGGCGGGCAGCAGCAGCGCCTGTGCATAGCACGAGCGATCGCGACCAATCCCGAGGTCGTACTGATGGACGAACCCTGCTCGGCACTGGACCCGATCGCGACGGCGCGGATCGAGGACCTCATGCAGGAGATCAAGGCCGAGTTCACGATCGTGATCGTCACGCACAACATGCAGCAGGCCGCCCGGGTGTCGGACTCGACGGCATTTTTCTCGACCGAGGTCAACCCCGAGTCGGACCGGCGGACCGGCGTACTCGTCGAGTTCGACAAGACCGAGACGATCTTCTCCAACCCCTCGGACGAGCGTACGGAGAACTACATCACCGGCCGCTTCGGCTGAGGCGCCGGCGTCTTTGCGCTGAGATTGCGCGTCTGTCCCGCGCGTCTCTGGATGGGCCTGGCCGCCGAGCGCCCAGCGCGAGGCTGGTTTGACGCGCGGGACAGACGCGCAATCTCAGCGTGAGAGCTGTGGAGCTACGGGAGGAAGACCTGCGCGACGCCGTACGTCAGGGCCGCCACCAGAGCGGCCGCGGGGATGGTGAGCACCCAGGCGGCCACGATGCTGCGAGCGACTCCCCATCGGACCGCGGAGAGCCGCTTGGTCGCTCCCACTCCCATGACCGACGACGTGATCGTGTGCGTCGTCGACACCGGTGCTTGCAGCCCGATCGCCATGACGTAGAGCGTGATCGCGGCCGTCGTCTCCGCAGCGAACCCGCGCGGCGGATCGAGATGAATGATCCGGCGGCCGAGCGTACGCATGATCCGCCAGCCACCGGCGTACGTGCCGAGCGATATCGCCGTCGCCGCCGAGACCTTGACCCACCACGGGATGCTGGCGTCACTGTCGACGCTGCCGTAGACGACCAGCGCCAGGAAGATGACGCCCATCGTCTTCTGGGCGTCCTGCAGGCCGTGTCCGAGCGCCATCGCCGCCGCCGACACGGTTTGGGAGAGCCGGAAACCGCGGCTCACCTTGCCGGGCATGACCCGTCGGAAGGCCCACATGATCCCGAGCATCAGAAGGAACGCGCCACCGAAACCGATCGCCGGCGACAACACCATCGGAATGACGACCTTGTCGATGACGCCCGTCCACTGGACGTCGCTCGATGGCGCCACGATCGCGGCACCGACGAGCCCACCGATCAGCGCCTGCGACGACGACGACGGCAGGCCGACTGACCAGGTGATGAGGTTCCACGCGATCGCGCCGATCAACGCGCCGAGGACGACGGTGAGCCCGTGGGTTCCGCTCGGCGCATCGATGACGCCCGTGCCGACCGTTTCGGCGACCTCGGTCCCGAGGAATGCGCCGACGAAGTTCATCACCGCGGCCAGGATCAGCGCGACCCGAGGCGTCAGTGCTCGCGTCGACACCGACGTGGCGATGGCGTTGGCCGCGTCGTGAAAACCGTTGGTGTAATCGAAGATCAACGCAATCGCGATGACCACGATGACCAGCGCGAGCTCCACCGGTCAAGACTCCTTGACCGCGATCTGCTCAACCGTGTTGGCGACGTGTTCGAGGGCGTCGGTGGCGTTCTCCAAGGCGTCGACGACGTCCTTGAGCTTGAGGACCTCGATCGCGTCGAACGAGCCGTTGAAGAGCCGGGCCACCATGCGTCGGTGGCTCCGGTCTCCCTGGTTTTCGAGCCGGTTGATCTCGATCCAGTACTCCTCGAGGTCCTTCATCGTGCGCAGCCGTGGCATGGCGTCCGCGGTCAGCTCGGTCCCACGCTGGAGTACGTCGACCTGCGCCGCCACCTCGCTCGGGAGCTTGTCGATCTCGTACAGCAGCACGAGGTCGACGGCCTCGTCCATGAAGTCGACGACGTCGTCGAGCCCGGCAGCGAGCCGGTAGATGTCCTCGCGGTCGAAGGGAGTGATGAACGTGCTGTTGACCCGGCGGACGATCTCATGTGTGGTGTCGTCGGCCCGGTGCTCGATCTCCCGCATTTGCTCGGCGATCTTGGGCCGATCGCTGTCGCTCTCGAGCAGCGACGCCAGCATCCTGGCGCCCTCGACGAGATGCCCAGCCATTTGCGCGAACAGCTCGTAGAACGTCGCGTCGGTTGGGCGCAAGTTCAACCGCATGACACGCTCCCGTCATCTTCGCGAGTCAGCCATTCGACATGGATTGCGCGCCCATGCTAGGGCACGGGTCACCGACATGATTCATCCGAGCACTGATCCGAGACACGCCGACGCCCCATCCGTGGAGACTGTGAGTACCTCCCGGATGGGGCGTCCAGCGTTGCCAGAAGGCCCCCCGCCCTCCGCTGCCGGAGATCAGCGGGCACGTGAGTCGACCAGCGTTCGCTACCCTACGCTCTCCGGCGAGGTTACGGGAGAGGGACTCAGACCCAAACTGGCAGGAAACGCGGACCCTGACCCAAGAATCGGTTGGGCACCTCGTCGAATCGACCGTGCTTGGCCTGGCCGTTGTCGGTGTAACTCGTGATGTTCCACACCCGGGCGTGGACCTGGAACCTCCGCCCATGCTTGGCGCTGACACAGCCCCGCGGGACGAAGAACCCGACGGTGTCGCGCCGCGAGTTGAACCTCACCACCAGGTCTTGGCAGCGCTTGACCCCGGTCGAGTTCTTCCACCCGTCGGTCTTCAGAACGAAGGAGCCCTCGAGGCCATCGCCGTCGCGCGGAAGGTACTTGATGACTCGGAAGTCGGGCCTCGGGCCGGTGTTGGCCATGTTGAAATAGACGTCGGCCACGTTGCGCTTGTTGCTCGCCCTCGGGAAGTTGTATCCGCTGAGGCGCACGGCGAGGTAGCGCGGCGCGTTGTCGACGTGCGGCCACGCCTGCACGCGCCGGATGTCGATGCCGGCGTCGCGTCGCGGCCGCTTGATATCACCGCGCGGGTCGTGCTTGCTCACGTAGCGCAGCGCGTCGGTCGTGTCGACCCGCAGGTCTTCGCCCGATAGCCGGCTCGTCGACGCCCGCGTGGCGCTCACATCCACGGTTGCTCCAACCGGACTCATCAAGGTTGTCCCCATGGCCGCGACCGCGACGGCAACGGAACGTCGAATGAGCGGCGTGTGTGTCGATGGCATGACTTCCCCTCAGTCGCTCGGCACAAGCGGCGTAGTTCAGCTTACTAACGCAGGAGCGCTGATTCGTACTCGCGAACGGCCCGCAGACTGACCACGGCGCGCTCGGTCGGCGATGATGGGCGCGTGCCCGACCTGATCAGCAGCGCGAGCAATCCGATCGTCAAGCGCATGCGACGGCTCGCCGACGCCAAGCATCGCCGTCGTGAGGGTGCGTTCGTCGTCGAAGGAGTCGCGCCAGTCTGGCAGGCGGTGGATGCCGGAGCGGCGATCGAGGAGCTCGTGATCGCGCCAGACCTGCTCGGAGACTCGCCCGCGGCAGCCACGGTCGCCGAGCAGGAGGCGGCCGGTGTGCCCGTGGCTCGCCTGACGCCGGAGGTGTTCGGTCGGCTGTCCGACCGCGACGGACCCTCCGGCCTGGCGGCGATCGTACGCGCGCAAGTACGGCCGCTGGCCGAGCTGGATGTCGCCCCGGACGGACTCTTCGTCGCGGCCCACGAGGCGGCTAACCCGGGCAACCTCGGCACCATCGTCCGCACGGCCGAGGCGTTCGGCGTCACCGGCCTCGTCTTGAGTGGCCACGGTGCCGATCCGTACGCGCCACAGGCGGTCAAGGCCAGCATGGGATCGCTGTTTCACCTGCCGATCGCCCACGCCGACGCGCTCGACGACGTCTTCGACTGGGCGGCCGAGCATGGCGTCGCGACCGTGACAACCTCGTCTCGCGCCGACACGTCGCTTGACGACCTGGAGGTCCGTGCGCCGGTGATGGTGGTGCTCGGCCCCGAGCGCACCGGGCTCTCCGACCACGATCTCGAACGCGGCGACCACGTAGTCACGATCCCGATGGTGGGCCACGCAACGT
>JBKOYM010000197.1:0-11353 GCA_046725375.1 Actinomycetota bacterium
CGACAACGTGACGCTCGGGCCGATCAAGGTGCTGCGCCGGCCCGCCAAGGAGGCTCGCGAGCGCGCTCACGCGCTGCTCGACCGGGTCGGTGTCGCCGACCAGGCCAACAAGTACCCAGCCCAGCTCTCCGGTGGTCAGCAGCAGCGAGTCGCCATCGCCCGGGCGCTCGCCATGGAGCCGAAGGTGATGATGTTCGACGAGCCCACCTCGGCGCTCGACCCGGAGATGATCAAGGAAGTCCTCGACGTCATGGTCGACCTCGCCGAGCGCGGCATGACGATGATCGTCGTCACGCACGAGATGGGCTTCGCCCGCACGGCGGCCAACCGGGTCGTGTTCATGGCCGACGGTGCCGTCGCCGAGGAAAACACCCCGGACGAGTTCTTCACCAACCCGAAGTCGGATCGGGCCAGAGACTTCTTGAGCAAGATTCTCACCCACTGAGGAGATGGATTAGCGATGAGATTGCATACGCGAACAGCGCTGGCGCTTGTGGGGGCGTTCGCGCTCGCCCTATCGGCGTGCGGCGGCGACGACGACGGCGGCGATGAGGGACCCCAGGCCGAAGTCGTCACAGACCCCGAATTCCCCGAGGGCTCCCAGATGGCCGAGCTCGCCGACGCCGGCACGGTCACGATCGGCACCAAGTACGACCAGCCGGGCACCGGCTTCCTCGCGCCGGGCGAGGACACGCCGTCCGGTTTCGACGTGGAGATGGGCGAGTACGTCGCGGGCCAGCTCGGGATCGCTCCCGAAGACATCGAGTGGAAGCAGGCCACCTCGGAGAACCGGGAGGCGTTCCTGCAAAACGGCACGGTCGACCTGATTCTCGCGACGTACTCGATCGACCCGGAGCGGCGCGCCATCGTCGGTCAGGCCGGCCCGTACTACATCACCGGGCAGCAACTGCTGGTCCGCGAGGAGGACAAGGACTCGATCACCGGACCGGACGCCCTCGACGACGTCAAGACCTGCTCGGTGACGGGCTCGACCTCACTGGACACGGCCCAGCAGGAGTACGGCGCCGACCCGGTGCCGTTCGACACCAACTCAGCCTGCGTGCGGCAGCTGCAAAACGAGACCGTTGACGCCGTCACGACCGACGGGGCGATCCTGGCCGGCTACGCCGCGCAGGACCCCGACAACCTCGAGGTCGTCGGCGATCCCTTCAGCGAGGAGCGGTACGCCATCGGTTATTACCCGAAGGACGACACCGAGATGTGCGAGTTCCTCAATGGGACCATCCAGCAGTCGTACGACGACGGCTACTGGGAGGATGCCTTCGAGGCCACGCTGGGCGAGTCCGGCATCGAGACGCCCGAGCAGCCGACCCCCGATCCCTGCACCTGAACCTGACGGGGCCCGGCCCGACAGCGGCCGGGCCCCCTGGCCATCTCACCAAACGTATGAGAGGGGCTGACGGCTCGTGTCCACGTTCCAGGAGGCGTGGCCGCTCCTACGCGACGGCTTCGAGAAGACCATCACGCTGCTCGTCCTGTCGATGATCTGCTCCACCGTGGTCGGGACCGTCCTCGGCGCGATGCGGGTGTCGCCGGTGTGGCCGTTCCGGATGTTCGGCGCCGGGTACGTCAACATCTTCCGCAACACGCCGTTGGTCGTGCTGTTCATCCTGGTCGTCGAGGGCTTCCCCACCATCGACATCAAGCCGTCGCTCGATCAGGTCGGCCTCAACATCTTCGAGACGCTCGCCATCATCGCCCTGTCCCTCTACACGGCGGCGTTCGTCTGCGAGGTCGTCCGCTCCGGCGTCAACACCGTCGACCCCGGCCAAGCCGAAGCGGCCAGATCCGTCGGCATGACCTTCGGTCAGACACTGAGCGTCGTCGTGCTGCCCCAGGCGTTCCGCTCGGTGATCCCGCCGCTAGCCAGCGTCTACATCGCGCTGGCGAAGAACACCTCGGTCGCGGCCGCCTTCGGCGTCGTCGAGGCGACCGCCGAACTCAAGATACTGAACGAACGGGCCATCGCACCCATCACGGTGCTCTTCCTCTTCATCGCCGTCGGCTACATCATCATCGTCTGGATCATCTCCGGCATCGCCGCAATCCTCGAGAAGAGCCTGGCGGTGACCCGATGACCACCCCCGTCCTCTATGACGTCCCCGGCCCGCGCGCCAAGGCCCGGCACGCGATCTACTCGGTCGTCGGCGGCCTGATCGTCCTCGCTCTCATCGGCTACGTGGTCAAGCGGCTCTGGGACGCCGAACAGATAACGCCAGACACGTGGGAGTTCCTCGAAGACCCCGCTATCGTCGAAGACCTGCTGGAGGGGCTGAGAGTAACGCTGTCGCTAGCGGCTACCGCGATCGTGCTCGCCATCGCCTTCGGTGCGATTTTCGCGGCCGGGCGCCTGTCCGATCACTGGTTCGTCCGGCTGCCCAGCATCGTCGTCGTCGAGTTCTTTCGAGCGGTGCCGGTCCTGCTGATGATCCTGTTCCTCAACTTCAGCTACACCGAGCAGCTCGGCACCTATTGGTCGATCGTCCTCGCTCTCATGGTCTACAACGGCGCCGTCCTCGCCGAGGTCTTCCGCGCCGGCATCCTCGCCGTTCCCAAGGGACAGACCGAAGCCGGCCAGGCGATCGGCCTCCGCAAGGGCCAGGTCCTCCGGTTCATCCTGGCGCCCCAAGCCGTCAGCTCGATGCTGCCCGCCATCATCAGCCAGTGCGTCGTCGCGCTCAAAGACACCGCGCTCGGCTTCGCCATCGGTTCCTCCGACATCACCGATCGGGCCGGGCAAATCTTTACGTCGATCGTCTACAACAACCCGGTCGCCGTTGGCCTCATGTTGATGGCCGTCTTCGTCACCATCAACTACACCCTCTCGCTCATTGCCCGCTGGCTGGAGGGCCGTTCACGCCGCAAGGGCAGGGCCGTGGTCCACGTCGACGCCGGTATGGACCAGACGGGCGGCGTCGCCTGACCCATCGGCTCACATCAGACAGGTCGTAGCGCCGGCGCCTGATCAGTCCTTCGGCCCGGGCGTGACCCACAGATGGATCACGCCCCGCGCCACGACCGTTCCGTCGGCGCGGACGGCCCGCACACACACCGGAACGTCGGGCACGCCGTCCCAATCGGCGGCGGTGGATTCGGCGATGCAGACCAGGTCAGTCGTCGCCTTGGCGAGGTAGTCGACCTCCATCCGCTTGGGCAGCCACCGCATGCCGGCGGGGGTCGTCGCTTCCGCGAGCGCGCCGGGCGGATCTCCCGGAATATCGGCTCGATCGTCGCGAGGTAGCCTGTATTTCACGCCAAAACTCGCCTCCGGGGACAAGCGCCGGGCGGCCGGGGCGGGGGTGGTCAGCCCAGCCAGTGGGCGACGTCGAGGGTGCAGACAATCTCGGTCTCGGGCGGGTCGTACTCACTGGTCGCCGGCTCGTCGATCCACAATCCCTGCCGGAAGCCGAGCTTCTCGAGCAACCGCAGCGACGCCCGATTGCGATGGTCCGGGCTGGCCAAGAACCGTGGCGCATCAGGGTACGCCGGGCGCAGCCGATCGACGAGAAACTGCCCGATCATCCGGGTGCCGATTCCCCGCCCAACGAGGTCCGGGTCGCCGATCAGATAGTCGAACGCCGCCGCCTCGGGATCGCCGGTCTTCTCCGCATAGGCGGCCTGGTCGCCAACCCGGTAGTCCTGCACCATGCCGACGTCGCGGCCGTCGACGCGAGCCACCCACATCCGGACCGGCACACCGTCGCCGTCGAGTCGCGGGCCGTAGCGTCGCCGCGCCTCGGTGATGTTCATCCGACCGGCGTGAAACCACTCCCGGGCATGCGGCGCGTGCTGCCATGCGACATACATCGGCAGATCGTCGTGGGTCATCGGCCGGAAGTCGATGTCCACCTCGGGGATCGCGTCGACCTTCGCGATCGCCTCGGACGCGACGGCCGGTCGGATCCGTTCGGCCGCCTGGTCTGGCCGCACCCACTCGAACCGGTCGTGCTCGGTGTCCAGCAGCACCACAGGCGTGTCGACCGGGACGGTCAAAGCCCAGCTGACCCACCGGCCGGACAGATCCACCGGCCACGGCGTCGCCGCGATGCCGGCCTCCTCGGCCAGCTCACGTACAGCGCCGTCGCGCACCGGCTCCCCCGGCCGACGGCACCCCGCCGGCGAGGTCCACGCCCAATCGCCTTCGTGGTCCGGGCCGTGGTGCGCCCGATGCAGTAAGAGGTACTCCCACCCTGCGTTGGCGGCCGCCCGGCGTGCGACAACGGTCGACCCAACCGGATCGTCGGACGCGATCGGCTCACCGTCCCAGGTACGAGCCGGCCCCGGCTCGGTCACCGGGCGACCTCGGTGGTCCGCGACTCGCGTACGACGACGACCTTGATCTGGCCGGGGTAGGTCAGCTCCTCTTCGTACTCCTTCGCGATGTCACGCGCCAGCACCTGCGCCTGGATGTCATCGACCTGATCCGGCAACACCATGACGCGCACCTCGCGGCCGGCCTGCATCGCGAAGACGCGGTCGACACCCGGCTTGGACCGGGCGATCTCCTCGAGCCGCTCGAGGCGCTTGACGTACGACTCGAGCGACTCCCGCCTCGCGCCGGGCCGGCTGCCGCTGATCGCATCCGCGGCCTGTACGAGGACCGCCTCGACGGTGCGTGGCTCGACCTCGTTGTGGTGCGCCTCGATCGCGTGGACAACGTCGTCGGACTCGCCGTGCCGGCGGGCGAGCTCGGCACCGACCAGAGCGTGGCTGCCCTCGGCCTCATGGGTCAGCGCCTTGCCGAGATCATGCAGCAGCGCCCCTCGTACGCAAACCGTGCGATCGAGCCCGATCTCGTCGGCCATCATGCCGGCCAGCCGCGCCGACTCCCGAAGGTGCTCGAGCACGTTTTGCCCGTACGACGTGCGATAGCGCAACTGCCCGAGCGTCTGCACCAGCTCCGGATGAAGGTCGGTGATGCCGAACTCGGCGGTCGCGTCCTCACCGGCCCGAATGCACAAGCGGTCGACCTCGGACCTGCTCTGCTCGAAGACCTCCTCGATCCGACTGGGATGGATCCGGCCGTCGACGACGAGCTGCTCGAGCGCTACCCGAGCCGTCTCGCGGCGCACCGGATCGAAGCACGACAGCAACACTGCGTCGGGGGTGTCGTCGATGATCACGTTGACGCCGGTGACCTGCTCGAACGTTCGCACGTTGCGGCCCTCGCGGCCGATGATCCGGCCCTTCATGTCACTGCCGGGCAGCGGCACCACGGTGACAACCGACTCGGCCGTCTGAGCGGCGGCGAGCCGCTGGATCGTCGTGGTCAGGATTCGGCGGGCCACCGCCTCGCCTTCGTCGGTGGCGGCTCGCTCGATCTCGCGCACCGACCGCATCGCCTCGCGCTTCGCCTCGTGTTCGATTGACGCGACCAGCTCGGCCTTGGCCTCGTCCGCGCTCAGCCCGGCGACGTTTTCCAGCAACGCCTGACGCTCAGACTCGATGTCGAGAAGCTCGGCTCGCTTGCGTTCGAGCTCGCCCTCGCGGGCGGCCAGCGCATCGGCCCGCTCGTCCAATGCGGCGCGATTCTCATCGAGGCGGTCGGAGCGTTCGTCGAGACGGTCCTCGCGGCGCTTGACGTCGTCGCGCAGCCGCGCCAGCTCGGCTCGATCTGTCTCCACCTGCTCCAGCTGCCGGTTGGCCCGATCGATGGTGTGCTGCACCTCGGCACGAGCCTCCTCCATGGCCTGCGACTCCCCCCGCCGCGACCACCAGACGGCACCCACGGCCGCACCGACGACAACTCCCACCAACACGAGCAGCTCGACAACGCCCAGCGCCATCTGCCCCACCTCCCTTCGCCCGACGGCGAACACCGCGCACAGAGGGGGCTCACACAACGCGCACGCCAGCACGTCGGCGACCGGCGACGCGACATCCCCCGGTTTCGCCGGTGCTATCTCAAACCGCACCCGTGGTGCGGAACCTCCTCGGTATCGGTCACGGTAAGTCGGGTACTGGTTACGGTCAAGCATCGAGCGATCCCGTCCCCCTGACGAAAACGCCTGGTCGGCCGCGGTGTCGGCGGCTAGGTTCGGTGACATGTTGCTCGCGCACGACGACGCCGGAACCGGCGATCCGGTGCTCCTGCTGCACGCCGGAGTCGCCGATCGCCGCATGTGGCAGTCGCAGCAGGAGCCGCTGGCCCGGCGGTTTCGAGTGGTCCAGTGCGACATGCGTGGCTGGGGGGACACGCCGCTGCCGCCCGAGCGATTTTTGAACGCCGACGATGTCGTTGCCCTACTCGACCACCTGGGCATCGATCGGGCGGCGATTGTCGGCTCTTCGTACGGCGGGCTGGTCGCCGCCGAGATCGCGGCGCTCCACCCAGACCGGGTCGAGCGACTGGTGCTGCTCTGCCCCGGCTTTCGCGGCCTCGAACCAACGGCGGAGGCGGCGGCCTTCGACGAGCGCGAGCAGGCCTTGGCCGAGGCGGGCGATCTCGACGGCCTGGTCGAGCTCAACGTCGCGACGTGGCTCGGGCCAGACGCCGACGAGTCGGCCCATGCCCTCCTCCAGACGATGCAGCGGCATGCCTTCGAGGTCCAGCTCGCGGCCGACGCTCGCCCGGAGCAGCCGGAGGTGGCGCCCGTCGACGTCGATCCCGCCAAGATCACCTGTCCCACCACGGTGGTGTCGGGCCGACACGACATGGATCACTTCCGGGCGATCGCCGCCCACCTGGCGACGACGATCCCGAATGCCCGCCTGATCGAGCTGGAGTGGGCCGGTCACCTGCCCAGTCTGGAGCGCCCGGAGGCGACCACCGAGCTGATCATCGACGCGCTCGCGCAGGATTAGGGCGGCCGGGCGGCGGGGGCGGCGGTCAGTCGATGGCCTCGTCGAGCGGCACGTCGGCGGCTTGGTCGGCTCCGAGCTCCTCGCGTACGACCCGCAGCGCCAGATCCGGCGGGTAGCCCTTGCGGCCGAGCATGCCCGCGAGGCGGCGGATCCGTACCCGCGGATCGAGGCCGCGACTGCTTCGGAGCCTCCTGCGGACCAGCCGCCGCGCGGTCTCGACCTCGTCATCGCCGTCGATCTCGTCGAGCACGACGCGGACCACCTCGTCGGCCACGCCCTTGCGACGTAGCTCGATCGCCAACGCGCGTCGGGCCAGCCCCTTGTTGCCCATCCGGGTCCGCACCCACGTACGGGCAAAGGCCTCGTCGTCGATCAGGCCGACCTCTTCGAACCGGTCGAGCAGCCGGGTGGCGATGTCGCCGGGTACGTCGCGCTTCGCGAGCGCCTCGGCGAGCTCGGCCCGGCACCGTGGGCGGTCGGTCAGCCGACGGAGCAGGATCTTGCGCCCGACCGACTCGGGATCGGCGTCGGGTACATCCGGGTCGGCCGGTTCGTCGCGTGGCGTGGGCGCCGGTCGAGTCATGGCCTAGAAGTCGATGTCGGTCGCCTCGTCGGCCGGCGCATCCACCGTCGGACCGACGCCGAGCTTCTCCTTGATCCGCTTCTCGAGCTCGTCGGCGAGGTCCGGGTTGTCGCGCAGGAACCCCCGGGCGTTTTCCTTGCCCTGGCCGAGCTGGTCGCCCTCGTAGGTGTACCAAGCGCCCGCCTTGCGAACCAGGCCCACGTCGACGCCGACGTCGATCAGGCCGCCCTCGCGGCTGATCCCCTTGCCGAACATGATGTCGAACTCGGCCTGCTTGAACGGGCTGGAGACCTTGTTTTTCACCACCTTGACCCGGGTCCGGTTGCCGACCATGTCGGTGCCGTCCTTGAGCGTCTCGATCCGCCGCACGTCGAGCCGGACCGAGGCGTAGAACTTCAGGGCCCGACCGCCGGTCGTCGTCTCGGGCGAACCAAACATGACGCCGATCTTCTCCCGCAGCTGGTTGATGAAGATCGCGGTCGTACCGGAGCCGTTGAGTGCGCCGGTCAGCTTGCGCAGGGCCTGGCTCATCAGCCGGGCCTGCAGGCCCACGTGGCTGTCCCCCATCTCGCCCTCGATCTCGGCCCGCGGCACCAGGGCGGCGACCGAGTCGATGACCACGATGTCGAGGGCACCGGAGCGGATCAGCGTGTCGGCGATCTCCAGCGCCTGCTCACCCGAGTCCGGCTGGCTGACCAGCAGGGCGTCGGTGTCGACGCCGAGCGCCTGCGCGTAGTCCGGGTCGAGCGCGTGCTCGGCGTCGATGAACGCCGCGATCCCGCCGGCCTTCTGCGCATTGGCGACCGAGTGCAGCGCCACGGTCGTCTTGCCGCTCCCCTCCGGTCCGTATATCTCCACCACGCGGCCGCGGGGCAGTCCCCCGATGCCGAGCGCGATGTCGAGCGCGATGGAGCCGGTCGGCACGACCTCGACGGGTGCCCGGCTCTCGTCGCCCAGACGCATCACCGAGCCCTTGCCGTGCTGGCGCTCGATCTGCGCGAGTGCCGTGTCGAGTGCCTTGTCGCGATCCCCTGCAGCCATTGGCCAACCCATCCGATCGGTTGCGGTCGTACGTCTCCGATGCCCTGACCCTAGGCGCGCCCGCCGACAACGTTGCTGACCGTCCGACGATCTGTGGACAACCGCGCCATGAACAAGACCGTCATACGCTAGCCCGAACAGATGTTCGAGGCGGGGACGACACGCGGCGTGTTTCGCTCGACCTCGGCGATCTGTCGAGCGACCTGATGGTGCATCGTTCCGAAGGCCCGTTGACGAGCGATGCCCGGTTCGCTCCGGTCGAGGACGATCGACCCGAGCAGGGCATCGGCGCCGTGTCGCCCCGCGGCCTGGACGAATCGCACCAACTCGTCCTCGATCCCCGCCGATCCGAACTCGGCGAACTCGTACGCGAGATCCCTCGCAGCCGCCAGCAGTGACCCCGCGCCGGGATCGAGATCGGCGCCAAGGCCCACACTCGACTCGCTCGCGGGAGCGTCAGTCCGCATGACGGTCCCCATCTCGTACGAGCAGTGGCTTCTCATGTACTTCGAGATCGCACGGTGTCGCCAGCAGCGGCGCCAAATGGGGATGGGTGTCGTCCAGGCGGCGAATCTGTACGAGGCGAAACCCGCGCCGCCCGTACCAGGCCTTGAGGAACTCCTTGTTCGGATGCCGCCACGTACGCGGGACGAGCAACTCGAGCTGCATCGCTCGAAGCCCGCGGTCCCGGCTGTCCTGCTCGGCGAAGTCGACGAGGGCCCGTCCGACGCCTTCGCCGCGGCGATCGGAGTCGGCGACGAGCATGCCGAACTCGCTGGTGTCTTCGCAGATCTGATGGAGGTGCATGCTGCCGACGATGTGCCCATCGGCTGTGGAGGCGACCGCGACCTGACCCGCGGCGACGAGCTCGGCGAACTCGGACGCCGTGGTCCGCGTGAATCCGTCGCTCCAGAGCCCACTCTCGGCGGTGGCGTAGACCTCGTTGACCAGCCCGGTGAGCCGTTCGACGAGCCGGGCGTCACGGCTGGCCGCGATGTCCAACCGCCTGACGTCGATGTTCGTGCTGCCTGCCATGCCTCGAGGATGCAGCGCCGGCATTGAGCGAAGCAATACATAGTTCAGACCACATCGATCGTGTTCTACGATGAATCCGATGGACGTCCACCAGCTCCGATGCGTGGAGGCCGTGGCTCGGCGTCGCCATTTCACGAGGGCCGCGGAGGAGTTGCACCTGGCCCAGTCGGCGTTGTCGCATCAGATCCGACGGCTCGAGCGGGAGCTGGGCACGCCGCTGTTCGAGCGTACGAGTCGACGCGTCATCGTCACCGAGGCCGGCCGGGTGGTCGCCGCCCGGGCTCGACGCGTGTTCGCCGAGCTGGACGGCGCCCGCGAGGAGATCGACGAGCTGCGCGGCGGCCTGCGCGGGCGGATCCGGCTCGGGGCCTTGCTACCGGGGGGCGAGGTCGACATCCCCCGACTCCTGGCCAGCTTCGGCCAGGCGTACCCCGACGTCGAGGTGGACCTTCGCGAAGGCACCGCCGACGCGATGTTCCGCCGCCTGGCCAGCGACGAGCTCGACGTGTCCTTCTGCATGCTGGCCGGGGACATCCCCGGCGGACTCGTCGTCGAGCGGCTGAGCACCGACGAGGTGGTCGCGGTGTACGCGCCCGACCGCGCCCCTCGGCCGCCGTACGTCGACGTGGCCGACCTCGGTCAGCACACCCTGGTCGGGACGCGGCGCGGATCGGCGATCGCGTACGCATTCGACCAGTGGCGCGCCGAGGCCGGGCAACCGCTGCGGCTCACCCTCGAGAGCGACGATCCGTTCCTGCTGCTCTCGCTCGCGGCTCGAGGCTTTGCGACGGCGATCCTGTCGCGGTCGCTCACCGCCATGGACGGGCCCGCCGTCGAGGTGCGTAGTCTGCGGCCCGCCGTTCGGCTGCCGGTCGCGCTCGCCTGGCGCCGCGAGCGCAGCCTGCCGCCGGCGGCCGGGAGGTTCATCGAGTTCGTCCGCCATGCGACGGCGGCCGAGGCCGCGACGACCTGAGACGCCGCGTCCAGCCCGCGGCCACGACCAGGAGCACGACCACCGCCGTGCCGATCCACCAGGACGTGACGTACGGCCGGTGTTGCAGCGTCTCGTTGGGCGGATCGACGCCGTTGCCGGTCAGGACGGGGATCGCGATCAGCGACACGCACCCCCAACAGATCAGACCCACGACGGCTGGGGCCCGCCACGGCGCCGGGAGCCACCGCGAGGCAATCACGCCCAAAACGACGACCAGAGGGGCGAGCACGCCGTCGTGCAGGACGACGCCGCCGGCCAGCCACGTCAACACCGACGCCCACTGGTCGCTGGGTACGTCGGCGAGTCGGGTCGCCGCGTACGCCAGGGCTGCGACGGCCGGGATCGCGAGGACGATCCGCCAGGCGGTCATGCGTACACCTCAAGCCGATGCACCCACTTCGTCTGGAGTACGCCGGGGCGGTTGGGCGCGATGATCCGGCACGGGTAGCCGTGGTCGAGGCCGAGTGGCTCGCCATTGAGGGTTAGTGCGAGCAGCGTACGGCGGTCGTCGACGAAATGGCCGGGCAGCTCACTCGTACGCCAGGCACCGCGCTCCTGCATCGACACGACGAAGATTCGCGAGTCGGTCGGAGCGCCGACGGCCCTCATGAGATCGGCGACCGGGACGCCGGTCCAGTTGCCAGACGAGCTCCAGCCCTCGACGCAGGCGATCGGCAGGTCATGGCTGGCCTGCGGCATCGCGCGCAACGCGTCGAGGCTGAACGTCCGCGAGACGCCGCCGTAGGTCACCTCGAGACGCCAACTCTCGTCGACGCGATCGATCCGAGCCTCCTCGGCGGTACGGTTGACCGCGACGCCTTGCGTGCCGGGGCCGGACCGTACGCCGAAGATCGACACCTCACGCAGCCAGCTCA
>JBKOYM010000078.1:0-19278 GCA_046725375.1 Actinomycetota bacterium
GGCGCCGGCGTGGTCGACCTCGGTGGACCGTACTCGCCGATGATCCACACCGTCCATGCCCGTGACCCCGAAGTCGGCGAGCAGGTCTATGTCGTGGATCCGTTGTCGTGGACCGAGGCGACGGAGGAGACGGCGTACGACGCGGTATGACTCGCGGGCTGGTGCGTCGCGAGCAGCCCGATCAGGTCGGCGACGGCCGACTCGACATCGCGCTCGGCCGTGTCGTGGTGACCCTCGACCACGAACAGCGCCCTGTTCGTCGTCGGCCCAGTCGCACTGTGGGCGCTCTGCCGCCAACACCATCGGCGTGCGCAAACCACCCCGTCGTCGTCGACGAACACCACCTCGCCGGGCTCCGGGTGGACCGACTCACTCGACCCCAGGTCGGCGAACGGCTCCGACCCGACCGCGAACCGCACCGTGATGGAGCCGGCGACCTTGGCCCGGTCGAACACCGCGACCGGCATCGCGTACCGGATCGACACCAGGTTGCCGATGTCGACCAGCGTGCCGATCGAGGGGATGTCACCGTGCTTGTTCAGCCGACGAAGCAGCGCTTCGGCGGCATTGCGATGCTGCGTCGGCTTGGCCCCGAACGCGCTGAAGACCCGTCGCCACGCGGCGATGGACGCGTGCTCCGCGATCGCGGTCGCGGCCAGCCGCTCGAGTACAACCTCCTGCTCGGCTCGATAAGCGGCAAGCAGATCGGGCGTACTCGATCCGTTGTCCAATCCGGTGGCGTCGACGACACCCGCCCGGATCGAGGGGAAGCGCTCGACGATCGCGTCGTCATACCGGAACACGATGACCCGCTCTTCCTAACGATCCGTGATGGCGAGTCGTGCGGCGAAGCCGACGAGCAGGGAGCCGAGGCATCGGTGCAGCCAGCGGCGTACGGCCGGCACCCTGAGCACGACGTCGCGCATGACCGCGCTGGCGTACGCGTACCCGGCGAAGACCACGAACGTCGCGAGCATGAAGACCGCGCCGAGCCCGATCAGTCGCGGATCGAGCATCGACGGCGGCGTGTCGAGAAACTGCGGGAGGAACGCGAAGAAGAAGATGGTCAGTTTCGGATTCAGGAGGTTGAGCAGGATCGCGCGGCGTACGACGCGGACCATCGATCCGGTGGCATCGTGTTGGGCGTCCGCATCGAGCTCGAGGGCGTCGCCCTGCCGGATCATCGAGATGCCCATGTAGACGAGGTAGACGACGCCGGCCCACCGGATGGTCTCGTAGACGACGGAGCCGGCCTGCATGACGCCGGAGAGGCCGAGCATCGCTGCCAGCAGGTGCGGCACCACTCCGAGCGTGCAGCCGATCGTCGCGAACAGGCCGCGGCGCCAGCCGCCACCGATCGAGCTCGCGATCGTGTAGACGACTCCAGTGCCTGGTATGGCCGCGACGACCAAGGACGTCAGGAGGAACTCGAGCGACATGCCGCGGAGCGTACTCCTCTCCTTGCGCCGAGATTGCGCGTCTCGCCCGGCACGGGTGAGACAAGACGCGCAACCTCGGTGCGAGGAATTGGGCGAGACGCGATGTCGGCGGGAAGGGAGGGGATTCGGCCCGGCATGGCAGATAGCGTCGGGGGTACGGCCACACGGGAGGTGCTGCAATGCGCATCGTGGACTCGACACCGCTGTCCGCCGACCAGCTGGACCTGGTGCACGCGTACTGGAGAGCGGCCAACTATCTGTCGGTGGGTCAGATCTACCTGCTCGACAACCCCTTGCTCCGCGAGCCGTTGCGGCCCGAGCACGTGAAGCCGCGGCTGCTCGGCCACTGGGGCACGACGCCCGGACTCAATCTGGTCTACGCCCACCTCAACCGCGTGATCCGGGAGCGCGATCTCGATCTGATGTACGTCATCGGGCCGGGTCACGGCGGGCCGGCGATCGCCTCGAACACCTGGCTCGAGGGCTCGTACACCGACACCTACCCGGGCGTCACGCAGGACGAGGCCGGACTCGTACGGCTGTTTCGGCAGTTCTCGTTTCCGGGCGGCATCCCGAGCCATGTCGCGCCGGAGCTACCGGGCTCGATCCACGAAGGCGGCGAGCTCGGCTACTCGCTGGCGCATGCGTACGGCGCGGCGATGGACAATCCGGACCTGGTCGTGGCCTGTGTCGTCGGCGACGGTGAGGCGGAGACAGGTGCGCTCGCAACGTCGTGGCACGCGAACAAGTTCGTCGATCCGCGGCGTGACGGTGCCGTGGTGCCGATCCTGCATCTCAACGGCTACAAGATCGCCAATCCGACGGTGCTGGCCCGGATCGGCGACGACGAGCTGACGTCGCTTCTTGAGGGCTACGGCTACGAGCCGTTTCTCGTCGAGGGGTCCGATCCGGCCCTGGTGCATCAGGCGATCGCCGGAACCCTGGACGAGGTCTTGGACGCCATCGACGACATCCAGTACTCCGCGCGGTCCGGCGGCGAGTCCGCTCGTCCGCGATGGCCGATGATCGTGCTGCGTACGCCGAAGGGATGGACCGGCCCCGCCGAGGTCGACGGGCTCCCGGTGGAGGGTACGTGGCGAGCCCATCAGGTGCCGCTCAGCGCCGTCCGTACCTCGAGGCCGCACCGGACCCAACTGCAGGAGTGGATGGAGAGCTATCGCGCCGAGGAGCTGTTCGACGACGACGGCCGCCCGGTCGACGCGGTCCGCGCCTGGGCGCCGCAGGGCGAGCGCCGGATGGGCGCCAATCCGCATGCCAACGGCGGCCGGCTGACTCGCGACCTCGATATGCCGGACTTTCGCGACTACGCCGTCAAGGTCGAGTCGCCGGGTGCCGAGCTCGGCGAACCGACCCGCGTACTCGGGGAGTTCCTCCGCGACGTCATGCGAGGCAACGACCGCACATTCCGGCTGTTCGGCCCCGACGAGACCGCGTCCAACCGGCTCGATGCCGTCTACGAGGCGACCGCCAAGGCCTGGAACGCCGCCACCGAGCCGACCGACGAGCATCTGGCCCGCGACGGCCGGGTCATGGAGGTGCTGAGCGAGCATCTGTGTCAGGGCTGGCTCGAAGGCTATCTGCTGACCGGCCGGCACGGGCTTTTCTCGTGCTACGAGGCGTTCGTCCACATCGTCGACTCGATGTTCAACCAGCATGCGAAGTGGCTGAAGGTCACGCGCCAGCTCGGCTGGCGGCGGCCGATCCCGTCGCTCAACTACCTGCTCACGTCGCACGTCTGGCGGCAGGATCACAACGGCTTCTCGCATCAGGATCCGGGCTTCATCGACCACGTCGTCAACAAGAAGGCCGAGGTGATCCGGGTCTACTTGCCACCGGACACCAACAGCCTGCTGTCGGTCGCCGACCACTGTCTGCGCAGTCGCGACTACGTCAACGTCGTCGTCGCCGGCAAGCAGCCGCAACCGAACTGGCTCGGCATGGACGAGGCGATTCTGCACGCGGCTCGCGGGGTCGGCATCTGGGAGTGGGCGAGCAACGACGAGGGCACTCCCGACGTCGTGCTCGGCTGCGCCGGCGACGTGCCGACCCTCGAAGTGCTGGCCGCGACCGACATCCTGCGTCGTGAGCTGCCGGAGCTGAAGGTACGGGTAGTCAACGTGGTCGACCTGATGCGGCTGCAGGACGAACGCGTGCATCCGCACGGCATGGCCGACGCGGAGTTCGACGCCCTGTTCACGACGGACCGGCCGGTCGTGTTCGGGTACCACGGCTATCCGTGGCTGATCCATCGCCTCACGTACCGCCGCCACAATCACGACAACTTCCACGTGCGCGGCTACATCGAGGAGGGCACGACCACGACGCCGTTCGACATGGTCGTGATGAACAACCTCGACCGCTACCACCTCGTGATCGACGTGATCGACTGGGTTCCGGGCCTCGGCCAGCGCGCGGCGAGGCTGCGCCAGGAGATGGTCGACCAGCGCGCTCGGCACCGGGCGTATGTGCGCGAGTACGGCGAGGACATGCCCGAGGTTCGCGACTGGGTCTGGCCCGGCTGATGCGGATCCTCGTGGTCAACGCCGGTTCGTCGAGCCTGCGCCTGCGATTGCTCGGCGGCGACAACGATGTGGTCGACGACCTTCATCTGGAGGAGTGGAACGGCGACAGCACGGCCGCGGCCGACTGGGTCGGCTGTCTCGACAACGTCGAAGGGGTCGGCCATCGCGTGGTCCACGGCGGCACCGACCTGCGTACGGCGATTGTCATCGACGACGACGTCGAGGCGCGGATCGAAGCATTGACGTCGTTGGCGCCGTTGCATCAGCCGCGGGCGTTGGCCGGCATCCGGATGATCCGGGAGCTACTGCCGGATACGCCTTCGGTGGCGTGCTTCGACACGAGCTACCACGCTGACCTCCCAGCCGCCGCCGCGACGTACGCGCTGCCGGAGGAGTGGCGACGGCGATGGGAGCTGCGGCGGTTCGGCTTCCACGGTCTGTCGCACGCGTACGCCGCTCGCCGTGCGGCCGCCCTGGTGGCTCCCCGTGCCGCATCGCGGGTCGTGACGTGCCACCTCGGCGCCGGGGCGTCGCTGTGCGCCTCGATGGAGGGACGCTCCGTCGACACGACGATGGGGTTCACGCCGCTGGAGGGTGTGGTGATGGCGACCCGATCGGGGTCGGTCGACCCGGGTCTCGTGTTGTGGCTTGCCGACGCCGACCGGCTCGGCCTGGCGGAGGTCGGTGACGGCCTCGAGCATCGGGCCGGGCTGGCCGGGCTGAGCGGCACAGGCGACATGCGCGACGTGCTGGCGTCGCTCGCCGACGGTGATGAGCGAGCGCGGTTGGCCTTCGATGTCTACGTCCACAGCGTCGCCGGCGAAATCGCCAGGATGGCAGCTGCCATGGGAGGTCTCGACACTCTGGTCTTCACCGGTGGTGTGGGTGAACACGCGACTGAAGTACGCGACGCGGTGTCCGATCGGCTGCGATTCCTCGGTGTCGCGATAGATCACGACCGCAATGCCGACGCGAGCGGTGACGCCGACATCACGGCGTCCGGAGCGTCGGTCGCGACCGCGATCGTGACGGCCCGCGAAGACGTCGAGATCGCCCGCCAGACCCGGGAGACGCTAGCGAACGGCTGACGTTCGACCGCTCCATTCGCATGAGAGTCGAGCCCGCGCATCAATCGTCGATGCGCGGGCTCGGATGAGACTTCGGGTTGACTCAGGAGGGCTCGGGCACGCCGATCGAACGCCAGTAGTCGTTCAGGGCGCCGTTCGTCTTCACGAACCAGATGATCGGTCCGACGATGATCAAGGCACCGGGGAAGAACCACAGACCCGTCACGGCGCTCACCGGTGGGTGCTGGCCGCGCCGCTCGTACATCTTGCCGGCCTCCGAGCTGGTCAGGAACGCCAGCACGATGTTGGTCGGCACGATCAGACCGAGAACGGCGAGCAGAAGTGCGACGCCACCGCCGAGACCTTCACCGGTGTGCTGCTTCATCTCGTCGTGGACCTTATACCACCAGTACCAGCTGTAGAACGTGAGCGTCACGATGTAGAGCAGGATGCAGATGCCGGTCTTGCGGATCTCGCCCGGAGGGCCTGCGTACGGCTGCATCTGACCGTAGCCCTGCTGACCATATGCCTGCTGCGGGTAAGGGTACGGCTGCTGTCCGTAACCCTGCTGCTGTTCATATCCCGGGTAGGCGCCGGGCTGCTGACCGTACCCACCGGGCTGTTGTTCGTACCCCTGTTGCGGGTATGGCTGCTGTTGGCCTTGACCACCAGGCTGTCCATACTCCTGCCCGGGCTGTTGGCCCTGACCCGCGTTGGGGTCCGGGGGCCCTTGCTCGGTCATTTTTCCTCCGAAGGGTGGACGGTAGTTCGGCAATACCCTAGGGCACGTTGGGCCTCCAGGAGGGGAACGGCAGCGCGGAGCCCTGGAAGACTGGTCCAGTGCACGTCGCTTTGCACGTGGTGTTCATCGCCGCCACGGTTATCGGCTTCGCGTCTTTGGCGCGTCGGATCGGGTTCCCACCGCCGGTCCTTTTGCTTGCTGCTGGCTTCGTCGCGTCGTATCTCCCGTACGTCGACAATGTCGAACTGACGCCGGAACTCGTCCTCTTCGGCCTGCTGCCGCCCCTTCTGTACGCCGCGGCGCTTCGGACATCGCTGATCGATTTTCGACAGAACCGTCGCCCGATCGCCCTCTTGTCGGTCGGACTCGTCGTGTTCACCACCGTTGGCGTCGCCGCAATCGCGTGGTGGTTGCTGCCGATCGGATGGGCGCCGGCCTTCGCGCTCGGTGCGGTCGTCGCGCCGCCCGATGCCGTGGCCGCGACCGCGATCGCCCGCCGGATCGGCATGCCGCGCCGGGTCGTCACCATTCTCGAGGGTGAGAGCCTCGTCAACGACGCGACGGCTCTGGTCACCCTGCGAACGGCGATCGCCGCGATGGCCGGCACCGTCAGCGCATCGGCGGTCGGTCGAGACTTCGCGTTCTCGGCCCTCGGCGGCGCCGCGATCGGGATCGTGGTCGCGCTTGTCGTTGGAGTGGTCCGGCGCCGCATCGAGGACGACCTGACCGACGTGGCGGTATCGCTGTTGACTCCGTGGATCGCGTACTTGCCGGCCGAGGAGATCGACGCGTCCGGTGTGCTCGCGGTCGTCGTCGCCGGTCTGTTGCTCGGGCACAAGGCTCCGGTCATTCAGTCGGCAACGTCACGCGTCTTCGAGCGCACCAATTGGGCGACGATCCAGTTCCTCCTCGAAAACGCCGTCTTCTTCCTCATCGGCATGCAGCTCCGCGGCATCGTCGACGATCTGGCGGCGAGCACCCTTCCGCGCGGACAGATCGTCGCGGTGGCGACACTGACGCTGATCGTCGTGATCGTGCTGCGCATCCTGTGGGTCTTTCCCGCGACCTATCTGCCCCGATGGTTGGTCCCCGCGATCCGGCGGGCCGATCCGAGTCCGCCGTGGCGGGTCACCGCTCTGGTCGCGTGGGCGGGCATGCGCGGGGTGGTCACGCTCGCCGCGGTGTTCTTGCTCCCGGAGAACACACCGTATCGGGAGGTCTTCGTCGCGGTCGCGTTCACGGTGACGGCAGGCACGTTGGTGATCCAGGGCCTGACGCTGCCGTGGCTGGTCCGCGTGCTCGGTGTCCCGGGCCCGGATCCGGCCGAGGATCATCTGCAGGCCGCTAGCGTCTACCAACGGGCCGCGACCGCCGGCCTTGACGCGCTCGAGAAGGAGCTGACTGGAGACGAGCCGGAGGAGGTCGTCGAGCGGCTGCGGCAACGCAGTCTCGAGCGCGCCAACATGGTCTGGGAACGACTGGGCACGCAGGTCGAGACGCCGAGCGTCGTGTATGCCCGACTTCGGTCCCGAATGCTCGACGCGGAGCGGGCCGAAGTGCTGCGGGTGCGGCATCTCGGGCTGGTCGACCAGACGGTGCTTCAACAAGTACTCGACGCGCTCGATGTGGAGGAGACTGTCCTCGACAGGGCCGTCGAGGCCAGCTCAGCGGAGAGGGAGACCGAACTCTTGCCACCGATTCGACAGGCCGCCTGCATCCATCTGCGCCAGTACGAGCAATCGCCACGCCCCCTGACTCCGGAGGGGTGCGAGGACTGTTTGCGCGATGGCTACACCTGGGTGCATCTACGGCTCTGCATGGAATGCGGCAAAGTCGCCTGCTGCGACTCGTCGCCAATGCGGCACGCCACCGCACACTGGCACGAGTCGAGCCATCCGGTGATGCGGAGCTTCGAGACCGGCGAGGCCTGGCGCTGGTGTTTCAGCCACGAGCTCATCGGCTAGGAGCCGATTAGGGCGGCAGGACCTCGTCGATCAGGTCATCGATCGTGGTCGCGAGGGCGACGTCGTACTTGGTGATGCCGCCGGCGACATGCGTCCACAACCGAAACGTGACGGTCGTCCACCGGATCTCGATATCGGGGTGGTGATTGGCCTCCTCAGCGGCGTCCGCGACCGCGGTGACGAGCCGGATGCCTGCCGCAAATGTCGGCGCCTGGACCGACCGCGCCAGAGCGCCGTTGCGGACCTCCCAGTGCGGCAGCTCTGCCATGACGGCATGAAGCGCGGCCTGATCCAGGATCTCGACCATGCTTCAAGGTATAGCCGACACGTCAGGGCATCTGAGCGCTCGACCACACTCGACCGTCGTCGGTCACGACTTCCAGATTGACGATGTGGCCTTCCGGCACGGGTACGATCCAGGTGCTGCCGCCGGGGTTCTCGTCCGTCCAGCTCTTGGAGTCGACGGTGCGACCGCTGCCGAGCATGACACGGCAGTGGTACGGGATGCCGATGGGCGGGTCGGAGATGCTCACGACGACGACCGGCTTGTCGTTGACCGAGCTGAGGGCTGCCGTGCCGACAACCTCCCCGTCGCCCTTGCGAAGGGCCGCACTGTGGGCGGTCAGAACGGGCTGCGGCGACGCGTCGTCGCCCCAGATCGTGACGGCGGTGATGCCACCTGCGAGGGCTGCCAGCACCATCGCGGCCGCCGCCAGCAGCAGTCGGCCTCGCGGCGGCCGCCGAGGCGGACGCTCCGTGGCCTCCGTCGTGGCTTCCGCGGTGGCTTTCGCCGTGGCCAGAGCGCCGATCTTCGACAACACCCGTTGCTCGAATCCGACCGGTGGCGCGATCTCCGGTGCCGCCGGCAGCGTGGCGTCGACCGCGGCGAGGATGTCGTCGTAGTCACCGCGGCACTGCGTGCACGACACGAGATGCCGAATCAGCGGGGTACGGTACGGCTCGCCGAGCTCGCCGAGCGCCAGTTCCACAAGCTCATGATCAGGGTGCAGCGGCTGCTCAGTCATGGCGGTCCTCCTGCATGGCCGCGCGCAGCCGGCGTAGGCCACTGCGAATGCGGGTCTTAGCGGTGCCCAGGGGAATCCCTTCGCGTTGGCTGACCTCGGCGGCAGTGCAGCCGCCGATCACGGCGAGTGTGACGGCGCGGGCCTGATCCGGGGGGATGGTCTGTAGCCGCCGCACTGCGAGGTCTCGCTCGAGCCCTCGCAGGGCGGCATCCGCCGGATCGGGCGCGGTCATCGCGTCGTGGATCAGTTGATCGAGTTGCTCCTGGTCGGTCGGTGTGCTGCGCCGGCTGCGGACGGCGTCGATCGCGGCGTTGCGGGTGATGGTCAGGAGCCAGGTGATAACCGACCCTCGCCGCGAGTCGTAGGTCGTGGCCGCTCGCCAGGCACGGACGAACGCCTCCTGGGCGACGTCCTCTGCCAGGCTCGGGTCGCGTGTGACGGTCAGCGCCAAGCCGAACACCGGCCCTTGGAACCGTCGCACGAACGCCGTCGCCGCCGGCGGGTCGTCGACGGACATGCCGGCAAGAAGCGCGGCGTCGTCGGCCCGGTCGGCATGCGTAGAGAGCTGCACATCATCTGATACGGGCGGCGACTGGCGCGAGATTGCACCCCGCTGGACGCCCGTCGGCTCGGTACCGTCGGCCGGATCCGGCTGACGTCGCTCGCGGCGCTTCCGTGGTTCTGGCATAACCCTCACCGTCCGACCCTTGGGGAGGCTACTACGGCCCGGTTACGTCGGCGACTGCACCGAGCGTACGAGGTCGAGGCCGGTCCCGACGGTCAGTCGCAAGCCGACGCGGCGATGCAGGCACGGGTACACCTTCTCCTCGGTCTCCGTGAGGCCGAGCTGCTCGGGCGTCTCTTCGAGCTGGGTGGCTTCGGAACTCACGATCCCCTCCAAACACCGGATGACAGTGTTGATGACGATCGCGGACTCGGCAAGACGTTCTCCGACGATTGGACTGCGGGCGCGCCGGTTGGCGTACTCGTGACTCCGTCGTTCATGTGACGCCGGCGGCGATCGCCTGCGCGCATGCCAGGGCCTCGGTGTGGGAGGTGTCGACCTCGAGGTCATAGGCCACGTCGCGGTGGACGATCTCGGACTGAGACGCGGCCATGCCTTGGATCCGGTCTCCCCGGGCGATCTCGCGGCCCTCCGCGACCGCGCTGTCGGATCCGAACTCGATCCCCATGTCCGACGACTGCATCGACACGGGCACCGCGTCCACGAGCGTGTCGACCCCGAGCGAGAGCCATGGATCGGGCAATACCGCCTGCAAGCATCGGGCGATCCCCGACTTACCCGAGCTGGACCCGCCATTGAGAACGATCACCTGAGTTGTCACGGCGCCACAGTAATGTCGCCCGCGCCGGACGCGAGACCGGAGCCGTACGTGGTCGGCAGGATCGACGCGGCAGACTGAAGGGTGATGCGTCGGACCCGCAGGCGAGCGGGCAGCCGACAACCAGGGAGGAGACGACGTGGATCGCCCGGACGCAACCAAGCCGACAGAACGGCCCGACGACAAGCTCGACCGCAGTGTCATCGTGACCGGTCTGGTGGTCATCTCAGGCCTGATCATGGTGATTCTCGACACGACCATCGTCAACGTCGCGTTGGACACGCTCAGCACGGATCTCGACGCCCCGCTGTCCACCACGCAGTGGGTCGTGACCGGCTATCTGCTGGCGGTCGGCATGGTGATCCCGCTCAGCGGCTGGGCGATGGACCGGTTCGGCACCAAGACGGTGTGGATCACGTCGTTGGTGCTGTTCACGGCCGGGTCGGCGCTGTGTGCGGCGGCCTGGTCGATGGGGAGCCTGATCGCGTTCCGGATCCTGCAGGGCCTGGGCGGCGGCATGCTGCTGCCCGGCGGCCAGACGATCATCGGGCGCGCGGCGGGTCCGGCACGGATCGGTCGCGCCATGAGCCTGCTCGGCGTGCCGATGCTGCTCGGACCGGTGTTCGGACCGGTGATCGGCGGCGCCCTCGTGGAGTACGTCAGCTGGCACTGGATCTTCCTGGTCAACGTGCCGATCGGCATCGTCGCGATCGTCCTCGCCGTTTGGAAGCTGTCGGAAGGTCGCGAGCACGTGACCGACGGGCGGCTCGACACGCTTGGCCTCGTGCTGCTGTCCGGCGGGCTGGTGTGTCTCCTGTACGGCCTGTCCGAGGCCAGCTCGCGAGGCAGCGTCGCGGAGCGCGGCGTGCTGATCTGGCTGATCGCCGGCGCGGCGGCCGTGGCCGTGTTCGTCTGGCATAGCCTCCGCAAGGGCGCGGATGCGATCATCGACGTTCGGCTGTTCGCCAACCGGGTGTTCGCGAGCGGGTCGGTCGCCGTGTTCCTGGTCGCGATCGCCCTGTTCGGCGGCCTGCTGCTGATGCCGCTCTACTACCAGACCGTGCGGCTCGAGGGTCCGATGGCGGCCGGGCTGCTGATCGCCCCGCAGGGACTCGGCGCGATGCTCGCGATGCCGATCGCCGGCAGGATCACCGACCGATTCGGGGCCGGGCAGATCGTTCCGTTTGGCATTCTGCTGGCGTTGATCGGCACGCTGCCGTTCACGCAGGTCGGCGCGGACACGTCGTACGCCTGGCTCAGCATCGGGCTGTTCATCCGCGGCGTCGGCATCGGCTCCACGATGATGCCGGTCATCGCGTCGTCCTACTCACGGCTCAGCCATGCCGCAATGTCCCGCGCCACACCGACGATCTCGGCCATCCAGCAGGTGGGAGGGTCGCTCGGCAGCGCGCTGCTGGTGCTGGTCCTGTCGAGGCAGATCACGACTCAGTTCGAGGCTCAGGGCATCCCCACCGGTGGGGGCGGCGGTGCCGATCAGATTCGGGACATTCCGCCGGGCTTGCACGATCGGATCGCACCGCTGCTCGCGTCGGGGTTCGCCGACGCGTTCTGGGTGGCGTTTGCCCTGACGGCCCTGATCTTCGTTCCGGCGCTCTTCTTGCCGCGACGACGTGAGTCGGTCGACCGGGCGAGCACCGAGGTGTCCGCCGGCGGCTGACCGCGACCGATCGCGATGCATCACTCGCGCCCCATGCGTACCGGGGCGGCGCGAACTGACGGTGTTGCATGCCGCTGACACTCGAAACGCGCCGCACGTGTTGCTTCTGGGGCGCGACTGGGGAGGATCGCGCCAATGCGCCGTTGGCACGGGGGACCCCCACGCCAATAGGTTCGTCGCAGGGGACCCCCGCGCCAACTCGCGGCGGCGGCACCCTACAGCTCGGTCCGCTCGTCCGTACGCCGTCGGATCTTGCTCCCGAGCCAGACCAGCGGGTCGTACTTGCGGTCGATCACGCGCTCCTTCATCGGGATGATCGCGTTGTCGGTGATCTTGATCCCCTCGGGGCACACCTCGGTGCAGCACTTGGTGATGTTGTACATGCCGAGTCCGGCGGCGTCTTGGGCGAGCTTGCGCCGGTCGTTCGTGTCGAGCGGGTGCATGTCGAGTTCGGCGTACCGCAGGAAGAAGCGCGGCCCGGCGAAGGCCGGCTTGTTTTCCTCATGGTCGCGAATCACGTGGCAGGTGTTTTGGCACAGGAAGCACTCGATGCACTTGCGAAACTCCTGCCCGCGCTCGACGTCGGCCTGCATCATGCGGCGCTTGCCGTCGGCGTCCGGCTCGGCGGGCGCGAACGCCGGCAGCTCGCGAGCCTTCTCGTAGTTGTACGACACATCCGTGACGAGGTCGCGGATGATCGGAAACGCACGCAGCGGCGTCACCGTCAGGGTCTCGCCAGGGTCGTAGTCCGAGAGCCGCGTCATGCACATCAGCCGCGGCCGGCCGTTGACCTCGGCCGAGCACGAACCGCACTTGCCGGCCTTGCAGTTCCAGCGGACCGCCAGGTCTCCGGCCTGAGTCGCCTGCAGCCGATGGATGGCGTCGAGAACGACCTCGCCGTCCTCGACCGGGACTGTGAAGTCCCTCAGCTCACCGCCGTCGATGTCGCCGCGCCACACCCGCATCGCGAGGTCATAACCCATGTCTGCTTGCTCCAATCAGCTTTGGGTCTCGATGTGCTCGGCGAGCTCATCGGGCATCTGCGGTAAGGGCTGGCGAGCGAGCACGACGTCTCCGTTGTGGTCCAGGGTGAGAACGAGGTTGATCTTCGCCCAGTCGTCGGACGCGCCCGGGTGATCCTCTCGAGTGTGGCCGCCGCGCGACTCGGTGCGCTCCAGCGCCGCCGTCGCGATGCATTCGCTCACGATCAACATGTTGCGCAGGTCGATGGCCAGATGCCAGCCGGGGTTGTATTGCCGGTTGCCCTCGACCGCGACCTCCGGCAGCCGCTTCTTCATCTCCTGGAGCTTCGCCAGCGACTGCTGGAGCTCGCTCTCGCGACGGATGATGCCGACCAGGCTCTGCATCGTCTCCTGCAGGTCCATCTGCACCGTGTACGGATTTTCGTCGCCGGTCTCGGAGAACGGGAGGAGCGCCGCCTCCGCCGCGGCGTCGACAGACGTCTCGTCGAGGGTCGGCCGGCTGCTCGCGACCTTGGCCGCGTACTCCGCCGCGCCGTCGCCGCACCGCTTTCCGAACACCAACAGGTCCGAGAGCGAGTTGCCGCCGAGCCGGTTGGAGCCGTGCATGCCGCCCGACACCTCGCCCGCGGCGAACAGACCGTCGACCTTCGACATGCCGGTGTCCGGGTCGACTTCGACGCCGCCCATCACGTAGTGGCAGGTCGGCGCGATCTCCATCGGCGTCTGGGTGATGTCGACGCCGGCGAGCTCCATGAACTGGTGATACATCGACGGCAGCCGCCGCTTGATGAACTCCGGCGTACGCCGCGACGCGATGTCGAGGTAGACACCACCGTGCTCGCTGCCGCGGCCTGCCTTGATCTCGGAGTTGATCGCCCGGGCGACCTCGTCACGCGGCAGCAGCTCGGGCGGCCGACGGTTGTTCCGCTTGTCGTTGTACCAGCCGTCGGCCTCTTCGACCGTGTCGGCCGTCTCAGCCTTGAAGAACTCCGGGATGTAGTTGAACATGAACCGCTCGCCCTCGGAGTTTTTGAGGACGCCGCCGTCACCGCGCACCGACTCGGTGACCAGCAGCCCGCGTACGGACAGCGGCCAGACCATGCCGGTCGGGTGGAATTGCACGAACTCCATGTTGATCAGGGACGCGCCGGCCCGCATCGCGAGCGCGTGCCCGTCGCCTGTGTACTCCCACGAGTTGCTCGTCACCTGGTACGACTTGCCGATGCCGCCGGTCGCGAGCACGATCGCCGGCGCCTCGAAGATGATGAACCGCCCGCTCTCGCGCCAGTACGCGAAGGCGCCGCTGATCCGGTCGCCGTCCTTGAGCAGCTCGGTGACGGTGCACTCCATGTAGACGTCGATGCCGAGGGCGACCGCGCGCTGCTGCAGCGTACGGATCATCTCGAGGCCGGTACGGTCGCCGACGTGGGCGAGCCGGGCGTACCGATGGCCGCCGAAGTCGCGCTGCGAGATGAGCCCGTCCGGCGTCCGGTCGAACAGCGCTCCCCATGTCTCGAGCTCGAGGACCCGGTCCGGCGCCTCCTGCGCGTGCAGCTGTGCCATGCGCCAGTTGTTGAGCATCTTGCCGCCGCGCATCGTGTCGCGGAAGTGGACCTTCCAGTTGTCCTCGGGCCACAGGTTGCCCATCGCAGCGGCGGCGCCACCCTCGGCCATCACCGTATGCGCCTTGCCGAGCAGGGACTTGCAGACGACGGCGGTCCGGGCACCCGCCTCGTGGGCCGCGATCGCGGCGCGCAGCCCGGCACCGCCGGCCCCGATCACGACGACGTCGTAGGAGTGGCGTTCGTACTCGGCCATGAAATCTTTCCTCAGTGTTGCTAGTTGATGATGCGCGGGTCGGAGAACCAGCCCGCCGAGACCGCCATGATGTAGAAGTCGGTGAAGATCACCGTGAACAGCGAGATCATGGCGTACTGGCCGTGCCGGGTGTTGAGCTTGGAGACCAGCGTCCAGTAGCGGTAGCGCAGTGGATGTTTGCCGAAGTTGCGCAGCCGTCCGCCGACGACGTGCCGGCAGGCGTGACAGGAGAGCGTGTACGCCCACAGCGCGACCAGGTTGATCAAGATGATGACGGTGCCCAGTCCGATGCCGACCCCGCCGTCCTCGCCGTGGAACGCCAGGATCGCGTCGTAGATGTTGATCGCACCGAACAGGAACGCCCCGTAGAAGAAGTACCGGTGGGCATTGAGCAGGATGAGAGGGAGCTTGGTCTCACCCGAGTACGCCTTGTGCGGCTCTGGCACTGCGCACGCCATGGGCGACAGGAAGAACGATCGGTAGCCGGCCTTCCGGTAGTAGTAGCAGGTGCCGCGGAAGCCGGCGAGGATCACGAAGGTGATGAGCGCGATCGGGATGAACACCGGCATCTCGGGTAGGAATGTGCCGAAGTGGCTGGAGCCGTCGACGCATGAGTCACTGATGCAGGGCGAATACACCGGCGTGAGGTAGTGCTCGTCGGCGGCCCAGTAATAGTCGTTCATGAAGATGCGGACCGTCGCGTACACGACGAAGAACCCCAAAATCCCGGCGAGGCTCAGCGGGTAGACCCACCATCGGTCGGTGCGTAATGTCTTCGCCTCGATGCGGGCCCGCGTGGGTCCGGCAGTACCGGTGGCCAATTCCCTCTCCTTCATCCGGGCGGCCCAAAATGCCGGACAGCACCCTACTCACCCGGATGCACGTTCCGCAGTCCCCCGTGCGGTTTCCCACACTCGCGGGGCTCGTCGGAGCTGGCTAGGCAGCTGTCGGCGCCGTCGATTCGGTGGGTCGGGAGCCGGGTACGGTCGCGGCCGCCAGCGGCATCCTCCGCCGCAGCAGCGACGACAGGGCGACGCCGACCAGCGACACGGCGGCGAGTGCGCCCCAGACGGCCGCGGACCCGGCGGCGAGCAGCCAGGTCAACGCCGCCGGTGCGATGGTCGACGACACGTTCCACGACATCTGGTAGAGCGACACGTACCGTCCGCGCAGGTGGATCGGTGCGGCGTCGGTCGAGAGCGCGTTCAGCACCGGCCCGGCGAAGAGCTCGCCGCCGGTGTAGACGGCCGCCGCCACGAAGACGATGAGTACTCCCACGGGGACGCTCGTCCAGTCGGCGCTGAGGAGCATGACGTACGAGCCGGCGAAGAGCAGCGAGCCGAACGCGACAATCCGCGTACGCACCCACCCCTCCATCGCATTGACGGCCAGCCCCTGGCCGAGTCCGATCATCACGGTGTTGATCGTGAACACGATGCCCGCGACCCATCCGGGCAGTTCGAGAAACCTCGCGATGTAGACCGGCATGGCGACGTTGAGCGCCATCGCCGACGTCGCGTACGTGTAGTTGGTCACGACCAGCACGAGATACGGCCGGTCGCGCAGCACGCGGCCCCATCCGGTCGGTAGCCCGTCAGCGGAGCCGACCGCACCGCCGGGCCGTGGCCCCTCGACCGACAGCAGCAGGACGTACGCCGCGAGGTAGGACGCCGCGTTGACGACGACCACGGCCGTGTACGCGAGGTCCGTACCGATCGTGATGACCGCCGCTGCCCCGAGTCCGCCGATGGCGAAGCTGGCGTTGCGCAAGGCGCCGACGAAGCCGAACCAGCGTTCGCGTTCGCCGGGCTCCGAGATCGCCGCGACCACGGGACTGAACGAACCCCAAAACGCCGACTGGCCGAGCTGGACCACCGTCGATGCCGCGAGGACGGTCGCGAACGAGTCGGCGAAGACGAATCCGACGAAGCCGGCGGTCTGCAAGAGGTTTGCCGCGAGGAGAACCGGCTTGGCGCCGATGCGGTCAACGACGCCGCCGAGCATCGGCGAGAACGGCAGCCTGAGAGCGGATGCGATCGAGAGCGCGAGCCCGATGCGGGCGAGCGATAGCGACGTCGACTCGAGGAAATAGAGCACCGAGATCGGCATGAAGACGCCACTGCCGATCGCGTCGACGGTGATCGCGGTGACGAACTGGCGGTGACGACCGATGGCGGGGAATCCGAGTCGCTGCAGCACGCACTTAGCCTGGTGGCTCAAGTGCGGTTGAGGTCAACCGAGTTTTGGCGGGCCGGGTCGGGTCGCCGGTGCGTCCGGAGTGTTGGTGCGAGTTTGCGCCAACTCTTCGCTGGGTCTGCGGTTTCGCGCCAACACTGGCGGCGTGGGCTCGTACTGCCGCTAGCCTTTGCCGACGATGGGACGTGCCGAGGGCCAGTTGGTCGCCGGTGTCGCAATCGTGCGGCATGGGCGGGTGCTGGCTGCCCGACGGACCAGCCCGGTCGAATACGCCGGGCGCTGGGAGTTTCCGGGCGGCAAGGTCGACCCGGGTGAGACCGACGAGGCGGCGGCTGTACGCGAGATCCGCGAGGAGCTGGACTGCGAGGTCGACGTCGTACGCCGCCTGCCCGGCGAGGAGCCGCTGTCGCGGGGCTTCGTCCTCCGGGTGTACGAGGCGACGCTGCTGTCCGGCGAACCGACACCGGGCGAGCATGACGCGATCCGATGGCTGGCCCCGGAGGAGCTCGACGACGTCGACTGGCTGGCGGCCGAGATGCCGTTCGTCGCGGGCCTGCGCGACCGCCTACTTGACGGCACGCCGCTCGTCGGTGGCAATGTCGGCGGCGCGGTTCGGATCGGCACGACGGTCCGTCGTCCCGTCGGGCCGTGGACACCGGCGGTACATGCGTTGCTCGCCCATCTCGACAAGGCCGGGCTCGACTGCGTACCTCGGATCCTCGGCACCGATGCCCGTGGGCGCGAGGTCTCCACGTACTTGCCGGGCCGTTCGGCCGACGTCACCTCGGAGGTGGTCGCCGATGCGGTGTTGGTCGACGGCGTTCGCTGGCTGCGCCGGTTTCACGAGGCGGTGGCGTCGTTTCGGCCGGATCCGTCGCTGCCGTGGCGCAACGGGCCGGGTCGGGAGCTGGCGCCGGGGGAGATCGTGTGCCACCACGATGCGGGGGCGTACAACTGGCGCATCGAAGACGACCGCGTCACCGGCGTCGTCGACTGGGACATGGCCGGGCCGGGTCGGCCCCTCGACGACCTCGCCTTCGTCGCCTGGAACACCCTGCCGCTCGCCAAGGCGGTCGCACCGTCGATCGTCGCGGGTCGCCTGCGGCAGATGGCCGACGCCTACGGCGACGTCGACGCGGTCGCGATCCTGGACGCGGTCGACGAGCGGATGACCAGCGCCGGCGATCGGATCGAGGCCGGACAGCGGGCCGGCGACCCCGGCATGCTCAACCTCGCCAACGTCGGTGAGCCGGCCCGCTTGCGGCGTACGCTCGGTCGGCTCCGGGAGCGGCTCCCCTCGATCCGAGCCGAGCTCTAGCGGCAATCGGCGCGACTGGGGACGATCGCGCCAATCCGGTTTTGGCGCAGGGGTCCCCAGTGCCAATAGGTTTGGCGTGGGGGTCCCCCGCGCCAAGACCCCCTCAGACGCCGAGGGACTCCTTGAGGAAGCGCACCTGGAGCAGTTCGAGGTTTTCCGCGACGACCTCCTGCGGCGTCATGTGGGTGACGCCCGACAGCGGCAGCACCGTGTGGGGTCGGCCGGCCGCGAGCAGCGCCGACGACAGGCGCAGCGTGTGGGCGAACACGACGTTGTCGTCGGCCGTGCCGTGGATGATCATCAGCGGACGCTCCAAATTCGGCGCGTCGGCGATCAGCGAGTTGCGGTCATAGACATCCGGGTTGTCGTCCGGATGGCCGAGGTAGCGCTCTTGGTAGAACGTGTCGTAGAGCCGGACGTCGGTGACCGGTGCGCCGGCGACCGCCGCGTGGAACACGTCCGGCCGGCGTAGCACCGCCATCGCGGCGAGGTAGCCGCCGTACGACCAGCCCTTGAAGCCCACCCGGCTCGTGTCGAGGTCGTCCGGATAGCGCTCGGCGACGGCGGCCAGCGCGTCGACCTGGTCCTGCAGAGTGATCGCGGCGAGCTCGAGGTAGACCGAGCGCTCCCAGGCCGGACCGCGCCCTGGCGTACCCCGGCCGTCGGCCACGACGACGGCGAAGCCCTGGTCGGCGTACCACTGCGACGCCAGATGCGCCCTCGACGACGCCACGGCCCGCTGGCCGTGTGGTCCGCCGTACGGATCCATGAGTACGGGCAGCCGTCGCGACCCGGGCTCGTGATCGCGTGGGAAGAGGACGGCCGTGCGCAGCTCGCGTACGCCGGCGCGTAGCAGCGTCACCTCGGGCCGGAAGCCGGCGTACTCGGCCAGCGACCGGATCCGACCGGCCGGCTCGCCCTTGCGCAACACGCGAACCTCGACCCCGTCCGCGTCGAGCCGGCCGCTGGTGACGACGGCGACGTCGCCGGTCACCACGCCGGCGTGCACCGCCGACTCCGTCGTAAGCGAGTCGACCGTACCGTCGTAGCCGACCCAGTGGAGCTGGATCTCGGTCGGCTCGGTCGACGCGGTGATCGCAACGCCGTCGTCGTCGGCCGTCAGAACCGAACGCACCTGGAGCCCGACCGGACTGAACGGCTC
>JBKOYM010000109.1:0-14463 GCA_046725375.1 Actinomycetota bacterium
GATGCCGGCGAGCATCCGGGAGAGCTTCACCGTCTTCGAGAACGTCACTCTCCTGCTCGTGTTGCTCGGTGTTCTGACCGTGCTGTACGGGATCGCCCGCACTCGACTCGACGTCGACGCCGCCGGACTCCACATCACCAACGGCTATCGGCGCCACGACCTGGAGTGGGCCGAGGCCGTCGCGATCCACCTGGGCCGGGGAGCGCCCTGGGCCGTGCTCGACACCGCAGACGGCCGCATCGTCAAGGTGATGGCGCTGCAAGCCGCCGACGGCGATCGGGCCCGGGCCGGATGTCGTTGGGTACGCGAGCGAATCGACGCCCATGCGGGCCATGAGCCGGGGGAGTAGCGGCGGCGCCAGGCGAACTCTAGTCAGGCGTCCGATCCAGCACGAGGTCGGCCCGCTCCCGGGTGCGTTCACGGGCGTGAACGGCGACCTCGTCGGCGGCCCATTGATCCCAGTACGGGGCGAACACGTCGCCGTCCCGGTCCAGCGCCCGCTTCCGGCGTACGTCGTCTGGCGCGTCAACCCAGACGACGAGGCTGACGTACGCGTCGAACGATCGAGCATAGGAGCCGACTCCCTCGACAACCAGCGCGTCGGTGACGGGGACGGCCATCTCCGGGCCGAGCCGGTCGGCTGCCCAGTCCCACCGTCGGATCCGCGCCGGTCGACCGGCGGCCAGCGGCGGCAGCAACTCGTCGCGGATCCGGGCGCCGATCGTCGGGAGACCGGACCAGCCCTCGTACAGGTCGTCGAGGTGGACGACGGCGACCGACCCGGCGTACGCGGCGGCGATCGACTCGGCGAGGGTCGTCTTGCCCGATCCCGCTCGGCCTTCGAGGCAGACCAGGCGCGTGCGGCCGAGGCGGGGTGGCGTCGCGGCGATGGCGGCGGCGAGTTCGAGGGCCGTCACGCCCGGCCTAGGTGATGCCGCGCTTCTTGAGGATGGCTTCGATGTCGGCGAACTCGTCGCTACCCGAGCTATCGGACTCGATCGACTTCCGGCGCTTGCGCGGCTGGCGCGGCTCGCGCGGCACGTCGTCATCGGTGTCGGTGCCGAACCGGGTGCCGACCCAAATCAGCACGACTGCGACACCGGCGGCGATGAAGCCGAGCCAGGCGGCCGGGTTGAAGACGAACCGTGCGCCCCAGTCACCGAGCGCATCGCCGATTCGCCAGCCGAGGGTGAACAGCCCCAGCAGCCAGGCCGACCACGGCACGACCGCCCACCCGAACCGTCGAATCGCGCTCGCGTGCTGGCCCCGGCGCCAGGCGGACAACGCCCACCAGGTCGCGAGCGCCGACAAGCCGATGACCCAGGGGAGCCACCACAGTGATGTCTGTCCAGGCACGTCTCCAGTGTGCCTCAGTGCCGAGCGGAATGGCGGCCGCCTGCGAGTTGTTGTCACATAGGTGCCGCCCTGGATCGCCGGAGCGGCATGATCCGACCAGGTCACCCAGAGATCCCCCGTCCGCAAGTGTGCCTGATGGCGCAACGACTGGTAGTCTTCTCGGCGACCTACGCAAGCGGAGACCACTCCCACCCGCACCGACCGAGAGGTCGTCGGGTCCGGTCCGCCGGCCAGCTGACCGGCGTGGACGAGCGACTTGGTGCTCGTCACCGGAGGCTTCCGCGTGTCGTGCGGGAGCCTCGTCTCACGTCTGGGGCCCTCCGCGTCGGGCCACCCAAACGTGCATCAACACCAGGAGGACTTATCAGCACAGAGTTGCGCGTCAACGACCGGATCCGCGTTCCCGAGGTACGCCTCGTCGGTCCCAATGGCGAGCAGGTTGGCATCGTCCGCATCGAGGACGCTCTTCGATTGGCGCAAGAATCCGATCTCGACCTGGTCGAGGTCGCTCCCACCGCCCGTCCGCCGGTCTGCAAGCTCATGGACTACGGCAAGTACAAATACGAAGCGGCTCAGAAGGCACGCGAGTCGCGACGCAACCAGACCAACACAGTCATCAAAGAGATGAAGTTGCGTCCGAAGATCGACCAGCACGACTACGGCACCAAGAAAGGCCACGTCGAGCGGTTTCTCCGGCAAGGCGACAAGGTCAAGATCACCATCATGTTCCGCGGCCGCGAGCAGCACCGTCCCGAACTCGGGTTCGGGCTCCTCCAGAGGCTGTCCGAGGACGTCGGCGAGCTGGGTTTCGTCGAGTCCGCCCCGCGACAGGACGGCCGCAACATGATCATGGTCCTGGCCCCCCATAAGAAGAAGTCCGAGGCTCGCGCCGAGGTCAAGGCGGAGAAGGCGCGAGTCGCGGAGCGGCGAGCGGCAGAGCGGGCCGCCGAGAAGGCCGACCGGGCTCCCCAGGAGCGGGTGCCCAAGCCACATGGTCGCTCCGAGAACCTCGACCCCGAAATCGAGTCCTGACCCAGGACGCGTACGAAAACGAACTCCGTCACCAACGAAACGGGACATCGATGCCGAAGATGAAGTCGCACTCGGGCATGAAGAAGCGCGTCAAGCGCACCGGCTCGGGCAAGCTCGTGCACCGTCACGGGCGGCGCGTAACCCACCTGATGCAGAAGAAAAACTCGGGACGCAGCCGTCTCGACGACTCGAACGTGGCCGTGTCCAAGGCCGACGCCAAGAAGGTCCGCAAGCTGCTGGGCAAGTAGGGCACTGAGCAACCACTGCAGACCTCAACCACAAGCAAGGAGTACACCGTGGCACGCGTCAAGCGGTCCGTCAGCGCGCAGAAGAAGCGTCGCTCCACCCTGGAGCGGGCTTCGGGCTACCGAGGACAGCGCTCGCGCCTTTACCGCAAGGCCAAGGAGCAAGTCCAGCACTCGATGAACTACGCCTACCGGGATCGGCGCGCTCGCAAGGGCGACTTCCGGCGGCTGTGGATCATCCGGATCAACGCGGCGGTGCGCCAGCACGACATGACCTACAACCGGTTCATCCAGGGGCTGAAGGCCGCGGACGTCGAGGTCGACCGCAAGCACCTGGCCGAGCTCGCCGTCAACGACCCGGCCGCCTTCGAAGCCCTGGTCGACATCGCCAAGAAGGCGCTTCCCGACGACGTCAACGCGAGCAAGGAGTCGGCCGCCTGACATCGGCGTCGCCGCTGACGGCCCGGTCGGGTCGAGTACGCCGGGCCCGCCGGCTGCTGGGCGACCGGTCCTTCCGGCGTACGCAGGGCGAGTTCATCGCCGAGGGGCCGCAGGCCGTACGCGAGGCGCTCGGCGTCGACGGATCGGTCCGTGAGGTATTCGCCGATCCGGAGTCATCCGAGCGACACGCCGACCTGCGAGAGTTGGCCGATCGGGCCGACGTCGACTGGCAGGTCGTCGATCCCGAGGTCGTCGCGGCGATGAGCCAGACCGTGCATCCGCAGGGCATGGTGGCCCGTTGCGGCTTCGTCGACGTGCCGCTGACGGCTCTGGTGGAGCGCCGACCCCGGTTGGTTGCGGTGTGCGCCGACATACGCGACCCGGGCAACGCCGGTTCGGTGCTGCGCTGCGCCGATGCGGCTGGGGCCGAGGGCGTCGTCTTCGCCGGCGACGCGGTCGACCCGTACAACCCGAAGGCGGTCCGAAGCAGCGTCGGCAGCCTGTGGCACCTCGACGTGGTCATCGAGACCGAGACGACCGCGACGATCGAGACGCTGCGAGCCGGTGGTATGCGGGTAGTCGCGGCCGACGGGAGCGCGGAGCTCGACCTCGACGCGGCCGACGACTACGGCGTACTCGACGAGCCGACGGCCTGGCTGTTCGGCAACGAGGCGTGGGGGCTGCCGGCCGCGACCCGTGACCTTGCCGACGTGGCGGTGCGAGTGCCGATTCATGGCCGGGCCGAGAGCCTCAACCTTGCCGCGGCCGCCGCCGTCTGCCTCTACGCGTCGGCCCGAGCGCACCGGAGCCGGCCCTGAAACGCCCACTCACCACGGCATGTTGTCACTCACCATGGGTTGCAACCCGTGGTGAGTGCGGTTTCCCATGAGGCCATGGGAAACCGCGGGCGCACGTGACGCCGCGCGAGACTCGATCCCTAGACTCGTTCCACCGCACTGATCCGAAAGGCCGCGATGACCAGCTCCGACTACGACCCCGTCGAGGTCACTCCGCTGCATGCCGACGAGGTCGCCAAGGCCCGTGACGCCGCGCTGGCCGCGATCGAGGCGGCCGAGTCGCTCGACGCCCTGAAGGAGGCCCGACTGGCGCACGCCGGCGACCGGTCGCCGCTTGCGCTGGCCAACCGCGAGATCGGGGCACTGCCGCCGCAGGCCCGCAAGGAGGCCGGGCAGCGGGTCGGCCGCGCCCGCCGCGACGTCGCCGATGCGATCGAGCGCCGCACGCACGTCCTCGAAGCCGAGGCTGAGCAGGCGATGCTCGTCGAGGAGACCGTCGACGTCACGCTGCCCTACGACCGCGATCCGATCGGCGCTCGCCACCCGCTCACCACGATCCAGGAGCGGGTCGGCGAGATCTTCACGTCGATGGGGTGGGAGATCGCCGAAGGCCCCGACGTCGAGGCCGAGTGGTACAACTTCGACGCGCTCAACATCCTGCCGGACCACCCTGCCCGGACGCTCTCGGACACGTTCTTCCTCGAGCCGGCCGACTCCCACATCGTCCTGCGGACGCAGACGTCGCCGGTGCAGATCCGGTCGCTGCTGACCCGTGGCGTGCCGGTCTACGTCGTCGCACCCGGCCGGGTCTACCGGACCGACGAGTTCGACGCCACGCACAGCCCGGTGTTTCACCAGGTCGAGGGGCTCGCGGTCGACAAGGGCCTGACGATGGCCCATCTCAAGGGCACGCTCGACCACCTGGCGCGGGCGGTCTTCGACGCGGACACGTCGACGCGGTTTCGACCGTCCTACTTCCCGTTCACCGAGCCGAGCGCCGAGGTCGACGTACGCTGCCACGTCTGCCATGGCGAGCCCGACGCGATGGCGGAGTGCCGTACCTGCAAAGGCGAGGGCTGGATCGAGTGGGGCGGCTGCGGGGTCGTCAACCCGCGGGTGCTCGTCGCATGCGGCGTCGACCCCGACGTCTATCGCGGCTTCGCCTTCGGCATGGGGCTCGACCGGACGTTGATGTTCCGCCATGGCGTCGCTGACCTGCGCGACATGTTCGAGGGCGACGTACGGTTCGCCGCGGCGTTCGGAGTGGAGGTCTGATGCGCGTCCCACTGTCGTGGCTGCGCGAGTACGTGCCGCTGCCGGACGATCTCGACGTCGACGACCTCACCCGGCGGCTGACGATGATCGGGCTCAAGCTCGACTACCTGCACCGGACCGGGTACGACGTCTCCGGCCCGCTCCTCGTGGGGCGGGTGCTGTCGTACGAGTCCGAGACGCACAAGAACGGCAAGACGATCCGCTGGTGCCAGGTCGACGTCGGCGAGCCGGAGCCGCGTGGCGTCGTGTGCGGTGCCGCCAACTTCGAGGTCGACGATCTCGTGGTCGTCTCGCTGCCGGGCACGGTGCTGCCGGGCGGCTTCGAGATCACGGCGCGCAAGACGTACGGGCACGTCTCCGACGGCATGATCTGCTCGGCCCGCGAGCTGCAGCTCGGCGACGACCACACCGGCATCCTCGTGCTGCAGCCGGGGGAGGCGGCGCCCGGCGACGACGCGGCGGCGCTGCTGCGGTTGCGCGACGAGGTGATCGAGCTCGAGGTCAATCCGGACCGGGCGTACGCGCTGTCGCTGCGCGGTGTCGCCCGCGACGCGGCCCTGGCGTACGAGCTGCCCTTCGACGACCCGGCCGGGCTCGAGGTCAAGCCTGGTGAGGGGGAGGCGTACCCAGTGCGGGTCACCGACCCGGTCGGCTGCGCGCTGTTCGTCGCCCGCTCGGTCAGCGGCTTCGACCCGACGGCGCCGACGCCGCGCTGGCTCGCTCGCCGGATCCAGCTCGCCGGCATGCGGCCCATCTCGCTCGCGGTCGACGTCACCAACTACGTGATGCTCGAACTCGGGCAGCCGATCCACGCGTACGACCGTGACCTGCTGCAAGGCGCCATCGAGGTACGTCGGGCCCGGCCCGGCGAGCACCTCGTCACCCTCGACGATGTCGATCGCGAACTCGACCCGGAGGACCTGCTCATCACCGACGACCGGGGACCCATCGGGCTCGCCGGTGTGATGGGCGGCGCGACCACCGAGGTGAGCGCTTCGACGACGGCGCTGGTCATCGAGGCGGCGCACTTCGCGCCGGTCCCGATCGCGCGGGCGTCTCGGCGGCACAGGCTGATCTCGGAGGCGTCGCGACGGTTCGAACGCGGCGTCGACCCGCGACTGCCGGCCGTCGCGGCCCAGCGGGTCGTGGACCTGCTCGTGCAGTACGGCGGTGGCGTGGTCGACGACGGCCAGACCGCGGTCGGATCGGCGCCGCAGGCCGCGCCGATCGAGATCGAGCCCACCCTGCCGGCCGACGTCACCGGCATCGCGATCTCGGGCGACCGGGCCGTCAATGCGCTGCGGGCGGTCGGCTGCGAGGTGGCCGACGCCGGCCGGCTTCGGGTCGTGCCGCCCTCGTGGCGACCGGACATCACCGACCCGTACGACCTGGTCGAAGAGGTGGCCCGCGTCGTCGGCTACGACCATGTCGAGTCGGTGCTACCACCGGCGCCGGCCGGTCGGGGATTCACCCCTGCCCAGCGGATGCGGCGCCGGGTCGGTAACGCGCTGGCCGGCGCGGGGCTGAGCGAGGTCACGCTGTTTCCGTTCATGGGGCCTGACGACCTCGACGGCCTCGGCCTGCCCTCCGACGATCCGCGGCGCCGCGTCGTGTCGATCGCCAATCCGCTGTCCGCCGAGGCGCCATGGCTCGCGACCACGCTCGCGCCTGGGCTGCTTCGGGCGGTCGCACGCAACGTCGGACGCGGACAGTCGTCCATCGCCATCTGGCAAGTGGCGTCGGTCTATCTCGTCGGCGAGTCCGGCCTGCCGCCCGCTCCGGTGCCGCCGCTCGACCGGGCGCCGACGGCCGACGAACGGGCTGCCCTCGACGCCGCGTTGCCGGATCAGCCGCGGCGACTCGCGATCGCGCTGACCGGCGACCGAGAGCCGGCCGGCTGGTGGGGCGAGTCGCGACCGGCGATCTGGGCCGATGCGATCGAGCTGGTCCGCCGCGTGGCCGACGTGCTCGGCGTCAGTGTGGAGATTCGGCAAGGCGTGCAAGCTCCCTGGCACCCTGGGCGCTGCGCGCAAGTGGTGTGTAACGGAGGTCCAATCGGCTACGCAGGTGAGCTGCATCCGCGCGTGTGCACCGCGTACGGTCTGCCACCGCGCACCGCGTACGCCGAGGTCGACCTCGAGGCGATGATCGCCGCGGCGCCCGCACTCGCGGAGCCGGCCGCGTTTTCGACGCTGCCGGTGGCCAAGGAGGACGTCGCGCTGATCGTCGACGAGTCAGTGCCCGCGACTACCGTCGAGGCTGCGCTTCGGCGCGGGGCGGGGGAGTTGCTCGAGTCGATCCGGTTGTTCGACCTCTATACGGGCGAGCCGATCCCGGATGGGCGCAAGTCATTGGCTTTCGCCCTGCGCTTCCGGGCGCCGGACCGTACTCTGACCGACGCCGAGACCGCTGCGGCCCGTGACGCGGCGGTCTCGGCGGCTCGCGAGGCGACCGGCGCCGAGCCTCGCCAGTAGGTACGGCGACCTCGCTCATGCGTTGCTGCCGCCGGGCGGGTCTCGGTGCGCGAACAAACCGACGCTCTCGGCTACGCCACAGCCGTACCACGTCGCGCCCGAACGACTCGGCGAGCAGCGCGAGCGCGACGGCCAGGGCGGCCTCGGTCAGCGCGAGCGGCAGGATGTCGGCTACGGCGAACGTCAGCACAATGCCTTGGATCGCGGCGACCACCTTGCGCCAGTAGCGAGGTGGTGGCCGTCGGCGCAGCCAAGGCGTCGCCCAGCCGGCCACCGCGTACGCATAGCGCGCCGCACCGATCAGCAGCACCCAGCCGCCTGTCGTACGCGCGACGTAGACGCTGAGGACCAGGATGAGGAACGCATCGACCTCGCCGTCGAACCAAGCGCCGAACTCCGATGACGTACGCGTGTGCCGCGCGACCAAGCCGTCGACCGCGTCAAGGACGAGTGCGGTGATCGTGAGCACCAGCAAGGCCGTGATGGCCGCCTCGTGCCGAAACGCGCTCGCCACCAGAGCCGCCACGCCGCAGGCCAACGTGGCGCGGGTAAGGGTCACGAGATCGGCTGCCCCCATGACATGGGCGTATCGGGCCAGCCCGTGCCCGATCCCGGCCGTCATGACGAGGGCGCACGAGATCCCGACGATCCAGCTCACAGTGTCCATGCCGACGATCGCGTCGAGTGCCGCGAGCAGCGCGACCAGCGCGACCAGCGCGATCACGCCGATCGCCGGAGCCCTTCGCAGACCGACCACCGCGGCTCCCGTGGGATTCCGTCCCGCCACCCTCACAAACGGCGCGCGCGTTTGTGCTCCGGGGCGGACGTCAACGCTCCGGTTAGCTGGAGAAACGGCTCGAGAGTGCATACCTGACCAGTGCGACCTGGCCGATCTGTCGGATCTCCACAAGCGACGCGTGCCGATCGGGACCCCAGGGGAATCGTCCGTCATGGACCAGACGGGGAGCGCCGGAGTCGCCGACGAAGAACGGGGCGATCACCAGTTGGAGCTCGTCAGCGAGCCCGGCGGTGAGAAACTGCGTGAGCACGCTCTGACCGCCCTCGACCATCAGGCGCCGGACGCCGCGTACGTGGAGGTTTTCGCAGACGCCGCCCATCCGTACGGTGCTCCCGCCGTCGATGACGGTCGCGACTGGCGTCAGTCTCCGGCGGGCGTCGTCGACCGAGGCAGTGGCGCAGTAGACCAGCTTGTCGGTGTCACCCTCGACGAAGAAGTTCGCCTCCGCGGACAGCTTGGCTCGCTCGGTGACGGTCACCTTGGCCGGTGTTGGGGCGAGGCCTCGTGCGACCCGCTGCGCCCTCCGACTGGCCGATCGCACGACGAGCCGAGGGTTGTCGTTGCGCACCGTGGCCGCACCGATCAGGATCGCGTCACAGCCCGCGCGTACCTCGTCGACACGGTCGAGGTCGGCATCGTTGGAGAGCACCAGCCGTGGCCCCTCAGCGCGGTCGAGGAAGCCGTCGATCGACATCGCACAGCTCAGCAAGGTGTAAGGACGGTCAGCCATGCGACACCTGCGCGAGCTCGGGAGTCGGAGTGTCTGGCATGACGGGCGGTGCCAAGCGTCGTGGCCCACCGACGATGAGCACGACCGCACCCGGCAAGGTGGCGGCTAGGGACAGTACGCCGAAGACGACCGCAGTCGTTACTCCTTGAGCCCCGCCCAGTCCGGCTGCGGCGAAGGCCCACGCCGCGGCGCCCTCGCGCGGACCCCATCCGGCGATGTTCGTCGGCACCGCGGAGACCACCAGCACAGTGAGCGCGATGGGAAGCAGCCGGTCGAGGGATGTCGAGACGCCACTGGCACGGGCGGCGACCACGAAGATCGCGGCGTGGCCGACCACGACCCCGGTCGAGGCGACCACGATCCCCGCGGCGGCGCGAGGTACCCGCACCAGCTGCCGCAGATCATCGGTGACGGTGGACACGGCCCGCGGAAGGGCACCGCGAGCGTGCGGTCGCTCCATCCAGAAGAGGACACCGACAGCGGCCGCAGCCGTCGCGGTCACGGCCGCGATCACCAGGAGGGCCGTGCGTGCCGGAAACGGCAGCACGAGCAGGACCAGAGCGCTGAGTGTGACCTGCACGACTTGGCCCAGCGCGCGTTCCCACCCGACGGCGCGCAGTCCCCGACCGACGGCGCCGATGTCGCGGCCGTGTCGTACCCCGCGATGGACGTCGCCGAGCACCCCGCCGGGCAGGGTGGCGTTGAGGAACTGCGATCGGTAGTACGCGGCGACGGCGACCGGCAGCGGCAGCTTGATCCCGAGGCGGTCGGCGACGAGGTTCCAGCGCCACGCGGCGCAGAGTGTGGTCATCGCCGTGACCACGATCGCGAGCGCCAGTGCCCCGACCGTGACGGAGCTGAGCGCGATGCGGAACGGCGCCGCGCCCATCCAGACCACGAGGATGCCGAGAATGCCAGCGCCGATCGCGAGGCGTACCAGCGAGAGCTGCGTCCTGCTGATGTCGGTACTCCCTTCGCGAGGTGCGGTCACGTCTTGGTAGTGATACGAAAATGAGCGTCGCTCGGTTCATCCGTCGGCGAACGACGGGCCGAGGCGAGGGCGCCGGCGACCCGAGCCGTGGTGTGGGACCACGACGGAAGACTCCGGCGGCGGTCGGCAACCGACCTGCGCAATCGGCTCCGCAGCGAACTGTCGGTGACGAAGGCGCGGATGGCGGCCGCGAGTGCGGTGGCATCGCCGGGCGGCACCAGCAGGCCGGGACGGCGCCCGTCCGCGTCATGGCCGAGTGCCTCTGACACGCCGCCCACCGACGTCGCGATCACGGGCAGGCCGTGCGCCACCGCCTCGGCGACGACCATGCCGTACGTCTCAGCGCGCGAGCTCACCACCAGGACGTCCGCGCTGACGTACGCCGCGTCGAGCTCGTCGCCGGTGAGCGGACCGCGAAGGCTCAGCCGCCGAGTGACACCGACGTGCTGCGCGCGCCGGCGGACCTCGGCCACGAAGTCCGGGTTGGTGTCGAGTGCCCCCACGACCTGACAGCTCCAGGACAGATCGTCGAGCTCGGCGAGCGCCGTGACGAGCAGGTCGTGGCCCTTGTGCGGTGTCACGGCGCCGACACTCAGCAGCCGGTTCGCGCCGGGCGTACCCGACGTGGAGCTCGTCACCTCTACACCCGGCTCGGCGACGTGCACCCGGTCAGACGGGAGGTCGTACTGGTCGAGCACCCACTGCCGTGCCCAGCGGCTGGGCGTGATCACGGCGACAGATGCCGCCAGCACGATGCGTTCGGCGGCTCTGGCCGCTGGGTCGACCACGCCCCGGGGCAGGTGGAGCAAGGTCGCGATCCGAAGCCGGTCGCGCTCGGGCGCTAGTACGTCAGGGACTGCCGAGGCGATCAGGCCGTCGATCAGGACCAGCCCGTCGGTGGGGAGGGCGGCGACGACACCCGCGAGACTGGTGCGCGCCGCCGCGTCCGGCGACGGCCAGGAGCCGGCGACCCGGTGCTCATGCACCGACCAGCCGATCGCACCGAGTCCCTGGCTGACCCGGCGGTCGTAGACATTGCCGCCGGTGGGATGCAGCGGGTCGTCGAGATCGGCCGGAACCACCATGTGGACGGTGTTCATAGCGCACGCTCGTAGCTCGCCCAGGCCACATGGGACTCGTGCAATGTCACCTCGATACCGGTCACGCGACGCGCCGTCTCGCCGAGCTCACCGTGCTCAACGCACTGGGCCAGCCGGTCGGCGATGGCCTTGGCGAGGACTTCGGTGGTGGTGTTCATCCCTTCGAACTCGGGGAGTTCGTCAAGGTTTCGGTGATTGAGCGGCGCGAGGATCGCGTGAAGCTGCTCGGCGGCCCGGCCGATGTCGACGACGATGCCGTCTGGGTCCAGCTCCGGTCGCCGGAAGGTCGCGTCGACAAGGAACGTCGCGCCGTGCAGTCGCTGCGCGGGGCCGAACACCTCACCGCGGAAGCTGTGGGCGACCATCAGGTGGTCGCGCACCGTGACCGTGTACATGGCTCAATCCTCGCTGTAGCTGATCGTGTGACACAGTGCCGACATCCTCCCGTCGGCCAGCGCTGCCATCACCTCGGGGAGATCGGCGAATGGGGACGATCCCGTGATCAGTGCGTCGAACGCGGGATCTCGCAGCAGATCCAGGGCCAGCGCCAACCGCTCGGATGTCGTGCGGTGCTCGCGTCGAGGCGTGGCGACCGTACCAACCTGACTGGCGCGGATGCCGAGCCGCTGGGAGTGGAAGGCGCCGCCGAGGGACAGGTGCACCTGGGTGTCGCCGTACCAGCTGAGGTCGATCACCGTGCCCTCGCGGCGCAGGAGGTCGAGCGAGGTCTGGAGCCCGGAGGAGGTCGCGCTCGCGTGCACGACGAGGTCTCGGCCGCCGGTCGCCTCGGACGGCCGGGCGAAGTCGACGCTGAGGGCGGCCGCGATATCGGCTCGGCCGGCGTCGACGTCCACCAGCGTCACCTCGGTGCCGGGAAACCCCGCGAGCAGTCGGGCGACGCAGCAGCCGACCATGCCGGCTCCGACCACGGCGATCCGGTCGCCGATCAGCGGAGCCGCGTCCCACAGGGCGTTCACCGCCGTCTCGACCGTGCCCGCGAGCACGGCGCGGGTCTGGGGCACGCCGTCCGGGACGGGGACGACCGCGGCGGCCGGCACGACGTACACGGTCTGGTGCGGGTAGAGGCAGAACACGGCGCGACCTCGGAGTCCGGCCGGCCCCTCGTCGACGATGCCGACGCTGAGGTAGCCGTACTTGACCGGCGCCGGGAAGTCGCCGTCCTGGAAAGGCGCCCGCATCGTGCCCCACTGGCTTTCGGGCACGGCGCCCCGGAAGACCAGCGTTTCGGTGCCCTTGCTGATCCCGGAGCACACGGCCCGCACGAGGACCTCGCCCTTCGCCGGCGTCGGCACGCTGACCGGCCTGATCTCGCCGCGACCGGGCTCGGCCAGCCAGTACGCGTGGGCGTCGCGGGTCATGCGCCGTGCGCCCGCGGCGGGAGTCGTGTCATCGCCATACATTTCCGTACGAGTGGTCGGTGTCTCGAGTTCGTCCGTGGGCGTCTTACTGAGCAAGGTACAGCGGGCCGTGGGGAGATCCGGGCCGCTTCGCCGCCGGTTCAGGAATCGGATTGTCCGGAACCGGAGCTACGGTGCTCGGCATGAGTGACAACACTGCCATCGCACGCTACCCGGGTTTCGTCATGGACTGCCCCGATCCCGGTGCCCTCGCGACCTTCTATGGCGCGCTCCTCGGGTGGAAGACCAAGATCGACGACGACTGGGCCGAGATCCGGCCCGAGGACAACAGCGACTGCATCTCGTTCCAGCAGGTCGACAACTATCGCGCCCCGGACTGGCCCGGTCAGGACGTGCCGCAGCAGATGCACCTCGACGTGATGGTTGCCGACCTCGACGAGGGTGAAGCCGCCGTGACCAAGCTCGGCGCCACGAAGACCGACCACCAACCGGGTACGAGCTTCCGCGTGTTCCTCGACCCGGCCGGCCACCCGTTCTGCCTCTGCGTCGACTGACCGGGCCACCCCGATACGAAAACGAGTTGCGTCGCGCCTGCATGATCATGCAGACTTCTGCATATGCAATCGCACAGCGTGGCCGTTGCCGGCGCGAGCGGGTACGCCGGGGGAGAGCTACTCCGGTTGCTCACGGGACATCCCGCTGTCGAGATCGGCGCGGTGACCGCCGGTGACAGCGCCGGCACCCCGCTCGCGGATCACCACCCGCATCTTGTCGAGCTCTCCGACCGCGTACTGCAGCCGACCACACCCGATGCGCTCGCCGCCCATGACGTGGTGTTCCTCGCCCTGCCGCACGGTCAGTCGGCGAGCGTTGCGGCCGATCTTCCAGCCGATACGGTCGCCGTCGACTGCGGTGCCGACTTCCGGCTGACCGACCCGGCCGCGTGGGAGCACTACTACGGGTCGACGCACGCCGGCAGCTGGCCGTATGGCCTTCCCGAGCTGCCGGGGCAGCGGGCCGTGCTGGCCGGCGCCAAGCGAATCGCGGTGCCGGGCTGCTTCCCGACCGTGACGACGCTGGCGCTGCTGCCGGCGATCGCGGACGACCTCGTCGACCCGACCGGCATCGTCGTGGTCGCGGTGACCGGTACGTCCGGGGCCGGCAAGGCGTTGCGTCCGCATCTGCTCGGCAGCGAGGTCATGGGCGGCGCCGCGGCGTACGCGGTCGGCGGCGGCCATCGCCACATCCCCGAGATCGAGCAAAACCTCCGGACGGCCGGTGCCATCGACCCCAAGGTCTCCTTCACGCCGATCCTCGCGCCGATGAGTCGCGGCATCCTCGCCACCTGTACCGCACCGCTGCGGGCCGGCGTCGACGAGGGTCAGTTGCGGGCCGCGTACGAGAAGGCCTACGCCGACGAGCCCTTCGTACGGCTGCTGCCCGAGGCCCATTGGCCCGAGACCAAGGCCGTACTCGCCGCCAACCAGGTCCATCTCCAGGTCGCCGCCGACAGCCACGCCGGTCGACTCGTCGCCGTCGGCGCGGAGGACAACCTCACCAAGGGCACCGCCGGCGGCGCCATCCAGTCGATGAACCTCGCCCTCGGCCTTGCGGAGACCACGGGACTCCCAACCGTGGGAGTGGCACCGTGAGCGCTCTGGTGCGGACGCCGGCGATTTTGCGCACATCCGCGTCATCGCGGAGCGCGGCCGTGACGGAAATGCGCGCAAAGCCGAGGTGGCGAGCTAGGCGGGGGCATGCGAGCGCGATGGAAGAGGAGGACGCGTGAGCGTCACCGCTGCCAAGGGGTTCCGGGCTGCCGGTGTCGTGGCCGGGCTCAAGGC
>JBKOYM010000142.1:0-19552 GCA_046725375.1 Actinomycetota bacterium
TGGCTCACCCCCCGACGAGCCTGAAGATCCGGTGCTTCCGCTTCCGGTGCCTATCCCGGTACCGGTACCGGTGGTGTGATGGCTGTCAAGATGCACCCGATGGTGGCGGCTCGGGTCCGGAAGATGGCCAAAGCTCAGGGGTTCATTAGGCCGGCCGAAGCTACCGCCGGGAAGTTGGGCACGGTGGTGGGCTGGTGTTGGAGTGGGAGGAGAACGGCCCCTGGGAGGGGTACCGTTCCTCGGGGTGGGGTGTGGATGTGTGCCCGGCACCGCTGGTGGATGTGTGGGGTCGGATCTGGCCCCGGCACGCGGTTCCGTTCCTCAAGGTCGACTTCTTGTCGGTGCGGGCCGGGTATTTCTGCCCGTTGTGGCGGGAGCTGTACCAGGCGAACGGTCTTAAGCGGGACCTTGGCTACTTCGAGGACGACCCGGCAGATATCGAGGCCTTCCTGACCCATCTTGAGCACTGGTTCGTCGACCTGGCGGTGCCGCAGGGGCTGGCCTGGCTGGCCGACCCCACCCTGATCCTGGATGCGATGAAGGCCCCGCCGTACTCACTTGATAAGAACATGCCGGTACGGGTGGACCCGGGTAACTCTGATGTGGCTGTGGCAGTGATGGCCCCATTGGTCGGCCGCACTGATGACGCCAAGGACGCGGTCGAGAGACTCCAGGATTGGCGGAACCGCGTCGAGGCCGGAATGACCGCGTTCCCGAACGATCCGCTACCGGGGTTGGCGTTGGAGGCGATCCGTCAGATGTATCCAGCGCTGTTTGACGAGCAGCCCGAGCGTTGAGGGAGGCATAAGCGTGGGTTACTGGGGTGTGTTCACCCTCGCCCGGACCAGCGAGCCGATCGATGAGCAGGAGGTGATCGCCGAGGTCAGCGACGGCGCCGCCAGTTGTGAGCAGCGAGGCCCGTGGCAGGTCAGCGAATTCTGGGAAGAGGACGTCTACTCCGCCGCCGACGTGGTGTTGAGCCAGCTGGTGGCCACCACCGATGCGCCCGCGCTGGTCGGGTTCGTCCTCGACAGCGACTGCGTATGGGTCGACGGACTGGCGCCAGCCGGTCAGCGGTTCCGCGTCTGCATCGCCCGCGACGCGACGCAGAGCTATCTCGACGAACACGACCAGGACATCGACCAGACCTTCCTCGACCCCGAGGCGGCCACCCAGGCAGCAGTCCACTGGTCCGCGGCCGCCGGACTCACCCCCACCACCGAGGTCCTGACTGAACTGTTCACACGGGACGAGCTCGACGTCGGCGTCGGACAGGGCGCCTGGTTCACCCTCATGGAAGCCCTGGGGGTGCCAGGAGCGTCCACACCTTGACCCGATCCACCGATCGTCCGGTGGCTGAAGGAGTTTGAGGAAGTGACTGAGTGGGATGACCTGCCACCGGTTCCGGCCAAGCCGCCTCCGGATGCGGTGCTGCTCGAACTGGATGTCACGGCGCGGACGCCGGGTGCTAGCTTCGGTGAGGCCGCGCGGTGGTGGTTCGGCCAGGTGCGTGAGCGGCTGGCGCCGTTGGTCGCGCCGCATCGCAACCCGCTCGAGACCGGGGTGGTCCGGTTCGGGGGTGCCCACGTTGGCCGGGGGCCGCGACTGGACTGCTCCACTCGAGGCCAGGTCGTGGGATCAACTGGTCGGGTCGTTCGAATACCCGGTCGGTCAGGCCGGGCTGCGGATCGAGGACCGGACGACGCGAGAGGTCGGGGCAGCCGGGCTGGTCTACGCGAGCTCGATGGTCGATGGTGATCGGCGGATCCGCCGCCGTCATTGCGGCGGATGTGGAACGCCATGTGCATGCGCTGGCCGTTGACTTCGCCGACGCGGCCGACGTGACCTTCGCGCAGACGACGAAGGGGGGTGGCGGCGCTGGGACATCATTGGAGGGAGCGCTGGGCAGGCCGCTCGACATCTGTCTTGCGGAGAGCCCGGAGGTCCTGCGGGGCTACGGCTGGCTCACGTCCATCCCAGAGCAGGCGTTGGAGAAGGTTGGCGGAGTCGACGTGCTGCGGCGCTCGGGCGTCTTTGTCGACGTCACGCCCGTCCCCGGGAAAGGTGCGGTCCTACAGGCGACCGACCGGTTCTCCCAGTACGACGAAGCCGCCGCGGAGCGCGTGTTTGGTGCTGTCGCGTGCGCGTTGCCGGCCGGGATGCCTCGGATCATCGAGTCCATCCGTCACCTCGAGCCGAGCCCGATAGTCGCCCAAGATGCATCAAAGAGGTGCCACTCGAGCGGACCATGAGCCCTGACCGTCGGATGGGTGCTCATCGTGGGACGACGGCCAGGGCGTATCACGCCAGGACGCCCTTCCAGCAACTCGTGTTCGACCGCGTGGCACCGACCTGGACATCGTCGACACCGACTACGAACTCCGGTCGGTCGCGGCCACTTCCAACCTCCACACGTAGCGCTTCGACGAGCTGATGAGCAAGACGAGCGCCACCGCGGCAAAGAGGGTGACGCCGCTGAGCTCACCGGCTCACGTACACCACTCTGGCGGACGCCACTCGACGACAACCGCGACGCGACCGACACATAGGCCACGTATCCCTCGGCCGAGCCGTTCTGGCGACAACGAGCCGTGACTATGTTCCGCACCCAGCTCAATCAGTGAGCCCATAACTTTCGACTTGCGTTCGGCGGTTTCAGGCTCAATCCGCTCGTTTGTACAGCGTTGAGCGGCTTCTGCCTTACAAGCAGGGGGTCGCCGGGTGTCGGATCTAGCTGAGCTTGCCGATGTCACGCGCAAGCTGAGATGGCGGATCGAGCCCGCCAGAACAATTCGACGAGACCGTCGCGCTGGTAGCCGCCGGCACCGGCAGTCCCGCCTCGGGCCAGGAGATGACGATGGCTTAGCTTAGCCGTCGCGACGGCGGGCCGACCGTCGTCGATGTCGACCACCCGCACGGCGGCGGCGCCGTGACAGCTGAGGCGGCTTCCCGGCTGTCGGATGCGCTGCGGCTGCTCGGGATGCTGGCGACGACTGCGGACGCTGACGACGAGAGCGTCCGTTACTGGCTCGGCCGACTAGGCGAGGTCGAACGCAGCGGCCGTGAGGCGTCGTCGTGACCGCCGGGGACGGCCCGTCCAGCAGCGACGAGCGCAACGTGCTGGCCTACGTGAGCCAGTCGCTCGGGGACGCGCGCTCAGCGCCGTCGACGCCGCACGGGCCGCGTCGGCACCAGTTTGGTCTGGGTGAACATCGCGCAGGACCGCCGCGACGCGCGTAACGACCATCCGGACACGACCGATGAGACCAACGACACCCGGGAGACGCCATGACGGATCTGACACCACGGCCGGCTTGGTGGTCGCGTAGCTGGCGGATGCCGGTCCCGGCCCTGGCCGCCGCGCTCGTTGTTGTGGTCAGCTGCGGCAGCGACACCACCAACGCCGCCAGAGACAAGCCGGCGCGGGTCACGGCCGACGACGCGATCACTTCGTGCAAGGCCGAGCTTGCCCGCGCCGCAGAGCGCGGCCCGTCGGAGAGTGTCGTGCGCTCCCGGTTCTACGCGGACCGTGACGGCGGCGACGACTGGACTGTGACCGGCCTGGTCACAACGAAGGACGCTGCCGGCGGCCCGTACTGGCGCCAATACGCGGTTCCGGTCACCCGTGAAGTTGTGTGCGAGTTGACCCATGACGCCGGCGACTGGCGGCTCACAGAGCCGATCACTGTGGACGGCTACCCGGTCACCTAGCCCGGGTCGAGGCAGAGCGCCCCCGTGACCGGTGAGGGGTGAGGATCCCGGATGATTCTTGCCCCTCACCACCGATGGGCAGTAGCTCAACCGGAAGAGCACCGGTCTCCAAAACCGGCGATAACGTCCTCTTAACCGGCCCCGCTCCTTCAGGGATGACCTGGGCAAAGTCTCATCGTGGTTGTCCGATGGTTCGCTATCGGTACCTGTTGTTTCCGGTTGATAGCCATGGGCAAAACCATCGTCACGCGGTGGGCCGGGTGGACTGAAGTGCGGTGACGCCGTGGGATTGGTTTCTTCGCTGGTCCGTTCGCCGGCATGGCGACTCGCAGCTTGAGCGATCCGTGATTGCGTGGTGGCGTGATGGTGAGGCGTGTGATTTCGTATGTGGGGTCGTTGTAGCCGGTGGCAGTACCCAGCGTGAAGAACGCCTTGCCGTGCGAATCCAGCTTGACTCGCCGGGGCCCCGGATCGTGACGCGTGTAGATCGATCCACGCCGCACGGCGATGTCCAGTGAACATGGCTCCTCGTGTGTATGCGCGAGTCGACCAGTCGCCGCAATGGCTGGATAACCACGCAAGTGGCACGGTGCGGTGCCCTCATTGGTGAGCGAGACGATAAGGAACGGCGCCGATCCTGTCGATCCGAACTCCACGACATGAGCGGACAGGTTGGCGGTGGAGCATCGCGGGACCGGAGAACCGGCTTCGGCCTCAGGATCGTGCGCCTCGGCTACCCCAGATGGCGGCGACGATGGTGCGCTCGTGGGCTTTTGTGCGCCCGAATTGCCTGAGGATTGTCCGCAGCCGGCCAGGACCAACACTGCCGCTACAGCGGGTACCGCGCTCCGTGCTGTCGACCAACACCGCTTCATGGCGCATTCCGCTTCTGTGCAGGCATACCTGTCGCCTAGATTGAGGACGCAACCGATTCCCAAACCGTTGCCCGGCCTACTCATCGCCGAGGACCCTGACCCGCTCGATCAGTCGCCCTGGGCGAGGTCGCGGAGTTCGGCTTCGTCGTACGCCCAGAGCAGCTTGAGATTCCCGCAGTCCTGGGGCTCACAGATGTGGGTCGGCTCGAGCTCGCCGGCGGCGATCTTGAGGACGGCGTTGCAGTACAGCTCGGCGTCCTTGTAGCCCTCACCGAGGGGGAAGCTGCCGTTCCGGCATTGCGCGAGCCACCCTTTGTGCAGCCAGCCCTCGATCACGAGGCTAGGCCCCCCGGGGTTGTGCATGACATGGGGAGCGGTCGGGATCTGCTGGTCGCCGGGCTGGAGCTCCTGGCAGGCTTTCTCTTCGGTGAGCGCCCCCGCTTCGATGGCTGGCACCCACTGTTCGGGAATCTCACAATCGCTGCTCGGCGACGGTGATGACGGTTCCGGGGACGCTTCCTGTCGGACTGCCGTTCCGATGGCAGCCCCCACGACGACGAGGGCGATCGCGATCAGCCCCGTGGTGGCTGCAATGCGTCGGCGTCTGCGCCTCATGCCCTGTCGGTACAGCTGGGCCCCGTCGATGTTGTCGCCGCCCTCCACGCTGCTCGCGAGCTGGTCCAGGCGTTCCCGCAGCACCGTCGTTGCCTTGTCGTCTGCTGGTTGGTTCATGGAACGTCCTTCCCCGCCGCCGGCGGGTTATCCGCGATCTCGACGTCGTCGGTCCAGCCCAGCTGATGACGTAGTTGGGCATAGGCCCGGCTTGCCCGGCTTTTCACCGTGCCCTGGCGGCATCCGAGCAGCTGCGCGATTTCGGCTTCGTTGAGGTCTTGCCAGTACCGCAGAACCAAGACAACCCGCTGTTGGGGCGGCAGGTTCGCGATTGCTCGCCGCAGGTCGGTCAGCTCGGCCGAAACCTCGGCGATGTCCGCCAGCCCTGGGTCGGCGTCGTTGGGTCGTGAGCGTGGGTTGAGGGGTTGCCGGCGGGCCTTCCAGGCGAGTCGGGCCATCACCTTGCGAACGTAGGCCTCCACCCCCTGGGGATCCAGACGACCCCAGGCCGGCAAACAGCGGACCAGCGCCTCCTGCACCAGGTCCTCACCCGCTGAATGGTCCCCGGACAGCATGAAGCCGAAACGAACCAGGTCCCGCCTGCGCGCCGCCACGAACGACGCCACATCATCCTCGACGCTCGCCACGAGGCCTCCCTCAACAGAGATCGGGTAGCCCACGACGTTCCGGGCCTGGCGTGGAATCTTTCGTGGAATCAAGTGGTGTTCACTGCAGTGGCTGGACGATGCTGGAGTGGGGGAGAGGAAGACTCCTGTCGCCTGGAGTGGGCTGGAGTCAACGGGGAGCAGGGCTCTCATAATCCCTGGGCCGCGGGTTCGAGTCCCGCCCGCCCCACCGACAAATCCGCAGTCGGAGTACCTCCTAGCCGACGGCCACGCGACTGACAACACTTCGGTGCCTGTGGCTGCATACCAACGGTATGAGAAGAAGACGATGCCGGTTCAGGTGTGCTGTCGCCAAGAAGACGACACGGACCGGATCACTGGCCCAGTGCACCCCGCCGAACTCGTCTGGGTGGTCGCCGCCGTACTCCTCGGCCGCCAGCATCGTTGGCTCAAGTCGGCCCTGTTCAACCATCTCGGGCGGTACCTTGTCCACATCATCAACCTACGCTCGGTCGCGCTTTCCCGAACAAGGGACCTCTTCCTTATAAGGGGCCTTACCTGCGCGGCTGGATCGTCTCGTGAGCGTCCGAGCCCGGGTGTCAACATGCCTGGATGTGCGCCGTTGTGCGACCCGGTAGACCGGCAGTTAGACCGGCACCGCTGACTGTCCACCGACACGCGGATGATCCCCCACAGCTAGCCTGTCGGTATGGCACTGGGTCGCGGCAAGACGGAGCACGACGGTGCTCGGGACATGTCCCGCAAGCATGGCCATTGGGGTCGCACCGAAGAGGCTAAGGAGTGGGCGTCACGGGCTCGGCGACGCGATGAGAAGCGCGAACTCGATGAGGCTCGCCACGAGACGGACGAGACGCCCGACCCCGACTAGCTCGGCTGCCGTGTTGGTGACTCCCTCCATGCCATGGTCACCCGCTGATGCCGACGCGTGTCGGGCAGTGGCCGGGCGGCTTGGCTTACGCAGGGGCGGCTGTTGGTTGTTGCGGCCTCTGCTCGGTCGACCTGAGGAGTAGTGCTGACTTTCTGCTGACGGCGGCTGCCCTGCCCGTGCCCGGGTCAATAATGGGGCATCCGATGCGGAGGAGCGCGTGAATGGGCAAGGTGCTGTGGCACACGGTGATGAGCCTCGATGGCTTCATCGCGGGACCGAACGACGATATGGGTTGGGTCTTTGGCATCGATGGCGGGCCGAGCCCGACGGTTGATGAGGTCGTGGGGTCGATGGGAGCGTTGTTGGTGGGCCGGCGAACGCAGGATGTCGAGGACCGCCTCCAACCCGGCTTCTATGGCGGTGCCTATCAAGGACCGTTCTTCGTCCTACGCCACGATCCACCCTCGCAACCACCCGTCGTGAAGGGCGTCACCGGCCAGTTCATCGACCTGGCCATCGAGGACGCCGTGATACTCGCCAAGGAGACGGCGAAGGGAGCCCACGTCGTCATCTTGGGCGCCAACGTCGCCCAGCAGGTTCTTCGGGCCGGCCTTCTGGACGAGATCATCATCCACGTCGCGCCCGTCCTCGTCGGCGACGGCGTTCGCCTCTTCCACCACGCCGGCGGAACTGCGGTGAAGCTTGACCCGATCTCCTCCCAAGTCGAGGGCGGCATGACGGTGCTGCGCTACGCGATCGGACAGGACGGCGCATAGGCGCATCGGTGTGCTGTCTTTGCCGTCTTCACGATCAAGGCCGGGGATAAGCCGATAGACCGGCAGGTCCCGGATTCCGACGGGTCAGAGCCCGCCGGTTAAACGGAAGATCCCCGTTGACCTAGGTGTATGTGGGGTGGGCCTACCTGGACTTGAACCAGGGACCTCTTCCTTATCAGAACTGCCGGACGCTGATGATCGCTCCACCAAGGATCGTCGAGTCTGTACTGACCTGCGGCGTCGTGCTGACTGGCGTCAACCGGTGTCGGCCGGTCTCGACGGCTCGTGGTGACTTTCTGGTGACTCCTGACCCCCTCCATGCCATGGCCGCTCCTAGTCGCCGCCGAGTATGGGTCAGTGGTGAAGGCGCTGGATACGAGCCGGGCTCGGTGTCGATCCTCGCCATCGTTGACCCTTCGATGTCGGGAGCATTGCCGACTTTCTGCCGACTCCGCTCGGATACGCGCTATCCGGCGGCCGGCCGAGTTGCAGGCGCCGGTATTGGGCCGTCAGCGGTCGTGTCCGAGCGCCACGGCGTGCGCCACTCTGCGGAGAGAAGGGTGGTGCTGGAATGACGGTTCTACTTGTCGTGGCCACCGTCCTCGCCGTCGGCTACCTGATCTCGATCAGGCTGCACCCGTTAACCAACTGTCGGCGCTGCAAGGGCACCAACAAGCATCGGGGCGCAATCTACCGCTACGCCTACCGGCGCTGCCGGCGTTGCAAGGGGACGGGCCGCAAGTTGCGCTTCGGCGCGCAAGTGCTCGGCCGAACCCACTAACCACCGGTCGGGCTCGGTGCCACCGCGGCCCTGTCGAGAGCCGCCCGCCGGCCGAGCGCGGGCAGGGCGAGGCCGTCCTGCCGCGATCCGCACTCCCAGCCACAAAGGCGGGGCCTCGCCACAGACGGCTGCCTGGCTGCCGCAAGCGAGCTGCTGGATGGCGTTCCCCGTCCTGGCGTGGCCTCATCGTCGGTGGGCGGCGCGAGCGAGGACGGCGGCCGGAGGTTCATTTCTGGTTGGCGCGGTCCCGGCTACGCATCTTGCCAGACGTTTTCCAGACGGGCGAACGGATCAAGGTCTTGCACGATCCGGTCGGGGAGCTGGTCTGGTGGATGCTTGATGTCGACGGTTCGCGCGTAGGCGTAGCCGATCGGCCGGGTGGCGACGAACGAGGTATCGGTGTCGAGGAATCGGACCAAGGTCTCTGCCCGGTCTATGGTGCTCATGCGGTATCGCCGGACTGTCATGCCGATACATTGCCCGCCTGAACGGAGAGTCAGCTAGGGTCTAACGCCCCTCTCGTGGGCGGCGGTCGGTGCGAGCGAGGACATCGGCCGGAGGTACCGCCCGCAGCGAGCGGGCCGACCGCCCGGCGCGCCCGAAGGTCGCGCCCTCGACATCAATAGAGTCCTGTCTCGGCAAGGTTGGGGAGGACTGTGAGTACGATCTGCGGCCGGGTGGACGGTGTTGACTCCTCGAGGTCGAGCTCGCGTACGCATGCGGACCCCATACGGAGCCGCGCGGGTCCGCTGGAACGGGTACGTCGGGTCGCGTGACTGCCGGTCGAGTTGCGCCGTGGACTCGGTCGGTTCTACTCGTGCATCGTCGTCGCGGTGCCAGGCTCGCTGGAGGAGTCCTGACGCTTGGTGACTATCAGAGTCCCGGGGGGCGATTGCTCTTGTAACCGGAGGCGTGAGGGATTCGGATCCCGCGCGGTGGTCGGTCGATATCACACCGCCCAGCGAGATCGGCCGCTCGCGGTTGTGCTCCTACCTTGTCGGGTGCTATCGGCGGGCGAAGTAGACAAACTGCTGGAAGCCGTCGAAGTCTGGGCTCTGGTCTCGCATGTCTGTCCATGCGAGGTTCGCGACGCCGTTGCTGCCGTAGTCGAGGCCGAGGTAGTCGCCGTGGAAGGTCGCGCAGTCAGGACAGGCCGGGATCTCCGCCTTGAAGAAGGCGGAGTCGTTCGGGTGCGAGGTCGCCTGGCTCACCACGGTTGGAGTGAAGCCGCCCAGTGTCCCCTCGGCGAATTCAGCGACGTGGGTGTTGCCGGGCCGCCGGTCGTTGTAGATCAGGCCCACGGTACCGTCGGGCGCGACGTCGATCCAGGGGAACCACGACTCGTTCGGGTCGGGGTCGACCAAGGTCGGTGCCGACCACGTTGTGCCGTCGCCCGACGACACAACGAACGCTTCCGAGCGCGTTATCGGATTGGTCACATCGTGCACTCCGAGGCTGTTGTCGGAGTAGCTGAGATAGAGCCGGCCCGAGGTGGGGTCGATCGCCAACGTGCCAGCTCCCCAGACGCGCACCTGAAGCCCGCTCAGGGTCTGTCGTCCGTCGACGTTGAGCGGATAGTCCCGGTCACCATCTTCGAGGTTGACGATGTGCCTGGGGGCCGAGAAGGTGTTCCCGCCGTCGGTGGACTTGACGATCATGTACTGGTTCTCGAACTGCTCTCCGGGCTCCCACGCCGCCGCGTTTTGGCTGTTCATGAAGGCCACGTACAGGTCGCCGCCCGGGGCGACCCTGGGGGCGGAGCCTTGATCCTCGTCGCATTCGCCGGCCGGTCCGCTGGTCTGGAACGTGCAGTAGGTCGGGTTGCTGCCCGAGATCACCTTGGGTGTCGACCAGGTGGTTCCTCCGTCGTCGCTGAACGCCAGCATGATGGGGGAGGACAGGGTGCGCTGAGCGTCGCCGTTGAAGGCGGTCCAGGTGACGTAGATCCGGCCGTAGTGCGGGGACGAGGGGTCTGTGTCGACCGTGGCGTCCTCCTTGTCGAAGAACAATTTGGCGCCAAGGCCGTGGCCGATGACGGTGGGCACCTTCCAGGTCAGGCCGCCGTCGGTCGAGACGGACGCGACGACGTCACCGTTGGTGGCGGGTATTCCCGAGGAGAGCTTGAAGTTGAGCGACAAGTGGACGACGGTCTCGTGCTTGGGGTCGAATACCGTGATCGGGTCGCTCCCGATGACGTTCGGTCCCCGCGTCGACATGTTCCCGGTCTGCCAGGTGCTCCCCCCGTCGAAGGTCGTGTAGTACTGGTCGCAACATGATCCGTAGTCGTTGGAGCTCGCGACCATGTGCCGCGGATCGTCGGGGTCGACGGCGACATTCGGCTCGTTGTTCGGGAACGGGTCGTCGCAGTCCAGGTTCATGTCTGCGGAGGGGTTGCCAGTCGCGGTGCACTCGAACGTGGACGGCGAGTTCGGCGGCGTCTTGTTAGTGACGAATGGACGCTTCGCATCGTCGGCGTCTTCGGCGCCGACTAACGGTCCGATGGACGTGACCGCCACAACGAGGAATGATGCGCCGACGACGATGCGAGTGCGTGAGCTCATGATGATCCCTTCCCCCGTTGTGCTGCTTTGCCGGACTGATGACGCCAGGCCCACATCGTGCACCTCCGACCGCCGATCGCGCAATCACCACGAGACGGCGCTGCAGCCGGCTAACGGTTTGATCGTCACAGATCGTGCACGACCGGCACCAAAGATGACCCGCGCTCGCCTTCGTGACGTCGGCCCAGTCGGTGCCTTCATGCGTGCGGACTCCCGCCCGGCGCCGTCAGCTGTCCCGCGAGCCCGACCATCAGGAGACCCGTGCTCGGCAGCCTGGGCAGCATGCCAGGTGCGGCCGGCGTGGAATCCCTTGTGGAATCAAATGGCGTCTACTGCCGTGGCTGGACGACGCTGGAGTGGGAGAGAGGAAGACTCCTGTCGCCTGGTGTGGACTGGAGTCAATGGGGAGCAGGGCTCTCATAATCCCTGGGTCGCGGGTTCGAGTCCCGCCCGCCCCACCGGCGAAAGTGTGTTGCCTCGGGTGATGGCTGACAGATCGTCTTCGGCTGATGCGCGACAGTGTTTCGGCTGATGGTTGACAGTTGCTTCGGCTGATCCGTAACACTCCCGAGATGCGGGAGATGAGTGTGGCGGAGCAGCGGTATCAGGCCGTGCTGGCGGTGATCAGTGACGGCGAGACGGTCAAGGACACGACCGTCCGATTCGGGGTCTCGAGGCAGACGCTGCATGCGTGGCTGGCCAAGTATGAGGCTGGTGGGATCGAGAACCTGGCAGATGGGTCGCATCGGCCGCGGTCGTGTCGGCACCAGATGAGTGCCGCAACATCGGCGCCCGACGTCGCGACGCCACCGGCGCCGGCGACCCGGATCGATCCGTGTATAGCTCTTTGACCATGTCGTCGTCGGCGCATTCGAGGTCGACGTCGGGCGCGTGGGCCAGCATGTCGGCGCTCATGTGGGTGAGAACGATGCGTCGGCAACTGAGCCGGTGTCGCTCGGCCCGGAGCCGCTTGTAGCTGAGGTGATACCTCACGTCTCGCTGGTAGGTGTACGCCTCGCAGATGAACAGATCGGCGACTCGAGAGGCGTCGACGAGGCTGTCAGTCCAGGTCGTATCCCCGGAGTACGCGATCGTCTTGCCGGCATGCTCGACCGCAGCGCGTACGACGGAGCTCCGCTGGCGTGGTCGGAGCACCCACCCGATGTCGTTGGGATCGAGCCCGGTGCGCTTCACTGCCACGAGGCTCGTCGCTCCGCAGTCCAGAAGGACGCCGCCGTCTGGGTGGAGAGGTGGAGGCAGGTCTGGAGCCGACCGCCGCTGCCGAACGCGTCGCCCGAACCGAGCACGCGCAACTGTGTCATCGCACTATCGTGTCGTCTCGCTGCCGGTGGCGGGATCCCACGTACCAGAGAGCCCCACCGGCGAGAGTCGCGGGCCAGAGCAGGTACCAGCCGGCGGTCCAGGCGAGGACGAGAGCGAGCAGTAGTGACACGGTGGCGCAGCGGCGACCCGCGCCGGGAGGCAGCAGCCGCACACCTGCCGCGGCGGCGATGGCGTACACGGCGACGAAGCAGGCCGTGGTCAGCAAGAGGGCGGGTCGCACGGAAAGGCCGCCGATCCCGAGTGCCAGAAGTGCGGCCATGGAAAGGGCAGCGACCGCGATGAGGCTGCGGCGGGGCACTTCGCCGGCGCGGCTGCCGTGGGCGAGCCAGGCGGGAAGCACGCCGTCGCGGCCGAGTGCTGCACCGAGCTTGGCGAAGCTCGCCAGCCAGGTGTTCATGGTGCCGAAGGTGACGACGACCGCGACGACTGCGGCGACCGAGGTTGCGGACCCGCCGAAGGCCTGGCTGAGGAGCAACGCGAGCGGTGCATCGGTCCTGCCCGCGACCGGGCCGAGTATCAAAGCCGTCGCGGCTGCCACGGCGAGGTATAGGACGCCGATGGCCACTACGGCCGTCGCCGTTGCTCTGCGCACGTCTCGCGCCGGATGGGCGAACTCGCCGGCGAGATGCGTCACGGCCTCCCATCCTGTGAACGACCAGACCAAAAGCAATGCAGTCGGAGCGATCGCATCCCACCCGTGCGGTGCGAACGGGTGCAGGTTCGACGACTGCGCGTGCGGCGCGGAGAAGGCCACGGCAGCGACCAACAAGACGATGAGGAGCCCGGAGAGGAGCAGTTGCAGCCGGCCCGACAGGCGCAGGCCGACCAGATTGGCGATGACAGCCGTCAGGAACAGCGCACCGCCCGCCACAACTGCCGTCGCGTGGCCGGCACCGACCGCGGCAGCGACGTAGGCGCCGGCGAACAGTGCGGCCGCGGGTACCCCGCCGAGCGGAACGCCTAGGTAGAACCACCATCCTGTGACAGCGGCCGCGCGCCGTCCGAATGCACGCCGGGCAAAGGTGGAGATGCCACCCGCGTCCGGGTGGCGAGCCGCGAGGGCGGCGAAGGTCGCCGCGAGCGGAGCGGACAGCAGTGCGACTCCACCCCAGGCGAGTAGGGCGGCCGGCCCAGCCGTGTCCGCGGCAAGAGCCGGCAACCCGAGCACACCGGTGCCGAGAACCGCGCCGAGATAGAGGGCCACACCCTCGGGATAGGACACCCGGTGCGCTCGCGGCGAGACGGTTGCAGCCTGTGCGTTCGATGACACATATCTAGCGTAGGAAAGAATCCAGCCATCAGAGAATGGCAAGATCGACAGCTTACGATAGATTACTGCCATGGCAGTTCCGACACCGCACCGAGTGGCAGTCCTGGTCAGCGAGGGCGTGCCCATCTTCGACCTCGCAGTGACGTGCGAGGTCTTCGGAACCGATCGCTCCGACCTGGTCGACCCGTGGTACGAGTTCCGTTTGTGCGCCGCACGTCCCGGGCGAGTGCGCACCGGCGGCGGAACAGGCCTGGATGTCACGATCCGGTACGGCTTGCGTCAGCTGGAATGGGCGGACACCGTCATCGTCACGGGCACGGCGCGATCCCTCGAGAACACACCACCCGGCGTCTTCGACAAGCTGCGCCGGGCGCACGCGCGCGGCGCCCGGATCGCCTCGATCTGTGGCGGTGCATACCTGCTGGCCGCAGCGGGGCTGCTCGACGGACGCCCGGCGACCACCCACTGGATGCAGGCCTCCGACTTCGCGCGCAGATTCCCCGACGTGAATCTCGACCCAGACGTGCTCTACATCGACGATGGTGACCTGCTGACGTCGGCGGGCACCGCCTCCGGCATCGACCTGTGCCTGCACCTGCTCCGTGCCGACCACGACGCCGACGTCGCGAACGAGGTAGCGCGACGGATGGTCGTCCCGCCCCACCGAGACGGCGGCCAAGCACAGTTCGTTCGGCTGCCTCTACCTCCGGTGGGCGAGGATCCGCTGGCGGCCGTCCTCGACTGGGCGCTCGCCCACCTCGACCAGCCGATCGAGGTCTCCGACCTGGCCGCTCGCGCCCACATGAGCCCACGAACGTTTGCGCGCCGCTTCCGTCAAGCGACCGGCACGACCCCGTTGCAGTGGCTGCTCACGCAGCGGCTCCGCCTCGCTCAGCAGCTCCTGGAGTCCGGAGACGAGCCCGTCGCAGCCATCGCTCGCAAGAGCGGCCTTGGAACTCCGGCGAACCTACGGCAACACTTCGCCCGGGCCACCACCATCTCGCCGCAGGCCTACCGGCGCACCTTCCGCGGTGACACCGCAACACCGTAATCCCCAAGCGCACCCCACAGCAGATCCTCATCGACGACGCCGGAGCGACCCGTTCCCGAAGCGCGCGGCGATGCCGGTCCAGGTGGGCGGTCGCCAAGAAGACGACACATCTTGGTTCTCGTGCCCAGTACACGCCACCGAACTCGTCTGGATGCTCGCCGCCGTACTCCTTCGCCGCCTCCATCGTCGGCTGAAGCCGCCACTGCTCACGCATCGCATTGCACAGCGTTGAGTTGAGCGCATGCTGCCTTACAAGCAGGTGCTCGCAGTAGCGGCGCTTGTGGTGCCCGTGGGTACGGCGTCGGGATCCGAGGCGCTGGAGGTCATCGTCGGCACGAACGGAGACGACCGTCTTGTCGGCACGTCAGGACCCGACCAGATCCGCGGCCTGGCCGGAGACGATGTTCGCCCGGCCGGCCTACTCGCTGAAGAGCTCCACGTCTCCCACGAGGTCGACGCGCGCACCGCAGCCGTGCCGCAGGCACGACTCCACCAGCGCTCCCATCTGGAGCGCGCAGTGTTCGTTAGACGATCGGCGGATTCTGGCGGTCATCGCAACAGCAACGGTCCGATGATTTCGATCGGCTTGCGGAAGCCTAGTCTCCTGCGGGGTCGGTCCTTGAGTTCGGCGGCGACGGCGTCGAGGTCGGCCTCGGTGTGCACCGACAGGTCGCTGCCCTTGGAGAAGTATTGGCGCAGCAGGCCGTTGGTGTTCTCGTTGACACCGCGTTGCCAGGGCAGGTGCGGGTCGCAGAAGTACATGTCGATATCGGTGGCGACCTGATCTGTTGCCAGTCGCGCATCTCGGCTCCCTGGTCCCAGGTCAAGTCCCTGATGGCCATCGACGTTGGCGCTGCGGAGTCGATGATCGTGGATCGCGACGTGGACAGGGGGCAGCCCCGGCCGTTCGGGCCGGGGCCGCGCAGCGGTTGGGTGTCTTTACGGGTGGGCGCGGACTGAGTACATGTCGCTCTGTCCTGTCGTTGGGCCGGCCTGCGCGAAGAAGGCCAGGAAGTCGGTGCCGATCGAGGCCAGGCCCTCGTAGTCACCTACGAAGAAGCCGCGCGCGACCGGCGCCTGCTCGAGGTTGAACGACCCTGCGAGGTGGGTCTCCGACCAGCCGGCCGGGTTCGTGCAGGCCGAGTGGCAGTGGACGAGCCAGGCGTCGGTGTTCAGCCCCGGCGCCGGCGTGTTGTTGCGGAAGTCGTAGTAGCTGACCCCCACGGTTCCGTCGCTGGCCACATGGACGGAGGGGGTGAACGCCTGCCGGTCGCCGACCGGGATGGTGCTCGGCGTCTGGTTCACCTTGATCGGTGGCGACCAGGTCTGCCCGTCGTCGGTCGACTGGGAGAAGGCGATCTCGTCGTAGGCACCCCCGTTGAACCGCCCGTCGTCCCATACGGCGTAGAGGGTTCCGCTGTTCGGGTCCACGGCGATGTCGGGCAGTCCCTCGCCCGCACGTACGTTCTGGCCGGTGTCCGGGTCACGTACGTCGACCGACTGATCGGTGGAGATGTTGATCGGCCGCGACCAGTGCCCGCCCTTGTCGTCGGAGACGATGACGGCCTCGTAGAACTGATTCGGCGAGGGCTGGACGCCCGATCCCTTGCTCAGGGCGAAGATGTCGACCAGGGTTCCATCCGGCTGGACGGCGATCTGGTTGCCTATCGTGAACAGGTTCGCGTTCGGGGCAAAGATCGCCCGCGCCGGCTCCCATGTCTGGCCGCCGTCGGTGGTCCGGGCGAAGTAGATGTCGCCGCGGAAGGCGAACGAGTGCAGCGCGTTGAAGTCGGCATTTTCGCTCGGGAACCGGCTGCGGTCCCAGACGGCGTAGACGTATCTGCTGTTAGTCGGATCGGCCGTCATCGAGTTTTTGTCGTTGAAGTGGAAGTCCGACGTCTCGCGGATCAGGGTCGTCGGCTCGCTCCAGGTGTCGCCGCCATCGGTCGACTTGGCCACCAGCATGGCCGAGGTTGTCAGGTCGGCACTGGCGGAAAGGCTCATGAAGTACGCGTCTCCGTTGGGCGAGAACGTCGCCCACGGGTCGGAGGCCCGGTCGAAGTCTCCACCGTTGGCGGTCGTACCCCCGGAGCACTTGCTGAAGTGCGCCCACGAGTGCACCGGCCATGTCTGCCCGCCGTCGTGGGAGACGGCGGCTACGAGGCCGTGTGCGCCCCCGTTCGACCAGCGGTCCTGCTGATAGACGCCGACGATGTTGTCCGGGTCGGTCGGATTGACAGCCACGAACGGCTCGACCTCGGAGTTGGGGAAGTTCGTTCCCGGTGGCGTACCCGGATCGTTGCCGTCCGCGCACGGTGTGAACGGGCTCGGGGTAGACGCGTTGACCGGCGGATTGGCCGTGTAGGTCGAGGCGGTGGCCCATGCCGGGATCGCAACCGCGACCACGGCACCGGCTGCCAGGCCCACGCGCATCGTTTGCTTTCGCATGGTGCAGCTCCCTCCTCTTGTTCGTCAGCCGTACGCCGACCACAAGCGGAGTGCCCCCGAGCCGATCACCCACGTGAAGCGACAGCTGACTCCTCTCGGCAACTTACTCCGCCATACAGCGGCGAGGTAGCCCCAGACATTCGGACCCATGACGCAACCGTCCCCATACCGGACAGGCAGTGCATCACGCCTTCCTGGCGTGAAGGCGCTAGACCTCGCAAAACTCGTCCGACAACTTCCCGCAAGCGCTAGCCGGAGTCCTGCGTCTTCGCAGGTCGGCACAGCGTTTTGCCGGTGGATACCGCCAAGATGCCCGGCAAGTCGCGACCTCTCCCTTATCAGGGCATCGGACGCTCGACACCCGGCGGATGTCGAGTGGCGCTGATTCGGGAATCGAGGACCCGCGCCGTGGTGCGGTTCATGGTGCGAAACGACGGCAAGCAGGGGTGTAGAACACCTCCGATGGGACCCGACACCGAGCTCCAGGAGCTTACTCGCGTCTGACCGCTCCCGTGTCAAGGGCCTCACCGTCGCGGTTGGACGTCCTGGTAAGCATGCGAGCTGGGTGTCTGTGTGAATGGGTGTGCGCCTTCATGCGACCCCGTAGACCGGCACTTAGCCCGGCACCGGCGTGGTTCCCGCTGGCGCAGCGATGAGTTTTGCCGCCAGCGACTGTCTATAAGTGGTGGGGACGACTTTGGAGGTTCCTATGTTTGCAGTCATCGGTACGTGGTCGGTCGACGGCCCGTTGGACTCGGAGCAGCTGGCCCACATCGTCGACACGGTGCGGCAGCAGCCGGGGTTCGTGCGCGGCTACTGGGGCCAGGAGCCTGAGGACTTCACCTTGGCGCACGCCGTGGCGCTTTTTGAGGATGAGGTGCGGGCGCAGACGATGGCCGAAGGAGTCAAGGCTGCGATTTCCTCGGCTCAGCTTCGCGTCGTCCGCGTGCTGAAAGAAGCGTAGAACCGGCAGCTGATCCCTGCCAGGCCTCGGCCGCTCCCCGCCCATCATCCGGCACCACCAGCTTGGAAGATGAGCCGTAACGGCGTTCTCCCACATATATAAGGGGATCGGGCATCGGCTCGGCTGGCCTTTGCCCGTGATTCCCTGCTGATCCCAGCTCGTTAGGGCACGTAGAGCGGTACGCCCCTAACCCCTTCGTTGCGAACGTGGAGGTGGGACGCTTTGCCGGACATCCAAGATCAGGGGCTGCGGTCCCGGCGAAGGATGTTCAACCATGGAGAGCATGGGCAAGAAGTGGGCTTGATGGCTTCTCTCCGCCAGCCGGACCTGGCTGCCCGGCGGGTGATGGTGTGCATAATGCCGCGCAATCGTCCTTACGGACGCCAGCGCGACTGGTGCCGGCATTCGCCCGCGTTCGCGGTGGGTGGTTCCAGCGAGGCAGGGGCATAGGCGAGAATCCCGAGGGCCGTCGACGGACCAGGAGCAGGCAACCTGCGTGCGGTCTGGCGCGTCATATCGTACGATGGAGTCTCTGAGGGTCCGTACGGCGGTTGTCGCGTTCTTCCTTGCACCTGTGGTGGCGTGTGGGACCTCAACAACGGACCCGCCGGTGAGTGATGCTGACGAAGCGGCTCATCCCTCGGCGGGACCGGCGTCGAGTGCTGGTGGAGTGGTTGGTTCGGCGTCGGCGGATCCGGCCTGTGAGGCTGTACCGGACCCGACGGGCGAGGTGCCGGTTGAGGATGCTCGATTGTTGGGAGAGGCCGCGTCGGGGCTGGAGGTGTCCGCGCGCCGGCTGTGGCCGGACAGCTTCGCGGGTCTGTGGATCGATGACAGCACGGGCACGGTCAAGGTTGCGTTTACCCGGGATGCCCGTGGGAAGGTTGAGCAGCTCGCTCGTGACTCTTCTCATCCGGAGTTTCTGCAGGCGGTGACTTGTGAGCGTTCGTGGGCAGAACTCGAGGAGCTGGAACAGCGGATGGGCGACGACCGTGAGCTCGCGAGGGCGGGGAAGTTCAGTCTCCCCGGCGTGCCCGGACATCGCTACGACCTCGACATCGACGTCGAGCGGAACGCTGTCCTGGTCTTTCTCGCGAACCCGATCGCGGAGGCGATCACCGCGTTCCGCAACCGCTACGGCGAAGCCGTCATCGTCGAGCGAGGCCTAGCTCAACCCGTCGACGCCCGCGCGGATGTGCCCACCGTTGCACCGGATGATCCGGACCGATAGGTCAAGGACAGACGCAGTACCTTCCGACAGTCTGCTTGGGGCGACGGCAACCAGGCCAAAGCTAGTCTGTCGTGCCGCCTACCCAGGCCATCAGTTGCATCTCGGGTTCGTCGCGGGGGCCGAAGTGGCCGCCGTTGACCCAGAGCAGTTCGCCGGCGGGCAGGTGCTGGAGATACCAGTCGCCGTGGCTGGCGGGCACGCCGGTGTCGTCGCGGGCGAGCATGATGCGGGTGGGTGTGGGGATGTCGTCGACGGAGAACCCCCACTGCCGGACCAGGGCCAACCAGTCGTCGACGAATCCAGCGGGGCCGGCCGACACCGCCTCCCGGAGTGCTTCGACCAGCATTTGATGGTCGGCCGCGGGTAGTGAGTCGAGATCCGGCATGCCGGAGTCTACCCAGGCGACTACCTCG
>JBKOYM010000025.1:0-5420 GCA_046725375.1 Actinomycetota bacterium
ACCGGCGCTGGGCTGCTCGCCTGGGCGGAGAGGCTCCCCCCGGAGCAGGTCCATGTCGTCACGGTCCCGCCGAGCGGTGCGCCGCCGACCCTGTTGTGGGAGCGGTTCGCGTCCGTCGTCGGCGTCGACCCGGCGAGCTGCAGCACCGACGTACCCCGCTCCAACGAGTCGCTCGGCGTGGTCGAGTCGGCGTTCTTGCGACGCTTCAACGCCGCGGCGTCCGATGTCGACTGGGACGCCTACCGGGCCCACGTAAAGCACTTCCTGGCGCCCCAGATCTTGGCCCAGCGCGAGGACAGCCGTCGTATCACAGTCGAACCGGACGAACTCGCTCCGCTGTCCGAGCGAGCTCACGAGCTCATCGAGACGGTCCGCGACCACGGGTTCGACGTCGTCGGCGATCTCGATGACCTTCGTCGGGTGTCCGCGCCCACCGACACCGACCAGCCCAAGGCGGTCGACGATGTCGGCGACGACGAGGTGCTGAAGACGGCGTTCGCCGCGGTCGCGGGGCTCGTCGCACGCTCCGAGGACCTGCGACTGGCCCGGCAGGAGCAGGCCGCCGCGACCAAGGAAGCCCGCCGCGAGCTGCGCGAGACCCGACGCCGGCTTGACGAGCTCCGGGCCGTCAATCGCCGGCTCCACGTCCGCCTCGACGCGGCTGAGTACAGGCTCGATCGCTCGGCGTTGCGACGAGCGGTGTCTCGTTTCGTCCGTCGGTACGCGTGGGCCAGGCGCCTCCGGGACGCGATCTTGCGCCGTAACCGGACGGAGAAGGACCCGAGCTAACGGGCCCCGGCCGCCATCATCTGCCGCAGCTCCTTCTTGAGTTCGGCGATCTCGTCCCGAAGCCGGGCCGCGACCTCGAACTGCAGCTCGGCCGCCGCGGCATGCATCTGCTCGGTGAGCTGGCGGACCAGGTCGGCGAGGTCGGTCGACGGGAGGTGGGCCAGATCGGCCGTATGGCGACCCGACTCCTTCGCCGCCTTGCTTCCGAGACTCGGTACCGGCGCCTTGCCTCGGCTCTGTGTCCGACCGGACCCGATCAACGCCTCGGTGTCGGCGTCCTCGCGGGCGAGCATGTCAGTGATGTCGCCGATCCGCTTGCGCAGCGGCTGCGGATCGACGCCATGGGCCTGGTTGTAGGCCTCCTGCTTGGCACGCCGCCGGTTGGTCTCGTCGATGGCGCTCTCCATCGACGGCGTCACGTCGTCGGCGTACATGATCACCTGGCCGGACACGTTGCGCGCGGCGCGGCCGATCGTCTGGATCAGCGACGTGCCGGACCGGAGGAAGCCCTCCTTGTCGGCGTCGAGAATCGCGACCAGGCTGACCTCGGGCAGGTCAAGGCCCTCGCGGAGCAGGTTGATCCCGACGAGCACGTCGAACTCGCCCAGCCGCAACTCGCGCAGCAGCTCGACCCGGCGGAGTGTGTCGACCTCGCTGTGCAGGTAGCGGGTCCGTACACCGGCCTCGAGCAGGTAGTCGGTGAGGTCCTCGGCCATCTTCTTGGTCAGCGTCGTGACCAGCACCCGCTCCTGGCGCTCGGTCCGGGTCCGGATCTGGTGGATCAGGTCGTCGATCTGTCCCTTGGTCGGTTTGACGACAACCTCGGGGTCGACCAGCCCGGTCGGTCGGATGATCTGCTCCACGACGCCGTCGACCCGGCTCATCTCGTACGGTCCCGGCGTCGCCGACAGGTAAACGGTCTGCCCGATCCGGTCGGTGAACTCCTCCCACCGCAGCGGCCGGTTGTCCATCGCGCTCGGCAGCCGGAAGCCGTGCTCGACCAGGGTCCGCTTCCGCGACATGTCCCCCTCGTACATGCCGCCGATCTGCGGCACGGTCACGTGTGACTCGTCGATGACGAGGAGGAAGTCCTCGGGGAAGTAGTCGAGCAGGCAGTGTGGCGGCTCGCCCGCCTCGCGCCCGTCGATATGCCGCGAGTAGTTTTCGATGCCGGAGCAGACTCCGACCTGGCGCATCATCTCGATGTCATAGGTCGTGCGCATCCGTAGCCGCTGCGCCTCGAGCAGCTTGTTTTGCTTCTCGAGCTCGGCTAGCCGCTCCTCGAGCTCGGCCTCGATGCCGTGGATCGCCCGCTCCATGCGATCGCCCCCGGCCGCGTAGTGCGACGCCGGCGAGATGTATGTCTCGGTGTCTTCGCGGACGACCTCACCGGTGATCGGGTGCAGCGTCATCAGCCGCTCGATCTCGTCGCCGAAGAACTCGACACGCACGGCCAGCTCCTCGTAGACCGGGAAGATCTCCAGAGTGTCGCCCCGGACCCGGAACGTGCCGCGGCTGCCGGCCATGTCGTTGCGGTTGTAGTGGATCGCCACCAGGTCGCGCAGCAGCTGGTCGCGATCCATCTCCGCGCCGGCCTTGAGGTGGAGCATCTGCCGGATGTATTCGTCGGCCGACCCGAGACCGTAGATGCACGACACGGTCGCCACCACGATCACGTCGCGCCGACTCACCAGCGACCAGGTCGCCGAGTGCCGCAGCCGCTCGACCTCTTCGTTGATCGAGGAGTCCTTTTCGATGTACGTATCGGTCTGCGGCACGTACGCCTCGGGCTGGTAGTAGTCGTAGTACGAGACGAAGTATTCGACCGCGTTGTCGGGGAAGAACTGCCGCAGCTCGTTGGCGAACTGAGCCGCCAGCGTCTTGTTGGGCTGCATCACGAGGATGGGCCGCTGCACCCGCTCGGCGAGCCAGGCCACGGTCGCGGTCTTGCCGGTGCCGGTCGCGCCGAGCAGCACGTTGTCCTTGGTGCCGGCCTTGACCCGCACCTCCAGCTGGTCGATCGCCTCCGGCTGGTCGCCGGACGGCTCGAAGTCGGCGCGCATGTCGAACGGCGCGACCGTGCGGGACAGCTCAGAGACCGGTCTCATGAGATCGAGCGTACGGCGCGCCGCCGACAGTGCCGACCTCAGTTGCCCGCCCCGTGTCCCCCGAGGTACGCGGCGACCAGCCCGCCGAGCGACTCGAGGTGGTAGCCGCCCTCCTGGACGACCACGCTCGGCACGCCGAGATCGCCGAGCATCTGGCCGGCCGCGGCGTACCCGTCCTCGGTCACGAGCAGCGGACTCTCAGGGTCGTCCGCGGCCGCGTCGACCCCGAGCGACACGACCAGGGCGCTTGCTCCGGAGGCGTCAACGGCACGAGCCAGCTTGGCCACCGCGGCGAGCCATGTGGCATCGCCGCTGCCGGGAGCGAGCGGGACGTTCATCGTGTGGCCGGCGCCGTCGCCCGCGCCCCGCTCGTCCGCGAATCCGACGAAATGCGGGAACCATCCGGCACCCGGATCGACGTGGACCGAGCCGTAGAAGACGTCGCCGCGTTCGTAGAAGATCGCCGCGGTCCCGTTGCCGTGATGGGCGTCGATGTCGACGATCGCCACCCGGTCGTGACCGGCCGACCGAAGCGCCTGGGCCGCGACGGCCGCGTTGTTGAGATAGCAGGAACCGCCGTACGCCGAACGGGTCACGTGATGTCCTGGCGGCCGGCACAGCGCGTATGCCGCCGCCTCGCCCGCTGCGACGAGGTCGACAGCCGTCAGGGCGCAGTCGACCGCGGCTCGGGCGGCGTCGTACGTGCCCGGCCCGAGCACAGTCATCGTGTCGTACGCGTAGAGGCCTGCCCGCGCATGGACAGCCGCGGCGTCGTGCCGTGGCAGCGGCCCGAGCATCCCGGTGGTCGGGAAGACGTACGGAACCACCCGGTCCTGACCCGGATCGTCGAGGAAGCCGGCCTCGATCCACGTCGGATAGACGGTCCGGAGGTGCTCGACGAGTGCGGCGTCGTGGACCGCGAGCAGCGCCTCGTCGTCATGGGGCTCGGCCTCGACCAGACGGTGCCCGGACCCGACCAGGGTGTCTCGGATCAGATCCACCCGACGCGGCAGCTCTGTGCCCGGGATGCGCACACCGACCCAAATCTCCCCGCCCGCGACATGCAGCCGCGTCCGCGGCGACCACACCACCGGAATCGTTGGCACCTGGGCATCGTCCCAGCGGTACGGCAGGATGCCCACATGCCACGCGCTGCTGACTTGCGAATCAATATTGGGACGCTTCCGTCAGGCCGTACCAACTCGGTGCTCGACGTCCCCGGAGTGGGCCTCGGGCACACGACCGTATGGCGCGACGAGCCGGACCCTCCGGAGGGCCGCGGAGTCGCTCGCACCGGCGTGACCGTACTCGTCGTGGCCGACGATGCGTTCGACGCACGCGTGCCGGCGGGCGGCGCGGTGCTCAACGGCGCCGGCGAGTGCACGGGCTTCATCACGGCCGCCGAATGGGGGTGCCTGGAGACGCCGATCTTCCTGACGTCGACGCTGCAGCTCGGTCGGGTCTACGACGCCGCCTGCGAGGGCATGCTCGAGCGAGAGCCGCGGGTCGCCGATGACTTCGTGATCCCGGTCGTCGGCGAGTGCGACGACTCGTACCTCAACGACGCTCGCCGGATGCAGATCGTACGGAACGACGTCGACGCGGCATGGGACGCGGCGCTGGCGTCGCGTGGGTCGACCGAGCCACCGGCCGAAGGCAGCGTGGGGTCGGGCACCGGCATGAGCTGTCTCGGCTTCAAGGGCGGCATCGGCACGGCGTCCCGGATCGCCTCGGACGGCCACACGGTCGGTGTGCTCTTGATGACGAACTTCGGTGAACGCGAGCGGCTGACGGTGGATGGCGTGCCGGTGGGGCGGCTGCTGCCGCCGGACGAGGGCGCCGGCCGGCCGCCTGCGGGGTCGTGTATCGGCATCGTCGTGACGGAGGCCCCGGTCGACGGCGCGGGCTGCTCCCGGCTCGCCCGGCGGATCGGCCTCGGGCTCGCCCGGACCGGCTCGGTCGCGCACAACGGCAGCGGAGAGATCTTCATGGCGGCGGCGACCGGCGCCCGGATGCGACGCGACGGCACCTGGATCAGCCCTCCGACGGCGACCAATCGGGCGCTCGACCCCTTGTTCGAGGCCGTCGTCGACGCATCAGAGGAGGCGGTGCTCAACTCGATGCTGGCGTCGCCGACCGTCGTCGGGCGAAGCGGCAATCGACAGGAGGGACTGCCGGCCGACGCGGTGGCTCGTCTGCTCCGGGAGCACGGCCGATGAGTCCGCGCGAGGTCCGGATCCCGATGGACGACGCCGTCGAGCTCGCCGCATCGCTGTATCTGCCGCCGGAGTCGGCCGGGCCCCAGCCGTGTCTGCTGGAGGCGTTGCCCTATCGCAAGGACGACCTGACCAGCGGCTATGCGAACGAGTACGAACGGCTTCTCGACGAGTACGGCTATGCGGTGTGCCGGCTCGACCTGCGCGGCACCGGCTCGTCCGGTGGCGACGCGACCGACGAGTATCCGGCGCGAGAGCAAGTCGACCTGTGCGCCGTGATCGCTTGGCTCGCCGAGCAGGACTGGTG
>JBKOYM010000021.1:0-40385 GCA_046725375.1 Actinomycetota bacterium
CCGCGACCCGGCCTCGTCGATCAGGTCGATCGCCTTGTCGGGCAGGAACCGGTCGGAGATGTAGCGCTCGGCCAGCGTCGCCGCCGAGACCAGCGCCTCGTCGGTGATCGTGACCCGGTGGTGCGCTTCGTAGCGGTCGCGCAGGCCCTTGAGCATCTCGATCGTGTGAGCGGCCGAGGGCTCCTCGACCTGGATCGGCTGGAACCGGCGCTCCAGCGCGGCGTCCTTTTCGAGGTGCTTGCGGTATTCGTCGAGTGTCGTCGCGCCGACCGTCTGCAACTCGCCGCGGGCCAGCATCGGCTTCAGGATGCTGGCGGCGTCGATAGCACCCTCGGCGGCACCCGCACCGACGAGGGTGTGGATCTCGTCGATGAACAGGATGATGTCGCCGCGAGTACGGATCTCCTTGAGCACCTTCTTGAGGCGCTCCTCGAAGTCGCCGCGGTAGCGGGACCCGGCGACGAGCGCGCCGAGGTCGAGCGTGTAGATCTGCTTGTCCTTGAGCGTCTCGGGGACGTCGCCGCGGACGATGTCTTGGGCCAGGCCAGCGACGATCGTCGTCTTGCCGACGCCCGGCTCGCCGATCAGGACCGGGTTGTTCTTCGTACGCCGGGAGAGCACCTGCATGACCCGCTCGATCTCTTTTTCGCGACCGATGACCGGGTCGAGCTTGCCCTCGCGGGCGGCCTGGGTCAGGTTTTGACCGAACTGGTCGAGCACCAGCGAGCTGCTGGGGCCGGCCTCCGCCGGTCCACCGGCCGGGGCGGCCTCCTTGCCCTGGTAACCGGACAGCAGCTGGATGACCTGCTGGCGGACCCGGTTGAGGTCGGCGCCGAGCTTGACCAGCACCTGGGCGGCGACGCCCTCGCCCTCGCGGATCAGCCCGAGCAGGATGTGCTCGGTACCGATGTAGTTGTGGCCGAGCTGCAGCGCCTCGCGCAGGCTCAGCTCCAAGACCTTCTTGGCACGGGGCGTGAACGGAATGTGACCGCTGGGCGCCTGCTGGCCCTGGCCGATGATCTCCTCGACCTGGGCACGGACGGCCTCCAGCGAGATTCCGAGGCTCTCGAGCGCCTTGGCGGCGACGCCTTCGCCCTCGTGGATCAGTCCGAGCAGGATGTGCTCGGTACCGATGTAGTTGTGGCTGAGCATCCTGGCCTCTTCTTGCGCCAGCACAACCACCCGGCGGGCCCGGTCGGTGAATCGCTCGAACATCAGGTGCACTCTCCCCTCGGCTGATTCCATGCTAGCCCCGGTATCCACGCAGGTTGCACGGATGGGGCTTATAGGTCGGTGGCTAGGTCAGTCAGGTCCGGCTGTCACGGATCCCCCGCCGACATCGTCGGGGGCCCGCACCCGGCCTGCGAGCCCGATCTCCCCCGTGTCGAACTCTGACATGGACAACCGGCGGGGCACGGACGATGTTCCGTACCCCGCCGGCATTTCGCTGAGCGCGAAACTCCAGAGGAGGGTGGACCGCAGGGCGACCCGCCCGTGTGATCAGTGAGCGGCGTCGAAGGCCTCTCGTATCTCGGCCGGGACGCGGCCCCGATCGGAGACCTCCCAGCCGTTGTCCCTGGCCCAGTCGCGGATCTCGGCCGCGGACGGGCCGCCCGCCCTGGCCGCCCCGCGGCCGCGGCCACGGCCACGGCGAGCCGGCGTCACCTTGCGACCACCGACGACATAGGGCTCGAGCGCGCTGCGAAGCTTCGACGCGTTGCGCTTGGACAGGTCGATTTCGTACGACGTGCCGTCAAGCCCAAACGAAACGGTCTCGGCTGCCGTACCCCCGTCGAGGTCGTCAACAAGCTTGATCTGGACCTCTCGTGCCATTGCCCCATTCCTTCCTTTGAGGGCCATCCGTCGAGCTTGGATCGATCGGAATGAGTTGCTTTCGCGATGATAATGCCACACTCGACGGAAATCGAAAGCCGGAGGTCTCGCTTACTGGGGCCGCAGCAGCGGGAAAAGAATCGATTCGCGAATTGTCCCGGCACCCATCAGGAGCGCGACGAGCCGATCGATTCCCAAACCGATCCCTCCCATCGGCGGCATCCCGAACTCCATCGCGCGCAAGAACTCTTCGTCCAGCTCCATCGCTTCCGGATCGCCGGCGGCGGCCATTAGTGACTGTTCGACCAGCCGTTCGCGCTGTATCACTGGGTCATTGAGCTCCGAGTAAGCCGGACCCATCTCGACGCCGTTGATCACGAGATCGAATGCCTCGACAAGACCGGGCTGCGACCGATGCGGCTTGGCCAAAGGCACAACGCTGGCTGGATAGTCGCATACGAACGTGGGCTGAATGAGGGTGTGCTCGACCAGCTTCTCGTAAAGCTCGTAGATGATGTCGGCGGCCATCCAGACCGGAGCGATATCGACGTCGTGCTTGGTCGCGATGGCACGCAGGGTCTCGACGTCAGTATCCAAGCTGACAGTCGCACCCACGGTCTCGGAGACGACATCGAGAAGCGCCGCCCGACGCCAAGGCTGCGTAAGATCGATCTCTCTGCCGTCCCGCGCCGGAACGGTGGTGCGTCCGAGCGTTTTGGCCGCGTCGAGGATCAGCTCGCGAGCAAGGTCCATCATCGTGTTGTAGTCGCCGAAGGCCTCGTAGGCCTCCAACTCCAAGAACTCTGCGCTGTGCGTCGAGTCGATGCCTTCGTTGCGAAATGCCTTGCCGATCTCGTAGACCCGATCGACACCACCCGTCACCGCACGCTTGAGATCCAACTCCAAAGCGATCCGCAGGAGCATCTCCTGGTCGAACGCGTGCAGGTGGGTGCGAAACGGTCGGGCCGCCGCGCCACCATTGGTGAGCTGCAACACCGGAGTATCGACTTCGATGTAGCCGAGCCGGTCAAGCGTCGATCGCAGCGATTTGAGCACGGCCGCTTTGGCCCGAACCATCTGGCGTGGCCTCTCGTGCTGAATCATGTCGACGTAACGCAGCCGAACCTTGGCCTCGTCCGACAAAGGTCGGTGCTCGACCGGAAGCGGCCGAAGGGCTTTGGCGACGAATTGCCACGACATTGCGCGTATCGAGAGTTCTCCGCGTCGACTGGTCACGACCTCACCGGTCACCGAAACGAGGTCGCCGATGTCGACGAGTGACTTCAAATCGGCCAGCGATTCCTCTCCGACGTCGGCTTGCGAAACCATGGCCTGCAGCTCGGTGCCGTCGCCCTCGCGAAGCCGCAGAAAGCACAGCTTTCCGGTGTCGCGGCGGAAGATAACCCGACCGGCCACCGAGACCTCGACACCGGTACGCGTATCCGGCTCCAAACCGGCGGATTCGTACTTCTCCCGGATTTGTCGGAGCGTATGCGTGCGGGGAACAGCGATCGGATAGGGCTCGACTCCGCGTTGGATCAGCTCGGCCCGCTTGTCCCGGCGCACGCGCATCTGCTCAGGGAGATCGTCGTCCTCGTAGCTCGATTCGTCTGGCGGGCTCATGCCCCCACAGCGTACGGGCCCACCGATCCGACTCGCGACGAGGTTTCGACGTCGCTCGGCGACCGGGAGACCACACGAGCCGAGGTTTCAGGGCTGGTTGCGGTCGAAGACGAGCCGGAGGCCGTGCAGGGTCAGCCAGGGCTCGTGCACGTCGACGGCGCCGCACTCGTCGAGGATCACCGGGGCCAAGCCGCCCGTGGCGATGACGGTGATGTCGTCGCGGTCTGCCCGCAGTGCGGCCACGATCCGGGTCACCATGCCCTCGACCTGGGCCGCGAACCCGAACACGGCCCCAGCCTGGAGCGCCTCCACCGTGTTCTTCGCGATCACAGAGCGTGGTCGCAGCAACTCGACCCGGCGCAGCTGGGCACCCCGACGGCCGAGCGCTTCGAGCGAGAGCTCGATCCCCGGTGCGATGGCGCCCCCTACGTACTCGCCACGGCCGCTGATCACGTCGTACGTCGTCGCGGTGCCGAAGTCGACGACGACGCACGGCCCCTCGAACAGTTCGGCCGCGGCCAGGGCGTTGGCGATTCGGTCGGTGCCGACCTCACGCGGGTTGTCCATGAGGACGGGTACGCCGGTCCGTACCCCAGGCTCGACCACGACCTGATCGATATCGGACAGATACCGCGTGAGCATCAGCCGTATCTCGTGCAACACCATCGGCACGGTCGAGCACACCACGATGCCCGACACCGTGCAGCCGGCGCGTTCGAGCAGACCGGTGACCAGGACGTGCCACTCGTCGGCGGTCCGGGCCTCCTCCGTCGAGACCCGCCAATGGTGCGCGAGCCGGTCGCCGTCGAACACGCCGAGCACCGTGTTGCGGTTACCGATGTCGACGCACAGCAGCATCGGCCCTCAGTCCTTGCGGAGGTCCATCGCGATGTCGAGCACCGGCGCCGAGTGCGTCAGCGCGCCAACCGCGAGGAAGTCGACGCCGGTCGCGGCCACCGCGGGAGCCCGATCGAGCGTGAGCCCGCCGCTAGCCTCCAGCCGAGCCCGTCCAGCGACGAGGTCGACCGCCCGGCGCATCTCGGCGATCGTCATGTTGTCGAGCAGGATCTCGTCTACCCCGGCCTCGACCGCCTCGACGGCCTGCTCCGGCGTGACGACTTCGACCTGGACCTGGATGTCGGGGTAGCGCTCGCGTACTCGACGGTAGGCCTCGGCGACCCCACCGGCGGCCGCGACATGGTTGTCCTTGACCAGGGCGGCATCCGACAGACCCATCCGGTGGTTGACCCCGCCGCCGCAGCGCACGGCGTACTTCTCGAGGTTGCGGAGCAGCGGCGACGTTTTGCGGGTGTCGCGGATCTGCGCCTTCGAGTCGGACACCGCCGCGACCCAGCGGCTGGTCAGGGTCGCCACGCCGGACAGGTGGCAGAGCAGGTTGAGCGCGGTCCGCTCCGCCGTGAGCAGGCCGCGGCCAGCCCCGACGAGGGTCAGCAACCGATCGCGACGGTTGACGACGTCAGCGTCATCGACCCATCGGCGCACCTCGACATCCGGCACGGTGAGAGCGAATGCCAACTCTGCCACGGGCAACCCAGCAACGACGCCGTCGGAGCGGGCGATCACGTCAGCGGTCAACGACTGATCGGTTAGGGTCGCCGCCGACGTCACGTCATCGCCGCCGCGCAGATCCTCGGCCAGGGCGGCGCGTACGAGAGCCTCGACCTCGTCCGGGCTCAGCCCGACCCGGGCCAGCTGCTCACGGGCCTCAACGATAAGAGCCATGGCTCCCCTCCACGGTCAGGCCGCCGTCCTCACCCCGGGTCACGTCCAGATGGACCGACCACGAGTCGTCATCGCGTACGGGAAAGTCCTCGCGCCAATGGGACCCACGAGTCTCCTCTCGTACGTGGGCGGCCAGCGTCAGCGCGGCGGCGACCGTCAGGAGATTGGTCGCCTCCCAGTCGGTCGTCTCGGGGCGGCCCAGGTCACCGCTGGACAGCTCGGCGAGCTGCTTGGCGGCCCCCCGCAGGCCCGCATCGGTCCGCAGGACGCCGGCCTGCATGGTCATCACGTCCCGAAGGGCGGGGACGGCAGCGGCTGGTAGGAGCGGCGCGGCGGCTGGTGCGCTGGTGGCTGATGCCGCGTCGCTTGACGTCGCCGATCCGTCAGTTGTGTCGCGACGATCCGCGGCATTGCGATCAAGGTTCCGTAGCATTTTGGCGGATCGTCGGAGCACAACGGACGGATCGGCTGGTGCCTGGTTGATGTCGCTTGCTATGCGTCTGGCGAACACCAGGCCTTCGAGGAGGCTGTTGGAGGCCAGGCGGTTCGCGCCGTGGACGCCGGAGCAGGCGGCTTCGCCACAGGCGTACAGGCCCGGGATGCTGGTGCGCCCCCACAGGTCGGTCGCGACGCCACCGGACGCATAATGGCAGGCTGGCGCGACCGGGATCGGCGTGATCAAAGGGTCGATGCCGTGCCGGCGGCACGTCGCGAGGATGGTCGGAAACCGCGTCTGCCACGTCTCCTCACCGAGATGGCGACCGTCGAGCCAGACGTGCTCGGCGCCGGTCTGTTGCATCCGGCGCATGATCGCCTTGGCCACCACGTCCCGCGGCGCGAGGTCGGCCAGCTCGTGTTGGCCCTCCATGAACCGCCTGCCGGCATCGTCGATGAGGTACGCGCCCTCGCCGCGTACTGCCTCGGAGATCAGCGGCTGCTGGCCGGACTCGTCGGAGCCGAGCCACAACACCGTCGGGTGAAACTGCACGAACTCGACATCGCGCAACACCGCACCGGCTCGCAACGCCATCGCCATGCCGTCTCCGGTCGAGACCGCCGGGTTGGTCGTCGCGGAGTAGACCTGCCCGATGCCGCCGCTCGCGAGGACGACCGAACGCGCTCGGATCGCGCCGACCCCGTCGCGTTGGCCCTCGCCCATCACGTGCAGGGTCACGCCCGCGACCGCGCCGGACGCGTCGAGGACCAAGTCGAGAGCCAGCGCGTGCTCGATGATCTCGATGCGTTCGGCTCGCCGGGCCGCCTCGACCAGCGCCCGCTGTATCTCGGCCCCGGTGGCGTCTCCACCGGCATGCACGATGCGGTTCTGTCGATGGCCGCCCTCGCGGGCCAACTGCAGATCGCCGGCGCCCGCGACGTCGAATCGGGTGCCGAGGTCGATCAGCTCGCGCAGCGCCGCCGGTCCGTCGGTGACGAGGACCTCGACGGCGGTGGGCTCGCACAACCCGGCCCCGGCGACGAGCGTGTCGGTCAGGTGCTGCTCCGGGGAGTCGCCGGGGCCGATGGCGGCGGCGATGCCCCCTTGCGCCCACTGGGTCGATCCGGCGGACAGGTGGTCCTTGGTCACCACGACGACGCGGCCCGCGGGCTGTGCCTGGAGAGCCGCCGTGAGGCCCGCGATACCGGAACCGATGACGACGACATCGGCGTCCATGCTCCATCCGGGCCCTGGCGCCGCCAGCCGTCCCGGGACCGTCGGCAAACCGAGATCGGCCCCGAGCCAGGACGTCATGAACGCACGCCCGCGCCACCGAGACGATCCGTCACTTGTGTCGCGACGATCCGCCCGTTGACGAGGGACGGTTGCTCGACATCCTGCGGATCGTCGGAGCACAAGTGACGGATCGTCTCGGCGTCGAGCAGGTCGGCGTCGATCGTGATCGAGCCGACGTAGTGCAGGTCGGCCTGCGTCACCGTCGCCCGATGGATCTTGCTCTTCAGCATCGTGCGAAGCATCGTCACTCGTCTCCCACGTCGTCGAGTGTGAGGCCGATGTTGTCGATCAGCCGGGTCGCTCCGACGCGGCCAGCGACCAGCAGCCGCGCGTCACCCTTCTGCGGCGGCGCCTCGAGCACCGGATCGGTCAGGGCGAGGTAGTCGACGTCGACCTCGGGTACGTCGTCGAGCACCGCCTGAGCGGCCCGCATGACCGCGGCCGCGCCACTGCCGGCGGCGTCGCGCCCGGCGTACAGGGCCCGCGAGAGCGCAAGTGCCTGTTGGCGTTCCGGAGCCGTCAGGTACGCGTTGCGGCTCGATAGCGCCAGGCCGTCCGGCTCACGTACGATCGGCGCCCCGACGATCTCAACCGGCAGGAAGAACGTCCGCACCATGTCGCGGATCAAGACCAGTTGCTGATAGTCCTTCTCGCCGAAGATGGCTCGGGCCGGCCGCACGATGGACAGCAGCTTGCAGACGACCGAGAGCACGCCTCGGAAATGCGTCGGCCGACTAGCGCCTTCGAGGACGGTGCCACGCTCGCCCGGGTCGACCATGGGCCCGCGGTCGAGGCCGAATGGGTACATATCCTCGACGCTCGGCACGAAGACCACGTCGACGCCCTCCGCCTCGCAGCGAGCGAGGTCGGCGTCGAGGGTCCGCGGATAGCGTTCGAAGTCCTCACCGGCGCCGAACTGGGTCGGGTTGACGAAGATCGACACGACGACGACGTCGCCGAGCGTCCGCGCGGTCTGGAGCAAGGCACTGTGGCCGTCGTGGAGCGCGCCAAGGGTCGGCACGTACGCCACCGGCGACATCGCCAGCCGGGACGGTGTCAACGCCTCCTCGAGCTCTGCGACGTTCTCGGCGATCGAGGGGGTCATCCGGAGAGCCGTCCGCTCGTGGCCGAGTCGTCGGCGAGACCGGCGGCATCGACCATCTCGGCGGCGGTCGCCTCCCACACGGCGGCGTTAAACACCTCGACCAGGGCACGGGCTCGCTCTCGGGACAGCCTGCCGTCGGAAACGGCGAGATCGACGGTCGCTCGGGCCATCGCGAGATAGGCGTCCAGCGTCGGACCCGGTACGTCGACCAGCGCCTCCACATGGGCCGAGACCGTGGACTGATCGCCGCGGACGACCGGGCCGGTGAGGGCCGCCTCTCCGTAGGCAAGGGAGTTGTCGAGCGCGGCGGCGAGCAAAGGCCGCAGGGCGGCCACCGGATCGGTCGACCCGGCTTGCCGCAGCAGGGCGGTGGCCTGGCTGACCAGGGTCACGAGGTGGTTGGCGCCGTGCACCAACGCCGCGTGATAGAGCGTCCGCCGCTCTTCGGGGATCATCGTGAGGATTCCACCGAGGTCGGCGACGAGTTGCTTGGCGACGGCGTACGCGTCGTCATCGGCGGTGAGGCCGTACACGCAGCCCGGCAGCCGGCTCAGGTCGACATCGGTGCCGGTGAACGTCATCGCCGGATGCAAAGCCGCGACCCGAGCGCCGGCGCGCGCGACCGGATCGAGAATCGCGACGCCGTGCCGGCCGCTGGTGTGCATGACGATGTGGCGGGATCCGAGCGCGCCAGAATCGGCGAGCTCCGCGATCACCGTCGGAAGTGCATCGTCGGGCACGGTGAGCAGGACGAGATCGGCCGAGCGCGCGACCTCGACCGGAGTCGCGACGGAGACGCCGGGCAGCAAGGTCTCGGCGCGAGTACGAGAGCCGGCGGACCGGCCGGAAACGGCAACGACGCCGTGGCCGACCTCTCGGAGTGCAGCCCCGAGGACGGCCCCGACACGACCAGCGCCGATCACGCCGATGCGATAGCGGGACATCTGCTACGCCTTTCGTTCCAGTCCCTCCCGGGTACCGGACTGTTGCGAAGCGATCAACAGTCAAATGCGAATCCAGGCTAGCCGGACGGCGAAGCTGGGGATACCGGTCGCGTCGTGGGGTGGGTCACAGGGGCGCCGCCCCGCTGGGAGGACCCGTGTGGTGCGACACGCTGGGAGTGTCTCGCCACATAGGTCCTCCCAGTGGTGGGTGCGGGAGACTGGCGCCGTGCGGCCGATCCGTGACGCGTGGGAGCAGGCTCTCTACGGCCCACGCGGGTTCTACATCCGACAAGGGCCGGGGGCGCACTTCCGAACGTCACCGACGGCGTCACCCCTGTTCGCGCGGGCGATCGCCGGTCTCGCCGCCGCCTGTCACCTCGACACTGTTTATGACATGGCAGCGGGCGGCGGCGAGTTGGCCGCAGGCCTGACCGCACTCGAGCCGGACCTCACCGTCATCGGGGTCGACCTGCGGCCGCGTCCGGATGGGCTGCCGGACGTCGTCGACTGGCGGCCCGCCCTGCCCGATCGGCTCACCGGTCTCGTCGTCGCCAACGAGTGGCTCGACAACGTGCCCTGCACGGTAGCCGAGGTCGACGAGGAGGGCCGGCTACGCGAGGTGCTCGTCGAGTCCGGCGCGGGGGCCGAGGCGCTCGGGGACGACCTCGCCGGGCCCGATCTGGAGTGGGCGCGCCGCTGGTGGCCCGCGTCGGAGCCGGGGACGCGGGTCGAGATCGGGCACGCCCGCGACGAGTCCTGGCGCGCCGTCGTCGACCGGATCGACGTGGGCGTCGCGCTCGCGATCGACTACGGCCATGTCGAGGGGGCGCGGCCGCCGTACGGGACGCTGCGGTCCTATCGCGGTGGACGGGCCGCCGACGTCGCGTACGACGGTAGCCGCGACATCACCGCCGACGTCGCCCTCGACTCGGTCGCCGACGCCGTCGACGGTCGGCTGCTGCGCCAGGGTGAGGCGCTGCGGACCCTCGGCATCAGCGGTGCCCGGCCCGATCTGGGGTTGGCCCGGACCGACCCCGCCGGTTACGTCCGTGCCCTCTCACACGCGGGCGCCGCCGCCGAGTTGACTGCGTCTGCGGGCCTTGGCGACTTCGGATGGGTCGTCACTGCGATTGGGGTGTCGACGCCGTGGACGGCGGACCCGTGATCGGCTGGCGGCCGGTGAGGGCTAACGCGAGTCGCCACGCCTCTTGCTGATCGCGGTGCTCGGCGACCGCTGCCACCGGCCCCACCGGCAAGTGCAGATGCACACTGGCCAGTCGGAGCGCGGACTGCAGCGGGCCCTGTCGGACGTGGACCGATTGGATCTTGGCCCTCGGCACGACATCGGTCCGCGTCGTGAACACGCCGCGTCGCGTGACCGCCAGCGCGTCGGTGAGACCCACTTGGAGCATGCGCAGCCCGATCGGATCCAGCGGCCGCGCCCGGGACGGCGCCAGGCTCAGGGGGACGCCTTCTGGGTCGGCGGCGAGCAGCCGGTGGACCAGCGCCCTCGCCTCCTCGCGAGACGCCACCGGCACGAGTGCCGACACCAGCTGTCGTTCGTCGTCGCCCGATCGAGCCACGCCGGCGACCGTGACGTCGACCCGTGCCCAGCCGAGCAGCCGCCACAGCAGGGGCTCGACGAAGACGACTCCCTGTACGCGACCGGCGGGTACGGTCTGCGATCGGACCGAGAGCAGCCCGCTCCGGATCCGAAGTCCTTGCGTCGTCTCGCGCAGTGTGAACCCGAACCACGTGAGGTATTGCCGGATCAGCACACTGCCAAGAGTGATGACGGCGCCGAGCAGCACCGCCGCGCCGATCGCCCGCCCGATCAGCGGGCTCAGTGCCACGCCGATCGCGGCGCTGACGGCGGCCGAGACAAATCCGGTCCGCAGCACCAGACTCGCGAGCAGCCGCCCCGGTGGGGCCTGATAGAGCACCGGCTGATCGTCGGGCGGTCGCCGCGGATCGGGCACGGTCGCGTCCGGACGCCCACTCCGGTCGAGCAGCAGCCGGCGCAACTCGAGCGCCTCGACGTACGGCAGAAACGCCAGCTTCGCTTCGGCCTCTCCCGTACCCGCCGTCTCCAGACTCAGCTCGGCCAGGCCGAACAGCCTCGCGAGCCACGGCTGTTGCACCTCGACGGCCTGCAGCCGTTCGATCCGGACTCGGCGCGACCGGCGGACGAAGATCCCGCTGTCGATGCGGATCTCCTCCGCATCGACGCGGTATCGGGTGAACCACCACGATGCGGTGCCCAGTACGAGCCCGGCGAGCAGGACGACTCCGCCCGAGATCGCGATCCGGACGCTGTCGAGGCCCGAGTTGCGCGCGTCGTTGACGACCCAACCGAGCCAGGCGACGACGAATAGTCCGCCCCGGAGCAGCGGCGACACCGGATGCAGTCGGCGGACCGGCGCCTCGGTCACAGCCCGGCCGCCTGTGCTTCGCCACGAGCGGTGAGCCGATCGCGAAGCCGAGCCGCCTCGTCCGGCGAGAGGCCCGGGATTTGCGCGCTCGTGCCCGGCGAAGCGGTGTGCAGGTGCACCGTCGCGATGCCGTGCCGACGCTGCAGCGGACCGGTCGTGACGTCGACCAGCTGCATGCGCCCGTACGGCACGACCTCGACCCGGCGGAACATGACACCCCGGCGGATGAAGAGGTCGTCGTCGCGCTCGGCGTACGCCCACGATGCGGCGTTGCGGCTGATCATGCGCCACCCGTACGCGGTCGCCACCACCGCAAGCGGCAGCCCGACGGCAGCGACGACGACGCCGTTGGAGAGGGTAGCCGCCACGATCGCGATGACGAGCACGACCACGACGAGCCCGGCGATGAGCAGCTGGTGCCGTAGACGCGCCAGCGCCGGTCTGACCCGAACCCACGGTGTGCCGGGCACCTCGAACAGGTCGTCCACTCCGCCAGCGTAGGCGCTCCCGACGATAGGTCACTCGTCGCACGACCATCGGTCACTCGTCGCACGACGATCGGTCACTCGTCGCGCGCCGAACGGTCGCTGGTGGCACGATGGCCCCGTGGTTGACTCTGCGAACGGCCCGCGCCGGGTCACCGTCGGCGTCGGCGACGGCGCGGCCGCCTTCGGAAGCTACGAGCGCGGCGGCGGCGTCGAGCTCGCGACCCAGGACATGGTGCTCAACATCGGGCCGCAGCATCCGGCGACCCATGGTGTACTCCGGCTGCGGCTCACCCTCGACGGCGAACGCATCGTCGACTGCGATCCGATCATCGGCTACATGCATCGCGGTGTCGAGAAGCTCTTCGAGGTCCGCGACTATCGCCAGATCATCGTGCTGGCCAACCGACACGACTGGCTGTCGGCCTTCGGCAGTGAGCTCGGCGTCGTACTCGCGGTCGAGCGGATGCTCGGCATGGAGGTGCCGGTCCGGGCCACCTGGATCCGGACCCTGCTGGCCGAGCTCAATCGGGTGCTCAACCACCTGATGTTCCTCGGCTCGTACCCGCTGGAGGTCGGCGCGATCACGCCGATCTTCTACGCGTTCCGCGAGCGCGAGACGATCCAGGAGATCATGGAAGAAGTCTCGGGCGGCCGCATGCACTACATGTTCAACCGGGTCGGCGGCCTCAAGGAGGACCTGCCGGCCGGCTGGCTCAGCCGGGCGGCCGCCGCTGTCTCGGCGGTGCGCAAGCGGCTGCCCCAGATCGAAGACCTGATCTTCGGCAACGAGATCTTCCGGGCTCGGACGGTCGGTGTCGGCAAGCTGTCGCCGGCGCTCGTGCATGAGTACGGCGTGTCCGGCCCGATCGCCCGCGCCTCCGGCGTCGACTTCGACCTGCGCCGCGACGAGCCGTACCTCGCTTACGACGAGCTCGCCTCCGACGGCGTCCTGCGCGTCGTGACCCGGCACGAGGGCGACTGCTACGCCCGGTTTTCGGTGCTGCTCGATCAGGTCAAGGTGTCACTCGACCTGGCCGAGGCCTGCATCGATTGGCTCACCGGCCTGCCGGCCGGCCCGGTCAACGTACGGCTGCCCAAGATCCTCAAGGCACCCGAGGGCGCGACGTACGCGTGGACCGAGAACCCGCTCGGCATCAACGGCTACTACCTCGTGTCGCGCGGCGAGAAGACCCCGTGGCGGATGAAGCTGCGAACGGCGTCGTTCAACAACATCGCGGTGCTGCCGCGCGTGCTGCCCGGCGCCGTCGTCGCAGACCTCATCGCGATCCTCGGATCGATGTTCTTCGTCGTCGGCGACATCGACAAGTAGCGCGGCCCGCGATACCACGGTCCCGTGGTATCGCGCACTTCCCACGGCATGCAGCCCATGGGGAGCGAGCAGTTACCACGGGACCGTGGTAAAGGTGTGGTGATCGCGCAGACGTTAGAGCAGGCCCTGCTGTTCGAGGTAGTCCTGCGCCACGTCCTCCGGCTGCTCGCGGTTGAGCGCGACCCGACCGTTGAGCTCGGTCAGGTCCTCGGTCGTCAGCACGTCCGCGAGCGGGTTGAGGACTTCGGCGACGTCCGGGTGCTCGTTGAGGAACTCGGTGTTGACCGCCGGGATGATGTTTTGCGCCGGCTGGATGCCCTTGTCGTCCTCGAGGATGACGAGGCCGGACTCTGCGATGTCACCTTGGGTCGTCGCCACCTCACCGAGGTCGGACTCGCCACTGTTGACCGAATCGATGGTCTGCGGCGTGCCGTAGCCCAGCGGCAGGATCTTTTCGATATCGAGACCGTAGACGTCCTCGAGTCCCGCCTCGCAGTCGGTGCGCCCCTCGCAGTCGGGAGGCGAGGCCAACGTGATCGGCTCATTGAGCGCGGCAAGGTCGGAGAGCGTCTCGAGGTTGTTTTCCTCGGCGAACTGCTCCGTGACGGCGAAGGCGTTTTGGTCGGTCGCCTCGGCCGGCTCCAGCATTGTGATCCCGACCTCGTCGGCCAACGGTTTCAGCGCGGCGAGTGACTCTTGGGGATCATTGGTCGTCACCGGCTCCGCATTGGGGCCGTTCTGTGTTGTGTTGAGGAAGTCGGCGATGGCGGAGATGTACTCCGGCACCACATCGACCCCACCGTTTTGCAATTCCGGCATGTAGACGTCACGAGTGCCGACCAGCTTGACCGTCGTGTCGTAGCCCGCATTGCTCAACAGCGCGTCATACATCGCGGCCAAGATCTGGCCCTCGGTGAAGTCCTGAGCCGAGATAGTCAGGCTTCCGCCCCCGGACGTGCTCCCACCCTCGTCGGATCCGTTGCTGTCATCGGATCCGCTGTCGTTACCACACGCGGCCACCATGAGGAGGCCAAATACCGCAAATCCCGCGGCGAGCGTGCGTCGCATCATCATGTCGATGCCCTCCACCTTCTGTGTCCCGGAGGTTTTCCTCCGCGTGTCCGGTGGGGCACCGGGCAGCACCCCACTGCTATAGCAACACCGTACTGCCTCGGTCCGACGGAGCTTCGATGCGCGCCGCGCGACGCAACTCTCCGGCCCGCAAATGCGCCGGCTTGACCAGCCGCTCGGCTCCGGCTGCCGCGACTTCGAGGACGAATGCCACGACCGCGACGACGAAGGCGCCGGCCAGGCCCTTGCCGTAATTGGCGTTGTAGAAGCCCGCGACGATCACGTTGCCGAGACCCGGCCCGGCAACCAGCGCTGCGATGGTGGCGGTCGCCCAGACCTGCACGAGGGCCAGCCGCATGCCCGTCATGATGACCGGCGACGCCAGCGGTAGCTCAACGCGACGGAACAGTTGCATACCGCGCATACCCATGCCACTTGACGCTTCGACGATGTCGCGATCGACCTCCCGGATCCCTACGTACGCGTTGGTGACGATCGGGGGCAGGGCAAACAGGATGAGAGCGATCAATGTGGCGAGCGCGGCCCGACCATACGGTCCGAGTTCCTCGCGCATCACCTCCGGACCGACCGATAACAAGACCAGCACCGCGTACGTCGGGATCGCCCGACCGACGTTGGAGATGTTGATCGCCAGAAAACCGCCCTTGCCGATGTGCCCCAACCACAACGCGATCGGAAGGCCGATGGCGGCCGCGATCGCCATCGCCGTCACGGTGAGCAGCAACTGCTCGACAAGCAGCGCCAGCATGCCGTCGTCGCCGGTCCAGCTCGACCCGGTCGTCAGGTAGGTGAAGGCGTCACCCAACATCGCTCACACCGCCCTCGACCGCGACCACGGAGTCAAGAGCCATTGGATGCCGAGCAGGAGCACATCGAGCACCACGGCCAGTACCACACACAACAGGCTGGCCGCCATGATCTCGGCCTTGAAGTCCGTTGCCACGCCGTCCTTCAGGAGATTGCCGAGCCCGCCGTACGAGAGGAGTGCGCCCACCGTGGTCAGCGCCACGGTCGACACGGTCGCGACCCGGAGACCGGCCATGATGACCGGCAACGCCAGCGGCAGCTCGATCTTGAGCAGCATCCGGGCGGGACTGTAGCCCAGACCGGAGGCGGACTCGCGTACGTCATCGGGCACACCCTCCAAACCGGTCAGCGCATTGCGTACAAGGATCGTCAACGAGTAAAGCGCGAGACCGATGATGACGGTCGTCATCGTGATGCCGGTGAACAGCACGAGGATCGGAAACAGCGCGATCGACGGGATCGTGTAAAGCGTCGTGCTCACACCGAGCACGCTCACCTTGAGCTGCGGAAACCGCTGCGCCGCGACGGCCATCGGCAGCGCGATGACGAGTCCGAGAAGGACCGCCGACACCGTGATCTGAAGGTGCTGGGTCGTGGCGTCGACGAGCTCGGACTGACGATCGTCCCAGTACGCCGCACAGAACCAGTCGTTCGTGGTCCGGGCATAGCACGTCGTCTCGGCGGCGGCCGCGTCGGTGGCAATATCGGCCTGGGCCAGTAAGGTCACGATATGGACCGTACCGAAGATCCCATGATCCGGCTGGACGGCGTGGGCAAGACCTACCCCAACGGCACGGTCGCCGTCCAGGAGCTCGACCTCGAGGTTCCGCGCGGAGCGATCATCGTGCTGGTCGGTCCGTCCGGGTGCGGCAAATCGACCACGCTCAAGATGGTCAACCGACTCATCGAGCCCACAACCGGGCGGATCATGCTCGACGGTGACGACGTGACCAAGGTCGACCCGGTGAAGCTGCGGCGGCGGATCGGGTACGTCATCCAGCAGATCGGGCTGTTTCCGCATCAGACGATCCGGACCAACGTCGGCACCGTGCCCGAGCTGCTCGGCTGGAGTCGCAAGCGCACCCACGAGCGCGCCGACGAGTTGCTCAACCTCGTCGGTCTCGACCCGAAGGTCTTCGGCAGCCGCTACCCGAGTCAGCTGTCGGGCGGCCAGCGGCAGCGGGTCGGTGTGGCACGAGCGCTCGCGGCCGACCCACCCGTACTCCTGATGGACGAGCCGTTCGGCGCCGTCGACCCGATCGTCCGAGGTCGGCTGCAAGACGAGTTCCGCGACCTCCAGGAGGAGCTCGGCAAGACCGTCATGTTCGTGACCCACGACATCGAGGAGGCCGTGCGCATGGGCGACAAGGTCGCGGTGTTCGAGCAGGGCGGGCGGCTCGCGCAGTACGACACACCGGCGGCCGTACTCGGTGCACCGGCCGACGAATTCGTCGCGGAGTTCGTCGGTGCCGATCGGGGTCTTCGACGGCTGGCCGTGACGCCGATCGAGGACGGTGACCTCGTCCGCGCACCGATGGTTCGCGTCAACGACACGCTTGCCGACGCGCGACGGGCGCTGGCGGTCGACGGCGCACGATGGGCGGTCGTGCTCGATGCCGACGACCGGCTGCGCGGCTGGATCTCGGACGAGCTCACTCAGGGCACCGGCACCGTCGGTGATCGGGCCCGACGGATGGAAGCCTTCGTCGCGCACGACGACGCGCTGAAGGACGCGCTTGCGACGATGCTGCGGCACGACGCCGGCTGGGTCGCGGTGCTCGACGGCGAGCGCCTCCGCGGCGTCCTCACACCCGACTCGCTGCACGCCGCCCTGCGCCGGTCGATCCGGGCCGACGACGAAGGTGTCGAGAGCGGCGACATCGAACTCGACCAGCCCGGACCGGTCCGGGTCTGACGGGTCACCGGGACGGCGCGACTGGGGAAGGGTGCGCCAATCGGGTTTTGGCACAGGGGACCCCTGCGACGAACCTATTGGCGTGGGGGACCCCCGCGCCAAAACCGGCGGCCCCCGCCGCTACGCCAGGTCGGCCTCGGCCCCGCCCCGGTCGCCGGCCCCGCCCCGGTCGCTGGAGTCGTCGGAGATCTCGATGGCGCGGTCCTCCCACGACAGCAGGTCGACGACGGTCGGCACCTCGGGATCCCAGTACGGCGCGGCCGTCGAACCCACATCGGCATCTGCCGACGATGCGGACTCGGCATCGGCGTCCGACGCGGTCTCGGCCCGGCTGGCCATGTCGTCCAGTCGTGTCTGGAGCTCGCTGCGCCGCCGCGCCTCATGACGGACGCGTTGTTCGGCCAGCTCGGCCCGACGCTCGGCGAGCCGTAGCGTGCCGCGCAGCTCGCCGGCTTCGGACTTGGCTTCGTCGAGGCTATTCGTCATCAAGGTGGCGAAGGCCGTGTGCTCGTCGACCCTGCGAGAGTCCAGTTGCTGGTAGGCGCGGGCCTGTTCGGCCCGGTCTTCGGCCGCCTTCCGGCGACCTCGCACCAACTCAGCATGCACCAGGCGTACCGCGCAGACGCCGGCAAGGAACGCGGTGACGGCCGCGCCCGCCAGCACGACCACCTCCGCGATCCAGAGGGCGGCTAAAACGACGAGACCAGCCGCCACAAGCAACAGCACAGCAACCGTTATCCGGGCACTGCGCTGGCGGCGTCGGTTCGAGGGCATGGTGCATAAGAGTAGGGCTCAGCCGTGACTATTGTCCGGTGCCACGCCGCCTTCGCTACCTGACTCGCCCGATTGCCCGTCGTCGCCTTCGCCGGGCACTCGGCAGGCCCGCTCCAGCAGCAGCCCGCCCACCATCACCACGGCCGAGATCGCAGCGGCCACAAGCGAATGCACCAACCGCTCTCTCGGCAGCGCAGCATCGTCGGCCGACTCGACGAAGCTCAAGCCGTACCCGAGATAGCCGCCGCCAACGGCCGCCCCGACCAACGCGCTCGCCTTGCCGAACACGAGAAGATTGACCGCCCGCTGCGGCTCGATCAGCCGATGGTGTTGGTGAATCGTGCGGTAGGTCGTCCAGGCGAGCCCGAGCAATACCGCGGCGAGGAAGCCGAGGGTAAGCGGCGCCGCCCACGGTACCGTCGGCGCGACGCCGCCCCCGCGTTCGACCAGCGGCCGAATCACGCCCCCGATCGTGAGTCCGACCAGGGCCACGATCGCCAGCGTCGCGGCCGATGTCGTGCGCAGCCGCCCCTCGTTTTCGGTGGTCATCGAGCCGGTGGTTCCCAGGAACTGCTACACGTAGATTGGCATGTCGTCGCGACGTTGGATGCCGGACTCGTCCAGCTTGTCGAGGAGTTCGACGACAAGGCCATGCCCGGGAATGTACGCCTCGGGATCGACGTCGAGCCACGGCCGCAGGATGAAGGCGCGTCGGTGCGCCGCCGGATGCGGCAGCGTGAGGTCGTCGTCATCGACCACCCGGTCGCCCACGACGATCAGGTCGACGTCCAGGGTCCGGGGCTCGTGCCGGATGCCGGTGCGCTCCCGACCGAACGCGGACTCGACGGCAAGACACCGGTCGAGGAGCGTGTGCACCGACAGGGTCGTGTCGACCAGCAGCATCACATTGAGGAAGCTCGGCGACCCCTCGGGAGCGTCCTCCGGCAAGGTCTCGTACACAGGGGACACCGACACCACCGTCACGTCCGGCGTGTCCGCCAGCGCGTTGACGCCGCCCTCGATCGTGGCGAATCGCTCACCCAGGTTGGAACCCAACGACAGCACCGCTTGCCGGATCGGATGCATTTCGCCGGTCATCGTGTCCGTGTCGGGGATGTACGGGTTGGGCGTCTCAGTCACGTACGGCTCCGCTCTATCGTGACGGCGACGTCAGCGAACGCCACCGGGATCGGCGCTTCCGGCTTGTGGATCGTGACGCGGACCCACCTCACCGACTCCCCGTCGAGTACCAGACCGGCGACCCGCTCCGCGAGGGTCTCGATCAGGTCCACAGGATCCGACGCCACGGCATCGTGCACCTGCTGGCTCAGGCTCCCATAGTCGACAGTACGCGATAAATCATCCGACTGGGCTGCGGCCCTGGTGTCCAGACTCATATCGACATCGACGACAAAGCGCTGGCCGTCTCGTCGCTCCTCGGGGAGTACGCCGTGGTAGCCGTACGCCTCGATTCCGGTGATCGAGATCCGATCGAGGGAGTCGCGGCTAACCATCGGACCAGCGTTGCACGACGCGCACCGCATCGGCATTGGGCCGTACGTTGTGCACCCGCACACCCCAGGCGCCGGCCTTGGCGGCAAGGGCGGTGACCGCGACGGTCGCCTCGTCCCGTTCGGCCGGTGACCGCGGCTGGTCGGGGGCGGCGGCGAGCAGCGAACCGAGGAACCGCTTGCGACTGGCGCCGACGAGCACCGGGTTGCCGAGCGAGATCAGTTCGTCAAGCCTGCGCAGCAAGGTCCAGTTGTGCTCGGCCTGCTTTGAGAAACCGAGACCCGGATCGATTACGAGGTGCTCGGGAGCGATGCCCGCAGCCACCGCCGCATCGACCTGTGGCCGCAGCTCGTCGATGACTTCGGCGACGACGTCGTCGTAGTGCGCCTCCTCGTCCATCGCATCCGAATGGCGACGCCAGTGCATGAGGATGTACGGCAGGTCGGCGTCGGCCGCGACGGCAAACATCTTCGGATCGGCTCGGCCACCCGACACGTCGTTGATCACCCGAGCGCCCGCCTCGACAGCCTGCTCAGCGACCTCGGCCCGCATCGTGTCGATCGAGACGATGATGCCGTCAGCCGTCAGCTGCCGCACCACCGGGATGACCCGGCTCAGCTCCTCGTCGACCGACGCCCGTTGCGCACCAGGACGCGTCGACTCGCCTCCGACATCGACGAGATCGGCGCCGTCGACCGACATTTGGCGACCATGCTCGATCGCCGCCCCAGGCGCCAGCCACTCGCCGCCGTCGGAGAACGAGTCGGGCGTGACGTTGAGGACTCCCATCACGAGACACCTGCCGGGCTTCGGCAGGTCCGCCACATCAACCATGCCCGTACCCTAGGGCCGATGCGGATCCGGCAGCTCCCCCTGGGAGGACCGAAATTGCGAAGACACGCGGGCCTGTCTCGCAAATTGAGTCCTCCCAGTGGTCGGGATGACTGGCGCGATGGTGGCGGCGGACGCGATCGGGCTGAGGAGCGGTTGGCCCAAGTCGAGGTGCCGCCGGCGCGTCTCCAAGGCCTTGTCGCCCGCGATGCCCTGATGGCCGAGCGGCTACGACGAGCGGACCCACGACGGTCCGGTCGTGGCCGACGAGCACGCCACGAATGACGTACGGCCGCGCCACGAGTGACCTACCGTCGTTAGTGGAGGATGAGGCTCATTGCCTCGGCGCGGGTGGCCGACTTGTGCAGCGAGCCGCGTACGGCGCTGGTGACCGTCTTCGATCCGGGCTTGCGTACGCCGCGCATCGTCATGCACAGGTGCTCGGCCTCGACCACGACGATGACGCCGCGTGGGTCGAGCTGCTCGACGAGCGCCTCGGCGATCTCGGTCGTGAGCCGCTCCTGTACCTGCAGACGCCGGGCGAACACGTCGACCAGCCGGGCGATCTTGGACAGGCCGGTGATCTGCCCCTCTGTGTTGGGGATGTACCCGACGTGCACGACGCCGGTGAACGGCACGAGATGGTGCTCGCACATCGACCACAGCTCGATGTCCTTGACCAAGACCATCTCGTCGTGTTCGAGGTTGAAGACCCGGGTCAGCACGTCCTTCGGCCGGGTGTGCATGCCCGACAGCAGCTCCCGATAGGCCCGAGCCACCCGATATGGCGTGTCCCGCAGACCCTCGCGCTCGGGGTCTTCACCGACGGCGATCAGCAGCTCGCGTACGGCGGCCTCGGCGCGCTCGAGGTCGAACGGCGGATACGCCCGGTTGGGGTCGAGCAACGCCCATTCGTCGTGCTCGACCTCGGCGTTGGCCACGTCACAACCCCTGCGGTGGCGGCCCTGGCGGACTGCCCGGCGTGGGCGGCACGGACCCGCCGTGGACGTCGCCGTTGGTGCCCGGCGCCAGCACGATCGGCTCGCCTTCGTCCTGCGGCTCGCCGTTGTGTTGCGACCGCTCCTTCGGCGACTTCACCGGTGGGACGTCGCTCGGGAGCCGGGTCGGCGATCCGGTCCACGCCGGACGGATCGGCCGACGCCGGAGCGGCTCGAATATCTCGGCGACCTCGGCCTTGTCGAGGGTCTCCTTCTCGAGCAGGCCGAGTACTAAGGCGTCGAGCACGTCGCGGTTTTCTTCGAGGATGTCGAAGGCTTCCTGGTGCGCCGTGCTGATGAGCATCTTGACCTCCTCGTCCACCGCGGCCGCGATGTCCTCGGAGTAGTTGCGAGTGTGGCCGAAGTCACGGCCCAGGAACGGCTCGGAGTTGTCCTCGCCGAACCTGATGGCGCCGAGCCGCTCGGTCATGCCGTATTGCGTCACCATCGACCGGGCCAGCTTGGTGGCCTTCTCGATGTCGTCGGCCGCGCCCGTCGTCGGGTCGTGGAAGACCAACTCCTCGGCGGCCCGACCGCCCATCATGTACGCCAGCTTGTCGAGCATCTCGCTGCGGGTCGTGGAGTACTTGTCCTCGTCGGGCAGCACCATGGTGTAGCCCAATGCCCGACCGCGCGGCAGGATCGTGATCTTGTGCACCGGGTCGCTGCCGGGTTGAGCCGCGGCGACCAGCGCGTGCCCGCCCTCGTGATAGGCGGTGATCTTCTTCTCCTGCTCGCTCATCAAACGGGTGCGCTTCTGCGGGCCGGCGATGACGCGGTCGATCGCCTCGTCGAGTGATCGGTTGTCGATCATCTTGTTGGACGCGCGAGCCGTCAGCAGCGCCGCCTCGTTGAGGACGTTGGCCAGGTCGGCACCGGTGAACCCAGGCGTACGCCGGGCGACCGCCGCGAGGTCGATGTCGGCCGTCATCGGCTTGCCGCGCGAGTGCACCTGCAGGATCTTGGTGCGCCCCACCAGGTCGGGGGTATCGACTGTGATCTGTCGGTCGAACCGGCCCGGCCGCAGCAGGGCGGGGTCGAGCACGTCGGGCCGGTTGGTCGCTGCGATCAGGATCACACCGCCGCGAACATCGAAACCGTCCATCTCGACCAGCAACTGGTTGAGGGTCTGCTCGCGCTCGTCGTGGCCGCCGCCCATGCCGGCGCCACGGTGTCGACCGACGGCGTCGATCTCGTCGATGAAGACGATGGCCGGGGCGTTTTCCTTCGCCTGCTCGAAAAGATCTCGGACTCGGCTGGCGCCGACGCCGACGAACATCTCGACGAAATCCGAACCGGAGATCGAGTAGAACGGCACGCCTGCCTCACCGGCGACGGCCCGAGCGAGCAGCGTCTTGCCGGTGCCGGGCTGGCCGTAGAGCAGCACACCCTTGGGAATCTTGGCGCCGACCGCGTGGAACTTCGCCGGCTCGGCGAGAAACTCCTTGATCTCCTGGAGCTCTTCGACGGCCTCGTCGACGCCGGCGACGTCGTTGAACGTCGTCTTCGGCATGTCCTTGGAGATCAGCTTCGCCCGCGACTTGGCGAACTGCATCACGCGCCCGCCGCCGCCCTGGACGTGGTTGATCAGGAAGAGGATCAGCAGGAAGATCAGCACGAACGGCAGCAGGTTGATCAGCAGGCTGCCGAGCACGCTGGGCTTGGGAACCTCGACGTTGAACGAGTTGATCTCGCCGGCCTTCTCTTTGGCTTCGGCCGTGTTGATCAGCTGCAGGCCCTGGTCACCCAGCCACTTCGACTGGACCTGCGAGCCGTCGTCGAGGGTCGCTCGGATCTCCTGGTCGCCCTCGACGAACGTCACCTCGTCGATCGACCCGTTGTCTAGATGCTGCACCATCTCGGAGGTGTCGATCTCCTCGTAGCCGGAGCTCGAGGAGACGTACTGCAGGATTGCGAGCACGGCAAAGACACCCAGCACAATCCAGAGCCAGGGCCCTCTTAAGATTCGTCTCACGTCCATGCGCGGGGTGGCACCCCGTTTCCTCCTGCCCAATCCGGGGGCGTGGCCGTCGGCGACCGGCCCCTGCGTCGTGCGTCGTCAGACGCTACACGTATCTCAACGAACGAAACGCCTGGCTGTGTTCCCCCTAGTCGAGTCCCTCGGTGCGACCGCGCACCCCGATCGAGCCCCGCCAGACGCCTGACTCCCACCGTTCAAGCGTAGACGTGTGGCGCCAACGTCGCGATATCGCGGAGATTGCGGTATTTCTCAGCGTAGTCGAGTCCGTAGCCAACGACGAACTCGCTCGGAATGTCGAACCCGACATACTTCACGCGCACGCTGCGCTTGAGGGTCTCCGGCTTCCGCAGGAGCGCGCAGGCTTCGACCGAGGCCGCACCCCGCGACTCGAGGTTGGCGAGCAGCCACGACAGGGTGAGCCCGGTGTCGACGATGTCCTCGACAACGAGCACGTGACGGTCGAGCAGATCGGTATCGAGGTCCTTGAGGATGCGGACCACCCCGGACGACGTGGTGCCCGACCCGTACGACGAGATCGCCATCCAGTCCATCTCGACGTGCCGGTTGAGCGACCGCGCGAGGTCGGCCATCACCATGACCGCACCTCGAAGGATTCCGACGAGCAGCAGGTCAGTGCCCTCGTAGTCGCGGGCGATGTCGTCGGCCAGCTCGTCGATTCGGGCGTGCAACTGCTCCTCGGTCAGCAGCACCTTCTGGAGATCCGCGGCGAGGTACGAAGCGTCCACCGGCTCAGCCTGCCATACGGGCAGATAACCCGCGCCACGTGCCACCGAGTTGATCAACTCGCGCGTGTGCTGACCAACAGCTTGTTCGCCGTCCGTCGGGCCACGACCCCGCCGGGCAGGTCGACGCCGCGCTGCCCGTGCCAGTCGGTGACCAGGTCGTCGAGGGCGTCGACGTGCCCGGCCGTCAGGTCCGTGCCGGGGCATCCGGCGTCGAGGGCCGCCTTCCGGAGTACGCGGCTTCGCATGGCATCCGGAGCCGCGGCGAGCGCAGTTGCGTCGAGTCCGCCGTCGGCATCGGTCACCGCCGCCTGCAGATCGGCCGCCAGCGCGTCCAGCAGATCGGCGTCGGCCCGGGCCAGGTCAGCCGTGCGGGCGAGGGCATCGACGATCCCCGGACCGAGTTCGGCCTCGAGCACCGGGAGCACCCGCGTCCGCACCCGCACTCGGGTCAGCGCCGCATCGGCATTGTGCGGGTCGGTCCACCAGTCGAGCCCGACGTCGCGGCAGACCGCCTCGGTGTCGGCGCGACGCAGCCCGAGCAGCGGGCGGCGCCACAAGCCGTCTCGGGCCGCCATGCCCGACAGCGATCGGGTCCCTGACCCGCGCGCGAGTCCGAGCAGCACCGTCTCAGCCTGGTCGTCGCGGGTGTGCCCGAGCAGTACGGTGGCGGCGCCGTGCTGAGTGGCCGCCGCGCGCAGCGCCGTACGTCGGGCCGCGCGCGCCGCCGCCTCGGGCCCGCCCGGCCCGTCCACATCGACCCGCCGGACCTCGACCGGATCGGCGCCGAGGCCACGCGCCTGTCGGGCCGCCGCAGCAGCGACCGAAGCGGAGTCGGTCTGCAGACCATGGTCGACGACGACCGCGCCGCATCGCAGCGATGCCCGCGGCGCCTCGAACGTCGCGGCCGCCAGCAGCGCGAGGGAGTCGGCGCCGCCGGACAACGCCACCAGGGCCAGCGAACCACGGGGCAGGTCGGCCAGCGCCTCGCGTACGGCCCGGCGGGCGTCGGCCACGACCGGAGTCAGCCGGGGGCGCCGGGTGTTCTCCGTACGCATGACATCACCCGTGGACGCGCGTGACCCACGCCGCCGGGTCGGCGATCTCCGCGGCCGACGGCAGCTGCTCCGGGCCGTCCCACACGGCGTTGAAGCCCGTCATGCCGACGCGGTCGACAACGCCGTTGACGAATGCGGCGCCGTCGGCGTACTGACGCATCTTCGCGTCCAGGCCGAGCAGCCGCCGCAGCAGTCGGTCCGACGGCCCCCGGCCCTTGCGGCGCCGGTCGAACCGGGAGCGAATCGTCCCGACCGAGGGCACGACCGATGGACCGACGCCGTCCATCACGACGTCGGCATGTCCTTCCAGCAGCGACATCACCGCCGTGACCCGATCGATGATGGTGCGCTGCTCGGCACTGGTGAACAGGTCGAGCAGCGACGCTCCGGACTCGCCCCGGACCAGCTCAGTGAGCCGCCGGACGCTCTCGGTCATCATGCCGCGCAGCCGCTCCGGATCGACATCGGTCGCCGCGACGAAGGCTCCGATCTCGGCCAGCAGGTGGTCACGCAGCCAGGGCACCGCGGTGAATTGGACCCGATGCGCCTCCTCGTGCAGGCACACCCACAGTCGGAAGTCGTCGGTTTCGACCTCCATCTCCTGCTCGGCCGCGACGATGTTGGGAGCGACGAGCAGCAGCCGGCCGGGGCTGTCGCCACGACGAGCCGCATCGCCGCCGAAGGGATCGAACTGGCCGAGGACCTTGTGCGACAAGAACGCCAGCAGCGCGCCCGCCTCCGCGCCGGTGACCCGGGATCCGACCGTGCCCATCATGCTCGCGACCGAGTTGCGCTGGGCCTCGACCTTCTCGACCAGCGGCTGGACGACGCGAGAGAAGCCGTCCGCGTTGGCGGCGACCCAACCAGCCCGGTCGACGACCAGGACCGGCGAGCTGCTCCTCGACGCGTCGAGCATCGTCAGCTCGCGTACGTGCTGCTCGGCGGTCGATGCGCTCGTGCGGAGGCTGTCGACGACCTCGTGCATCTCGTCACCGGACAGGTACGGCCCGGGCCGGATGAGTCGACGCGCGGTCTGCACGGCGAAGTCCCAGTCGATCATCGCCGGCTCGGCTGTGCTCATTGCTCGCTCGCTCCGCTCGCTCATGGCCGTCCTCGCTTCGCTGCGGGCGCCCGCGAGCGAGGCTCGGCTGTGCTCATTGCTCGCTCGCTCCGCTCGCTCATGGCGACCACCGTACGCAACTCGCCCTCGCGGTGTGTCAGGCGGCGCAGCCACAGCTGGCCACGGCGGCGGCGATGTCGTCGAGGGTCGCCCGCGCGTCGAGCGTGTCTTGCAGCGGCACCCGGTCGACCAGCGCCACGAACGCGATCGCGACCCCGTCCCGGTCGACCGTCGTCCCGGCGAGGCCGTGCACTTTGGACAACGTGCCGGTCTTGGCCCGCACCCAGCCGAGGCCCGCCGCGGAGGCGCCGTCGGTGAACCGATAAGCCAGCGTGCCGGTGAATCCGGCCACCGACTGCTGCGACACCACGTCGCGCAACTCGGGATGCTCCTCGTCGGTCGCCAGTCGGAGCACCGTCAGCATTGCGTCGAGCGTGACCCGATTGGACCGCGACAGGCCGCTCCCGTCGTACGTGTCGACCCCTCGCATCGGCACCCCGAGGCGGCCGAGGACCTGCCGTACGGCCGCGGCGCCTCCGGCGAACGACGCTGGATGGCCCGTGGCGATGGCGACCTCGCGCAGCAGGATCTCGGCGCCGGCGTTGTCGCTGAGGTCGAGGATGTGACCGACGACGTCGCGCAACGGCGGGCTGTCGACGGTCCCGAGCGTCCGCCCGTCGGCACCGGAGGTCTTCGTGATCGGGCCCGTGACCTTGACGCCGTGCTTCGCCAACGCGGCGGCGAACGTCTCCGTCGCGAGGCCGGCCGGCTCGACGGAGTAGTCGTACGGGTCGGCCGGATCGGCGCCCTCATCGGCCCACAGCGGGCTGATCGGCGGAACCTCGTCGGGCACGTACGACGGTTCCCAGTCGGGACTGTCGGCCGGACCGTCGTAGCGGCTCGCGTCGTATCCGACCGAGACCCGCTTGATGCCCCGGTCCGACAGCGCCCGTGCCGTCTCGGCGGCCAGGTCGGTCAGCGTTGCGGGCTCCGGTTCGGGCTCGTCATCGCGTGCCAGCCGGCTCGCCAGCAGCGGGTCACCGCCGCCGACCAGGACCACCCTCGGCACACCGCGATGGCGCCCAGCGAGGACGGTCGACGTCGTGAAGACGTGGTCGCCGCCCATCACCTCGAGCGCGGCCGTCGTGGTGAACAGCTTGAGCGTCGAGGCGGGGATGAACGAGTCGCGGCCGCCGTACGTCCACAGGGTCTTGCCGTGGGTCACGTCGTACGCGGCGAAGCCGACATGCCGTCCGAGGTCGGAGTCCTCGAGGAGCGGCCGCACCTGGTCACGCAGCGTCGGCACCGAGACGGCCGGGCCCTTCGCTGCCGGGAGCACCGGTCTTGGGACGGCGGCGTCCGGCAGGTCGAGCCCGTCCGGCGGCGGAACGTCGAGCGCCGTCTGCGGCTCGTCGTCGCCGAACAGGTTGTCGAACGCCCCACCCCACCAGGCGATCCCGGTCGCGGCCAAGACGGCCACCAGGGCGAGCGCCACTACCAGGCTGACCGTTCGTCGGCTCATGGACGTCGCGCTGCCTTCCGTCGCTTCCCGATGCGAGACACTAGTGTCGCGCGGCACTGGGCCGGAGGATCGACGAGGCCGGGAGCGGAGGCGATCAGGGTGCAGTTCGACGTGACCGTCGAGATACCGAAGGGCAACCGCAACAAGTACGAGGTCGATCACGAGACCGGTCGGATCCGGCTCGACCGTACGCTCTTCACGGCGACGCAATATCCGGCCGACTACGGTTTCGTCGAAAACACCCTAGGCCAGGACGGCGATCCGCTCGACGCGTTGGTCCTCCTGGAGGAGCCGACGTTTCCGGGCTGTTTGATCACGTGCCGCGCGATCGGAATGTTTCGGATGACGGACGAGGCCGGTGGCGACGACAAGGTGCTGTGCGTGCCGGCGACCGATCCGCGTCAGGAGCACCTGCGCGACATCCACCACATGCCGGAGTTCGACCGGCTCGAGATCCAGCACTTCTTCGAGGTCTACAAGGATCTCGAGCCGGGCAAGTCGGTCGAGGGCGCTACCTGGGTCGGACGCTCCGATGCCGAGGCCGAGATCGAGGCCAGTCGCCGGCGCTTCGCGGGGCGCGGGTGACCTCGCGGCGCGGGTTGGCGCGGGGGTCCCCTGCGCCGAACCTATTGGCACTGGGGACCCCTGCGCCAAACCCCGATTGGCGCAGGGTTCCCCAGTCGGGCCGTCAGACCCGGGTGTAGAAGTTCGGCAGGATCCAGTAGTAGATCGAGACGATCTCGACGCTGCGACCGGGCCGTGGGGCCTGGATCATCTTGCCGTGCCCGAGGTACATCGCGACGTGGTAGATCGAGTCCGGGTCGCTCGAGTCGCCCCAGAACAGCAGGTCGCCGCGCCGGATGTCGCTGAACGAGATCGGCGTCGTCTCGTAGTACTGCGCGACGCTCCAATGCGACAGGTACTCGCCGGCCGCGGCCCACGACCGCATCGTGAGGCCTGAGCAGTCCCACGAGCTCGGCCCGGCCGCGCCATAGACGTACGGCTCACCCAGCTGGGCTTTGGCGTACCTGATCGCCTTGCGGGCGCGATGCGGCTTCGTGCCCCTTGAATCGGTGGCCGACTGCGGGTCGTTGTCACCGCTGTTGCTGGCACTGCTGTCGCCGCCGCCGTCGCCGCCGCCTTGGCCGCCGCTGCCGTCGGCATTGGGCTGGTGGTGGTCGACCGGCGGATCCTCCTCCTGCTGTTGCTGCTTGGGCTCGGCCTGCTCGGCCTGTGCCTGCTCCTCGGGTTCGGGCTCGGCCTGCTCGGCCTGCTCCTGTTGCTCGGCCTGAGCCTGCTCCTGCGCCTCCTGCTCGGCCAGCTGCTCGGCCTCTTCCTTGGCTTGCTCGGCCGCCTCTTCGGCCGCCTTCCTGGCCAGCGCCCGCTGCCGCTGCGTGGCCAGCCGCACCGAGATGTGCTGTGCCTGGGCCAGTTCCCGGATCAGCGCCTTCTTCTCCGCGGCGATCGACGCCACCGCGTCCTCCGCCTCGGCCACGGCCGCCTCGGCAGCCTCCTTGGCCTTCTCGGCCTCGGCCGTCGCCTCCTGCTGCGCGTCGAGCGCCGACTTGGCGCGGTCGGCCAGCACCCCGGCGACGACCTTCGCCGATTCGTAACGGTCCAGGGTCGACTGCATCGCTCCGGCAACACCCCGGTACGCGTCGAGCCGTTCGAGCAAGGCGTCCGGGTCCGGGTCTTGGATGAGGACGCCGAGGCCGGTCAGAGCGCCGCCGTTCTCGTACTCCGTGACGATGGCCGACGACAGCCGCTTCTCGACCCGACGGACGCGGGCGGCCGCGGCATCCGCGTGCCGCTGGGCCCGACGGGCGGCGGTTCGGGCCTGGTCGAGCTTGTAGCGCGCCCCGTTGTACGCCTCAGCCGCCTTCGCAGCGTCCACGGTCAACTCTTCGAGTCGCTGATCGGCCGCCGCGAGCTGAGCCTTGATCGCCGATACCCGGTCGGCCGTCGTCTCCGCCCGCTCCTGCGCCTGGCGTACTCGCTCCCGGCTCGGAAACGTATCGTCGCTGCCGTCCGCGCTGGCGCCCGGCAGCGTCGCCAGGCACACCGCGGAGGCGCACCCAGCCGCCAGGCCCAACCGCCAGCGCCGGCTCCACCTCGTCGATCGCTGTTCGCCCACAGCCACCCCATCCGTCCGAGTACGAGCCCCTTCCTCGCTGGCTCGTACACGCTTCCGGTCCGTCCCGAGGCGGGCGGATACCGCCAACATGAGCGACCGTAATGCTCATGTGACCCAGAGGGAACAGTTTTAACAGAAAAAACTTCTGTCACACGGCGTGTCGGCTTGAGTATTACATCGGTGTGATTTACGTACCCGGACGGTCGCACCTCGTTTTGCGTGTCAGACCCGGCTGTAGAAGTTCGGCAGGATCCAGTAGTACATCGAGACGATTTGGACGTTCTCGCCGGGCTGCGGCGCATGGATCATCATGCCGTTCCCGAGGTACATCGCCACGTGGTAGATCGAGCTCGGGTCGCCGGAGTCGCCCCAGAACAGCAGGTCGCCGCGCTGGATGTCGCTGAACGAGATCGGCGTCGTCTCGGTGTACTGCGCGACGCTGTAGTGCGACAAGGACTCGCCGGCCGCACCCCACGCCTTCATCGTGAGGCCGGAGCAGTCCCAGGCGTCCGGTCCGGCCGCGGCCCACACGTACGGCTCGCCTATTTGGTCCTTGGCGAATTCGACCGCGACGTCGACCTCGCTCGACGGAGCCGGGGCGCTGTCCGGGGCCGGATCGGTGTTGTCTTGCGGCGCGGGATCCGTCTGCTGAGTCTGGTCCTGCTCGGCTTGCGCCCGCTGCTCGGCCCGCCGCTCCCGCGCGGCCTGCCTCGCCGCCTCTTCCTCGGCCGCCTGCTGGGCGAGCTCCTGTTGCCGCTGCTTCGCCAGCTCGACCGAGATGTTGCGAACCCGAGCGAGCTTGCGGACCAGGGCCTTCTTCTCTGCGGCGATCGTCGAGACGGCGTCCTCCGCCTTCGACATGGCGGCTTGGGCGGACTCCTTCGCCTCCTCGGCAGCCTCGGTGGCCTCGTCCTGCTTCTTCATCGCCGCCTCGGCGCGGTCCTGCGCTCGGTCGGCGACGACCGATGCCGACTCGTAGTTCTCCAGGTCGACGTGGATGGCACCCGTGACGGTCTTGTACGCATAGAGGCGCTCCAGGAGCGCGTTCGGGTCGGGGTTTCGGAGCAGGATGCCGAGACTGGTCAGCGACCCGTTGTTCTCGTAGTTGGACACCACGGCGTCGGACAGCGCCCTGGCATACCGGCGCACCATCTTGTGGGTCGTCTCGGCTCGGCGAGTGGCCTTTCGGGTGGCCTTCCGCGCCTGACGGAGCTGATAGCGCGCGCCGTTGTACGCCTCAACCGCCTTGGCGGCCTCGATCGAGAGCCTCTGGAGCCGTCGATCGGCGTTCTTGAGCCGCGCCTCGATGGTGTCGACGTCATCGGCCGTGGCCACGACCCGCTCCCGCGCCTTGCGAACTTCCTCGCGAGTCGTGTGCTGGTCGCCGCCGCCGTCGGGGTCCGCGGCGGCGCCGGGAAGCAGTGTGAGACACAAGACACTCGCACCCACGGCTGCTACACCTATGCGCCAACGCTTGATCCGTCGAGTTGATACGTGCTCGAGCACGTCGCTCCCATTCGTCGGGCGCGAGCCTTCGCTCACGGCTCACACACGGTTCGGCCCGACCCGAGCGGGCGCACTGTCGCCTCCGGCGAGCGAACGTAGTGGGCATCAGGCTCAGAGGGAACACCCTTCACTCAAAGAGCTTCAGCATCTGGCGAGTCGTCACGAACTTCTTCGATGTGATGCCGCAAGCGCGTACGACGACCAGGGAGAAGCTGGCGGATCGTCGGCCCGACTTGTACCGGGAAATCGCAACATGCCCTGTCGTGAAGCGGCGCTTTCCCGGCCGGATTTCGTACGCCTGGCCGCGAGCGCCTCGCGACCGGACACAGCCGCATCGGACCGAGCCGTCCAATTGCCGGACGACGGTTGTCCGATCGGTGGATTCTTGCTGTCCGAATGGCGAGTCGTCGGTCAGTCACCGAGGGCGTCGTTGACGACGTCGCGCGCCTCGGCCTGCACCTGGGCCAGATGCTCCGGACCCCTGAACGACTCGGCGTAGATCTTGTAGATGTCCTCGGTGCCCGACGGTCGAGCGGCGAACCACGCGTGCTCCGTCGTGACCTTCAGCCCGCCGATCGGCGCCGCGTTGCCCGGTGCCGTCGTGAGTCGTTGGTTGATCTTCTCGCCGGCGAGCTCCGAGGCTGTCACGGCCTCCGGGCGCAGCATCGCGAGTCGGCCCTTCTGGTCTCGATCGGCCGGCTCGTCGACGCGAGCGTACGCGGGGTCGCCGTACTCCTCGACAAGCTCGGCATAGAGCTCGGACGGGCTGCGGCCGGTCGTAGCCCGGATCTCCGACGCGAGCAGGGCCATGATGATCCCGTCCTTGTCGGTGGTCCAGCAGCGGCCGTCCCGCCGGAGGAACGAGGCGCCTGCACTCTCCTCGCCGCCGAACCCGACGCTCCCGTCGAGCAGGCCCTGGACGAACCACTTGAAGCCGACCGGCACCTCCATGAGCCGTCGGTTCAGTCCCCTGACGACCCGGTCGATCATGCTCGAGGACACCAGCGTCTTGCCGATGGACACCGAGATCGGCCAGTCCCGTCGGCGTACGAGGTAGTCGATCGCGACCGCGAGGAAATGGTTCGGGTTCATCAGCCCACCGTCGGGCGTCACGATGCCGTGCCGGTCGGCGTCGGGGTCGTTGCCGGTGGCGATGTCGTAGGACTCGCGCTGGTCGACCAGGGAGGCCATCGCGTACGGCGACGAGCAATCCATCCGGATCTTGCCGTCGTGGTCGAGCGTCATGAACGCCCACTGGGGATCGACCTCGGGATTCACGATGTCGAGGTCGAGACTGTAGGTCGACGCGATCGTGGCCCAGTACTCGATGCTCGCCCCACCCATCGGGTCGGCCCCGATGTGCAATCCGGCGGCCCTGATCGCCTCCATGTCGACCACGTTCAGCAGCTCGGTGACGTAATTGCCGAGGAAGTCGTACCATCCGACCTGCCCGCGTGCCTGCTCGAACGACGTGCGCTTCACCCCGCGCAGCCCGTCGGCCAGGAGGTCGTTGGCCCGATCGGCGATCCACGACGTGGCATCGGTGTCGGCCGGGCCACCGTGTGGGGGGTTGTACTTGATACCGCCGTCGGTCGGCGGATTGTGCGAGGGCGTGACGACGATGCCGTCGCAGCCGCCCTTCACGCCTTGGCGGTTGAGCCGCAGGATGCCGTGCGAGACCGCCGGCGTCGGTGTATAGCCGGACCGCTCGTCGACGAACGCCGCGACGTCGTTGGCCACGAGCACCTCGACAACGGTCTGCCACGCCGGCTCCGACAGCGCATGGGTGTCGCGGCCGATCAGCAACGGACCGGTGACATCCTGCTCGGTACGGTATTCGCAGATCGCCTGGCTGATCGCCGCGATATGAGCCTCGTTGAACGATCCGTCGAAGCTGGTGCCACGGTGCCCGGACGTGCCGAAGACGACCTGCTGCTCGGGATCGTCGGGGTCAGGCTTGAGGTCGACGTAGGCATCGAGCAGCCGCTGTACGTCGACGAGGTTGTCGGGTACCGCTGGTTCGCCGGCCCGTGGATGCATGCCAGGACCATATCGGGGATGGCCGTTCCGTCCCAGGGGTCACTTACGTGGTGCGTCCGCACTGTGCACGGCTCGACCCCGTTGGGTGTGCGTAAGATCCATGGAGAGTACGCGGGACCTGCGCAGTGACCGGGTGCTCAGGCGGTCAGCGAGGTGATGGCGTCAAGTTCGGCCGAGTGACGATCCTTCTCGACTTCGATGTCGTAGTCGGCCTGGATGTTCAGCCAGTATCGCTCGCTCAGGCCAAGGGCACGGGACATCCGGATCCCGGTCTCAGGTGTGATCCGGCGGCTGCCGTGGACGATCTCGTTGATGCGTCGCGGTGAAACCCCGATCGTCTTGGCGAGGCGGTACTGCGAGATCCCGAGCGGCTTGAGGAAGTCCTCCAGCAGAATCTCGCCCGGTGTAATCGGATCATGCGCCTTCTCGGTCATCACAACTCCTCTCAGTGGTAGTCGACCAACTCGACCTCCTCCGGTCCGGCCCGAGTCCAACGGAAACAGGTCCGGAGCTGGGCATTCACCCGGATCGAGTACTGACCGGCTCGATCACTGCGGAGCTTTTCGAGGCGGTTCCCTGGCGGGAGCCGGAGGTCTTCGAGGCGTTCTGCCGCGTTCAGTTGTCGAAGCTTGCGTTGTGCCATCCGCTGGACATCTGGCCCGATGCGGGCGACTCGTTTGCGTTCCCAGACCTTCCTCGTGGCAGCGTCCGCGAACGACTGGATCACACACCCGATAGTAACGCGCGGCGATAATAACGCCAAGGGATACCAGCACGAGTCGCGAACCCTTAGGTCCGCCCGCAGAGCATCAGCCGGATCGTGCGCGACATGACGTGGACCGACAGCGACGGGTTGTTGGAGCGGGCGACACCGAGTCCGATCCCGAGACTCAGCAGGGCGGTCGCGACGTCGTCGGCGCTCATCGCGAGCCTGAGCCCGAACCGGTCGGCCGAGTCGGCGACGAGCTCCGCGATCGCGTCCCGCACCGCCTGGTTTCGCTCTCGCAGTGCGTCGGCGACAAACTCCGAGTGCCGCGCCCGAGTCGCGAACTCCACCTCGAGCGCCGTCCAGCGCAGCTCACCGACGTTGTCCTCGGCCCAGGCCTCGAAGGCCGCCAGCCGCTCGTCGAGGCTTCCGTCGACCTCGAACGCCGCGACGACCTCCGCCAACTGCCGGGTGTGGATGTCGTCGAGGACGGCGAGGCAGAGCTCGTCCTTGTGCCGGAAGTTGGAGTAGACCGCGCCCTTCGAGAACCCGGCGGCCTCGGCGACCCGGTCCAGCGAGGTCGCGGCGTAGCCGTCCTCGAGGAACATCTCCTTCGCCGTGGCGACCAACGCCTCGCGAGTACGCGCCTGCCGCTCGGCTCGCGTCATCGTCTGGCTGACCATCGCTCCCTGCCTCCCGACGATGCCGTGACTCCCCGGTCGATACCGCGGGTGTGGGTCACCTCTCGTCGCCTCCATCTTCCTGGAACATTCTAGATACCGTTAGTATCTGAAGCGGACGCAGGTCGCATCGAAGGCGTGACCCAAACGGTCGAGCGGCACCCGCCGTACCCAGCCCCGCAGGGAGACCACTCATGACGGCGCACACCACCACCGACGTGCTCATCATCGGCACCGGCTTCTCCGGTCTCGGCATGGCCATCCAGCTGCAGCGCGGCGGCCGCAACGACTTCGTCATCGTCGAGAAGGCCGAGGCGATCGGCGGCACCTGGCGGGACAACACCTACCCCGGCATCGCCTGCGACATCCCGTCGCTCATGTACTCGTTCTCCTACGAGCAAAACTCCAAATGGACCCGGGCGTACTCCGGTGGGCGCGAGATCTGGGACTACCTCGAAGAGGTCACCGACAAGTACGGCCTGCGCGACAAGATCCGCTTCGGCACGGAGCTCAGTTCGGCCCGATGGGACACCGACGAGGGGGTGTGGCACGCCACGGCAGCCGGCGGCGACACGTTCACCGCGCGGGTCCTGGTCTCCGGCATCGGGGCACTACACATACCTCGGATACCCGAGCTCGCGGGTCTAGAGGAGTTCAAGCGAAACCGTGCGGCCTTCCACACCGCGCAGTGGGACCACAGCGTCGACCTGACCGGCAAGCGGGTCGCGGTGATCGGCACCGGCGCGAGCGCCATCCAGGTCATCCCGCAGATCGCGCCGACGGTCGGCGACCTTCGCGTCTTCCAGCGCACCGCCCCGTGGGTGATGCCGCGGCCGGACCATCCGATCTCGCCGAAGATGCGGGACATCTTCGAGCGGGTGCCCGCTGTCCAACGGGCCTACCGCTACGCGTGGTACCTGTTCCTCGAGTCACGGGCGATCGGCTTCAACGGGCATCCCAAGGTGCAGAAGGTCGGCGAGAGGTTCGTCCACAAATACATGGAGCGCAAGATCGCCGACCCCGAGTTGCGCAAGAAGCTCACCCCTGACTATCGGATGGGCTGCAAGCGGGTCCTGCTGGCCAGCGACTACTTTCCGACGTACGAGCGCGACAACGTGCACCTCGTGACCAGCGGCGTCGAGCGGTTCACCGAACGCGGGGTTGTCGACGCCGACGGGGTCGAGCACGAGGTCGACGTGGTCATCTTCGGCACCGGGTTCCACGTGACCGACAGCTTCCAGTACCTCGACATCACAGGGGTCAGCGGGCAGGACCTCGCCAAAGAGTTTGATCAAAATGGCATTCAAACCTACCTCGGTATCAACGTCGCCGGCTTCCCCAATCTGTTCTTCCTCCTCGGCCCCAACACCGGCCTCGGCCACAACTCGGTCGTGTTCATGATCGAGCAGCAGGCGAAGTACGTCGTGCGCGTGCTCGACGAGATGGATCGCCGAAACGTACGCGTCGCCGACGTGTCGAAGCCGGCCCAGGACGTCTTCCAGACGCGGATCCAGGACAAGCTCGCCAACGGCATCTGGACGACCGGCGGCTGCACGAGCTGGTATCTCGACTCGCACGGCGTCAACCGAACCATCTGGCCGGGCTTCACCTTCATGTACTGGTGGGAGACCCTGCGAGTCGACACCGCCGCGTACCGATGGGGTCGGGACGCGCAGATCGGTGAGTCCGTACGAGCGAAGGAGCCGGCGACATGACGCAGCAGGTATCTTCTCGGCCGGACGCGCGACGTGGAGTCCAAGTGCGGCTCACCAAGATGCGACCGCAGGGGCGTGGCGTCGTACCCCAGGTCCGACGCGACCGGGTACCTCGCGGGTCGCGGCTGCCGTACCCGATCCAGACGTTTCTGTTCTTCCGCTATCGCCATCGCTTCATCCCCTGGCTGCATCGGCGCTATGGCGACACCTTCACGGTCCGAATGGCGCCGGCGAACCGGGCTCTGGTGTTGCTGCGTCGGCCGGAGGACATCAAAGCGGTGTTCGGCGGCGACCCGCACGAGTTCTATGCCGGCCTTGGCAACGGGATCCTCGGGCCCGTCATGGGTGAGCACTCGCTGCTGCTGACCGACGGCGACCAGCACGCCCGCGCCCGCAAGCTTCTGATGCCCGCGTTCAACGGCGCGGCCCTACGGGGCTACCAGGGCCTCGTACGCGAGATCGCGAGTGCCGAGGTCGAGTCGTGGACCGACGGTATGACGACGCGGTCGCTCGACCGGATGAACGCCGTGACGCTCGAGATCATCCTGCGCGTCGTGTTCGGCGTCACCGACGAGGAGCGACTGGCTCGGCTCCGGCCACGGGTCAACCGCACCGTCGACATTCGGCCGTGGATGCTGCTCGGCTGGATCTATCCGCAAATCCAGCGGATCCGGCCCTGGCGCGCCTTCACAGACAACATGATCGAGCTCGATCGGCTGCTCTACGCCGAGATCGCCGATCGCCGCGACGCGAGCGACCTCGACGGCCGCGACGACGTGCTGTCGCGGCTGTTGCAGGTCGGCGTCGACGAGGGCGGTGACACGCCGCCGCTGTCCGACCCGGAGCTGCGCGACCAGCTCGTGACGCTGCTGCTCGCGGGCCACGAGACGACCGCGAGTGCGCTGTCGTGGTCGCTCTACGAGATCGGCCGCGATCCGGCGGTGCAGTGGCGGGCACACGATGCCGCCGACGCGGGCGACGACAGCTATCTCGAGGCGATCGTCAAGGAGGCCATGCGGCTGCATCCGATCATCCCGATCGTCAACCGGGCCCTGATGGCGCCGCAGCGGATCGCCGGATGGGATCTGCCGGCCGGTGCGATCGTCGCGCCGTCGATCATCCTGGCGCACGCCAACGCCGAGTCGTTTCCGGACCCGGAGCGGTTCCGGCCGGAGCGCTTCCTCGACGAACACGTGCCGGCGGGCGCCTGGATCCCGTTCGGCGGCGGCGTCCGCCGTTGCCTCGGCGCCGGCTTCTCGCTCATGGAGGGCGTCGCCGTGTTGCGCGAGGTACTGAGCCGCTGGCAGGTCGAGTCCAACGGGGTCGAAAGGCCGCGTACGCGCAACATCACCTCGGTCCCGGCGGGCGGTGCGCCGGTCACCGTGCGCCGTCGCTCCTGACGAGGTTTGGCGCGGGGGTCCCCTGCGACGAACCTATTGGCGCTGGGGACCCCTGCGCCAATACCGAGTCAGGGCAGGCGCCGGTTTCGGGCGCGCCTGGCGAGCCGGCGCGCCTCGCGAAGGGGCTCGGGCGTACGCCGGCCGGCCAGCGCCCGGCGTACGACCTCGACCGCGGTGTCCGGATCGGTCCGCCAGCCGGCATGCACCGCGAGCGGGCGGACTCCGGGTCGCACCCGCAACCAATGGCCGACGACGTCGTCCCCGAGGCGCAATGCACTCGTATCCGCGGCACCCGACGGCCATTCGCCCTCGGCCAGCAGCGGCCGATGCGTCACGCCGACCGTCGGCAGGTCGAGGACGGCTCCGAGTTGCACGGCGAGACCTGCCCGACGCGGATGGTCTCTGCCGGTCGCGTCGAGCAGCAGGACCTCGGGCCACTCCGGTAGGGCGCGGACGACGGATTCGAGCAGCGGACCGAGCCGCAACGCGAGGAGGCCGGGCGAGTACGCGGCGCCGGCGGCCCCTTGGCGCACGACCCGGCAGCGTACGCGATAACCAACGGTCGAAACCGCCGCCGTCCAGGCCGGATCTCCCGCCGCACCGCGGCCGGTCAGACCGAGTGGGAACGAGACCCAGCAGGCGCCGATCGCAAGCGGTGGCTGCGACGGCCGCCACGGCTCCGGGACGGCGTCGGCGAGGCGATGTTGCTCGGCGACGAGGTCGTCGACGGTGGTCGGCCACATGCTGGCATCGTCGCGCACTTCGACCAGCCCTCGCCGGACCGGTGCGACGTGATCCGGACGTACACTGGCTGGTGGGTGAGGCTTATGCAGCCGTGGATCGTTTGGTTGATCGTCGCCCTGGGACTCGGCTCCGCCGAACTGCTCACGGCAACGCTCGATCTTGGGTTGCTCGCCGCTGCGGCGCTGGTTGCGACGGGCGCGGCGGCCGTCGGCCTGGGGATCACTCTCCAGTTCGTCGTTTTCGCCATCACCGCGGGTCTCATGATCGGTCTCGTACGTCCGATCGCCCGTCGGCACATGGCCCGACCCCCACTCATCCGCTCCGGCGTCGCCGCACTCGTGGGTCGCGAAGGCATCGCGCTCACCGAGGTGACCAAGCAGTCCGGTCGAGTCCGGATCGGCGGCGAGGAGTGGTCGGCCCGCCCCTACGTCCCTGACTCGACGATCCCTGAAGGCGCCACCGTCGACGTGTTCGAGATCGACGGGGCCACCGCGCTCGTTCACCCGAGGGAGTAGACATGGTCGTTGGGCTGATCGTCGGAGCTGTTCTGGCGTTGATCGCGATCGTCCTCGTGATCCGTACGGTGCGGATCATCCCGCAAGCGAGGGCGGCCAACGTCGAGCGGCTCGGGCGCTACATCAGGACGCTGGAGCCGGGGCTCAACGTGGTGATCCCGCTCGTCGACCGCGTCCGCAAGCAGATCGATATGCGCGAGCAGGTGGTGTCGTTCGAGCCGCGGGCCGTGATCACCGAGGACAACCTGGTCGTGCACATCGACACGGTCCTCTACTTCCAGGTCACCAACCCGCGTGACGCGGCGTACGAGATCGCCGACTACATCCAGGCCATCGAGCAACTGACGGTCACGACGCTGCGCAACGTCATCGGGAGCATCGACCTCGAGAAGGCGCTGACCTCCCGCGAGCACATCAACTCGACGCTGCGTGGCGTGCTCGACGAGGCGTCCGGCAAGTGGGGCATCCGGGTCACCCGGATCGAGCTGAAGTCCATCGACCCGCCGCCGTCGGTGAAGGAGTCGATGGAGAAGCAGATGCGGGCCAACCGCGAGAAGCGGGCCGCGATCCTCACCGCCGAAGGCGCTCGGAAGGCTCGGATCCTCACGGCACAAGGCGATCGGCGGGCGGCGATCCTGCGCGCGCAGGGGCAGGCGCGGGCGATCGACACGGTCTTCGAGGCGATTCAGCGCAACAAGCCCGACTCGAAGTTCTTCACCTACCAGTACCTGCAGGTGTTGCCCGAACTCGCTCAAGGGCCCGGCAACACGTTCTGGGTCGTGCCGAGCGAGGTGACGAGCGCGCTGAGCACGCTCGGCAAGGCGTTCACCGACAGCACCGGCGGCGACGCCGAGACCGCAGCCGTGGCGGAGGAGCCGTCGACCGCCGACGCGACCGGCGACGACGACAGCCCCGATTCGTAACGCGCACTCAATCGGCGCGCCCTTGGTGGGGAGGATCGCGCCAATCAGACGTTGGCGCGGGGGTCCCCTGCGCCAATAGGTTCGTCGTTGGGGACCCCCGCGCCAAAACGGGTCAGTCAGCCGCTCAGTCGAGTGGCGCCGCGTCGTCGTCTCGTGCCGGTCTTCTCGACGCTCTTGCACCCGCCGGTACCCGGTCCGGGGTCGGCACCTCGCCGACGATGACGTTGAACGTACGCGGCCACGCGAGGTAGCGCACCGACAGGTTCACCAGCGTCGTGATGCGGTTGCGGTTGCCCAACAGGCTGACGATGTGGACGAAGAGCCAGATCACCCAGGCCACGAAGCCCTTGAGCTTCGGCGCGTGCGCGATCTCGGCGACCGCGGCGCTGCGTCCGATCGTCGCCAGGATGCCCTTGTCGCGATAGTGGAACGGCTGGTG
>JBKOYM010000024.1:0-9997 GCA_046725375.1 Actinomycetota bacterium
CTATAGGGCAAATAGTGTCTGACAACTCCGGGAGAGAGAGGACACATGCGGATCTACCGCATCGACCACATCGCACAGCTGGCGCCGGACCTGGAGGCGCAGGCCGGTCTCCTGGAGCGCGTGTTCGGCTTCCGGCGAAGGCTGAGCTGGGACAACCCGGAGCAGGGGGCTCGAGGCGTACGGCTCGCCGTCCCAGGGAGCTGGGGACACACCTGGGAGGTACTCGCGCCGTCCGGCGACGACTCTCCGTTGCAGGCCGAGCTCGACGCCCGAGGTGGACGCGGCGGCTTCCATCATGTCGCCGCCGAGGTGCCGGACCTTCCCGCGACCCGAGCCGAGCTCGAAAGCCGCGGTGTCACGCCCACCGAGGGGTCGAACGCGCACTGGATCGAGGCGTCCCTGTCGCCGCCCGACGGGGGCGACGGGCCCCTCTTCCGGCTGCGTGGGCCGGGCAGCCTCGAGCTGTGCGGTGACGACACCGCCGTACCCGACGAGTCGAAGGACCCGGACGCCCCGATAGTCGGCATCGTGGCGCTCGACCACGTGTGCCAGGCGTACCCGGACCGCGACGAGCTCGCCCGGTGGTACGAGGAGCTGGCGGGCTTCGTCCAGGTGTGGCGGACCCCGATCGACGAGCACGACGACATGGCCGACCTGGTGCTCAACATCCCGGGCTCGTCGGTGTGCTGGGAAGTCATCATGCCGCGCGGCGACGACTCGTTCATCCAGCGGTTCCTCGACAAGAGAGGCCCGGGCGTCCATCACGTGACGTTCGAGGTCGCCGACTGGGATCGGGCCATGGAAGCGTGCGCGCATCACGACATCGCGACGTTTGACGACGAGGACGGTGTGACCGACGGGGCGACGTGGCGCCATACGTTCATCCACCCGAAACAGACGGGGGGCATCCTCGTGCAACTGTTCTGGGAGGAGCGCCCGGGCGTCTGGGTGCGCTCGGACAAGATCCGACCGGAGAGCCTGTGGATCTGACACTCACCGACGACCAGGCGGTCATCCAGTCGACCGCCCGCGAGCTGCTGGCGGCCCGGGCGTCCAACGCGCATGCCCAGGCGGTCGAGACCGACCCCACCGGCTATTCGGCGACGCTGTGGAAGGAGGTCGTCGAGCTCGGCTGGCCGGGGCTGGCGATTCCGACCGAGCACGACGGCGTCGGCGAAGGATTCGTCGAGCTCTGCCTGCTCGTCGAGGAGCTCGGCCGGGCACAAGTACCGATGCCACTGGTGCCGACGGCGGCCGTCTGCGCCACTGCGATCGAGAGGTTCGGCACCGAGGCGCAGCGGGCGGAGTGGCTCGCCGAGATCGCCGCTGGCGAGGTCATGACGTACGCCCTCGCGACCGTACGCGGCGGTTGGGCGGAGCCCGGTCGGGCCGTGACCGCGAGCGCGTACGACGGCGGACTCGGTCTCGACGGGACGGCCTGGTTCGTACCGTATGCCGGAGCGGCCGTCCACCTGCTCGTCGTGACGCACACGCCCGAAGACGTGCCGATCATCGCCGTTGTCGACGCCGCGGCCGACGGCGTCACGACACATCGGCTCGACGTGGTCGGCGCGGATCCGCTCTATCGAGTCGACTTCGCCGATGTCGCGGTGCCGACCGACCGCATCCTCGGCGGTGTCGACAACGGTGCGGACATCACCGAGGCGATGACCTCGCATGGCGCCGCTGCGACCAGCGCCGCGATGGTCGGTGGCGCACAGGCCGTGCTGGACATGACGGTCGAGCACGCCCAGCAGCGCGAGCAGTTCGGCCAGCCGATTGGCAGCTTCCAGGCTGTGCAGCATCACTGCGCCGACATGGCCATCGATCTGCTGACCAGCCGTTATCTCGCGTACGAGGCGATCTGGCGGCTGGCCGAAGGCCTCGACGCCGCGACCGAAGTGGCGATGGCCAAGGCCACCGTCGGCGATGCGTACCAGCGCGTCGTCGCGCTCGGGCACCAGGTCCACGGCGCGATCGGGTTCACCCGGGAGCACGACCTGCACCGCTACCTTCGGCACGCGACCGGGTCGGCGCTCGCCTTCGGCGACAGCGACTTCCACTGGGACCGGCTCGCCGACCGACTCGGACTGCCACGCGGCCCGAGTTGTCAGGCCTATATTGACCCGGGAGTCAAATAGCGCCTGACAATTCGGCGGCAAATCCCTACACGTAAGGTCGGTGGCGATGACCAGAGCGGACGGACGCACCCCAGATCAACTGCGACCGGTCCGGATCACCCGGCACTGGTTGGACCATGCCGAGGGGTCGGTGCTGATCGAGTTCGGTCGCACCCGCGTACTCTGCGCGGCGTCGGTGACCGACGGAGTGCCGCGCTGGCGCAAGGGATCCGGTCTGGGGTGGGTGACGGCCGAGTACGCCATGCTGCCGCGGGCCACGCACACCCGGTCCGACCGCGAGTCCGTCAAAGGCCGGCTCGGGGGGCGCACGCACGAGATCTCGCGCCTGGTGGGCCGGTCGCTTCGGGCCGTCGTCGACTACAAGGCGCTCGGCGAAAACACCATCGTCATCGACTGTGACGTACTCCAGGCCGACGGCGGCACTCGTACCGCCGCGATCACGGGCGGCTACGTCGCCTTGTGTGACGCCGTCGCGCATCTGCGGGAGGCTGGCGCCCTCGTCGCCGAGCCGCTGCGGGGGTCGGTCGCCGCCGTTTCGGTCGGTGTCGTGGGCGGCGTGCCGATACTGGACCTTGCGTACGATGAGGATGTCAACGCAGATACTGACATGAACGTCGTCATGACAGGAGACGGCCGATTCGTCGAGGTACAGGGCACAGCCGAGGGCGAATCGTTCGATAGACGCCTATTGAATGAGATGCTTGATCTAGCATCAACGGGATGCGTTGAGCTGAGCGGACATCAGCGCACTGCGTTGGGTGAGGGTGGCGCGACATGAAGCAGGTCCTTCTGGCCAGTCACAACGTGAGAAAGCTGAAGGAGCTGCGGCGAATACTCGGAGGCGAGTTGCGCGACATCGAGGTGCTCGGCCTCGACGACGTCGCGCCCTATGACGAGCCGGTCGAGACCGAATACACCTTCGAGGGCAACGCGCTGATCAAGGCCCGGGCCGCCGTCAAGGTGACCGGCCTGCCGGCCCTCGCCGACGACTCCGGCATCTGCCTCGACGCGCTCAACGGCATGCCCGGCGTCCTGTCGGCCCGCTGGGCGGGGCTGCCGAAGGCCGATCGAGGAGTACGCGACGCCGCCAACAACCGGCTGCTGTTGGCCCAGATGGCCGACGTGCCGGACAACCACCGGCAGGCCGAGTTTCGTTGCGCCGTCGCGTTCGTGCTGCCGGATGGCAACGAGCATCTGGAGATCGGGGTGCTCCGAGGCCGGCTGCTCCGGGAGCCGCACGGACGCGGCGGTTTCGGCTACGACCCGATCTTCCTGGCCGACGGTCAGAAGGTGAGCAACGGCGAGCTGTCGTCGTCGGCCAAGGACGCCATCAGCCATCGCGGCGAGGCGCTGCGGGCGATCGCGCCGATCGTCGCCAAGGCCCTCGCGTCCTAGCTGCCGGCCCGGTTGCGGCTGTTGGCGGGTTTGAACGCCGGACCGTCAGAATCCGTCCGAACTCGCCAAAAGTCGGTGTCGGTGTCGGTGCGGTCGCCTACGTGGGTGCCGGAGGCGGGACTCGAACCCGCACACCCGAGGGCACAGGAACCTAAATCCTGCGTGTCTGCCAATTCCACCACTCCGGCCCGATTCGCAGTCTAGGGTGCGTCGACCGCCCACTCGTGCAGCACGTCGACCCGCTCGGTGGACCACACCACCAGCTGCACTGTGTCGACGACGGTCCGTACGGGCAGCAGCGGCTCGATGACCGGGCCGATGGAGTCGAAGTCGACGTCGACGGGCAATCGCCCCAGTGACAGGTGGGGGATGACCTCGTCGAACTGCCCGCCATACGGCGGATAGTCCGGAAACTCCCGCCACAGTGCCTCGGTCAACGCCCGAAACGGCTTCGGGTCCTCCGGCGCCAGCCACACCATCCCCTCGGCGAACCGCTCCAGCCGCACGAGGTCCACCGTGACAGGCAGATTCGACCGGACGACCTCGCCGATCACGTCGAGTCGCGCCTGTGTCAGCGATGATCGGGGCGCGAACGGCCCGAGCGCCGTGACATGGGCGTACGGTGCGCCGTCCCATTCCGGCGGCACCAGCTCACCGAACGCGGCGACGACGGCGTCAGCGGCCGGCACGCGGGCCAGCAGGACGGTGTGTTCGCCGCTCACGGCATCGCTCACCGGTGCTGTCAGACGCCGAGGTCGCGGCGCAGCTTCGCCACGTGGCCGGTGGCCTTGACGTTGTACTGCGCCAGTTCGATCCGACCCGCCTCGTTCACGACGAACGTGGATCGGATGACACCCTCGGTGACCTTGCCGTACAGCTTCTTCTCGCCGTACGCGCCCCACCGGGTCAGCACCTGCTTGTCCGGGTCGGAGAGCAGCGTGATGGTCAGGCTGTCGCGCTCGCGAAACTTGGCGAGCTTCGCCGGCTGGTCGGGCGAGATGCCGACGACGGTGTAACCAGCGGCTTGGAGCGAATCGAGCGAGTCGGTGAAGTCGCACGCCTGCTTGGTACAGCCGGGTGTCATCGCGGCCGGGTAGAAGTACACGATCACCTTACGGCCGCGCAGCTCCGACAGCGTGACCTTGTCGCCGCGGTCGTCGGAGAGGGTGAAATCGGGAGCGTCGTCGCCGGGCTCCAGGCGGGTGGCGTCAGGCATCGGGTCTCCGTTTCGAAATGCGCGGGGTCAGGGCGTGCCTGGTCACCCTAACGCTGTCCGCGAACCGATACGGTGGCGACATAGGTGTCGACGCGACGTCGACTCGATCGAGGAGGATGGTGTGGCCCGCGGTTCCAAGGAACAGGACACGCGCAACTCGGGCAGCGCAGGTGCCGGCAACCGCACACCGGACGCTCTCGTACGTGATATCGAGCAGGCCCGGGACCGACTCGCCCTGACGATCGACCAGATCGTGGAGCGGGTCCATCCCAAAAACGCGGCCCAGCGTACGCTCGGCAAGATCAAGTCGCGATTCGTCAACGACGACGGGTCACCGCGACTCGAAAACATCGCCCCGGTGGCCGGCAGCATCGTCGGCGTCGCGGCGTTGATCGTGGTCGTACGTCATCTCGTCGGCGGCCGCGACTAGCCCATCGACCCTGGGGAGCCTGTGCCGTCCAAGTCGTCAGATCCGAAGCCAGTGCGTTCGAAGGCCCAGTCGCGAGGCGATGACACCCGCGCCGACAAGCTGCCGATCCAGATGCTGCACGACCGGCTGCTCGTCACGCTGGATCAAGACGCCGGCGAGCGCCGGTCGTCTGCGGGCATCGTGATCCCGGCAACCGCCACGATGGGCCGTCGGCTCGCGTGGGCCCGGGTACGAGCGGTGGGGCAAAACGTACGCACGGTACAGATCGGCGACCGGGTCCTGTTCGATCCGGAGGACAAGGCCGAGGTCGAGGTGCGCGGCGACGACTACATCCTGCTTCGCGAGCGCGACCTGCATGCCGTCGCGTCCGAGCGGATCGAGGACGACCACACCGGCCTCTACCTCTGACGTGACCGGCGGCGTCAGCCTTCGACGGTCGCCGGCAGCTCGTCGTTGGCATGGCTGCGATGGGGGCCGGTGCCGTTGCCGTTATGCGACGACTCCCAGTACTTCTCGAAGGCCTCGGTCCGCATCGGCCGGGCGATCAGGAATCCCTGCATGTAGGGGCAGCCCATGCGCGACAGCGTCTGCCGCTGCAGCTCGGTCTCGACTCCCTCGGCCACGATTCGCCGGTCGAGCGCCTTGCAGAGCCGCACCACGGCCGCGACGATCTGCGTGTCGACGGGGTCCTTGCCGAGCCCTGCGATGAACGCCCGATCGAGCTTGACGACGTCGACGGGAAGCTGCCGCAAGTACGCCAGCGACGAGTAGCCAGTGCCGAAGTCGTCCACCGACACCCGTACGCCGATGTCACGCAGGTCTTGCAGCGTGGCGAGGTTGACGTCGACGTCCGAGAGCAGCGCGGTCTCGGTGATCTCGAGGGCGAGCTGGCACGGCGGCAGCCCGGTCTCCTCGAGGGTCGCGGCGATCTCTTGGGCCAGCCCCGGCTGCACCAGCTGCAAGGCAGAGAGGTTGATCGACACCATGACGGGCGGTCGATCGGGATGCGCGAGATTCCATCCCTGTGTGACGCGGCACGCCTCGTTCAGCACCCAGCGCCCGATGTAGACGATCAGCCCGGAGTCTTCGGCGAGCGGGATGAACTCGCCCGGCGGCACCGTCCGGCCGTCCCGCTCCCAGCGCACGAGCGCCTCGACGCCGGACAGCGCCTGTGTCTTCGTGTCGACGATCGGCTGGAACCGCAGGCTCAGTCCGCCGTGGTCGATGGCGTCCCGCAGTTGGGCCTCGAGCTCGAGTCGTACCCGCGAGGCATCGACGAGCTCCGGGGTGGCGATCCGGATGCAATTGCGTCCGGCGGACTTCGCGGCGTACGCGGCGGCATCGGCAGCGAGCATCACGTCGTCGCGGGTCTGACCCGGCTCGGCGACCGCGATGCCGATCGACACGGTGACCTGCACGCTGTGACCGTCGATGAGGTACGAGTTGCGCAGCCGATCGAGCGTCGCCTCGGTGATCCGCTGGACCGTGCCGGTGTCCTTGACATCTTCGAGAAGGATGACGAACTCGTCGCCGGACAGCCGGGCGATGACACTCGCGTGGGGTGCGGACCGGAGGAGTCGGTCGCTCATCTGGATCAGCAGCTGGTCGCCGACGAGGTGCCCGAACGAGTCGTTGACCAACTTGAAGCGGTCGAGGTCGACGAAGATCACGGCATGGTGCTTGCCGCTCTTGACGGCGCGGGCGAGCAGTTCGTCGAGCCGGTCGAGGAACGAGCGACGGTTGGGTAGCCCGGTGAGCTCGTCATGCATCGCCCGGTACGTCAGGGCCTCCTGGAACGCCCGACGTTCGGTCACGTCGCGTACGACGAGCACGGCGCCTTCGGAGTCATCGGCGCTGCCGCCGATGGGGTTGAAGGAGTACGCGACCTCGATTCGGTTGCCGCCGGCCGCGTACAGCGTCGCGTCGGCGTCCTGAGCGGTGGAGCCGTCGCGCATCATGCCGACCAGATCCAGCGGCGTCCGCTGCACTCGGAGGCTGCACACGTCGTCGATCGGCCTTCCCAGAACCTCGTCGAGGTCTTCGACCCGAAGCATCCCGCCGGCCGCCGGGTTGGCGAACGTGACTGCACCGTCGGCGTCGATCGACAGGATCGCCTCGGTCTGCGCATTGGTGACGTCCTGCAGCCGTGCGATCAGGTCCGCGGCCTTGAACGCGTCGTCCGCGACCCCTGCCAGCGCGATCAGCGTCTCCCGCTCCTGCGCCGTCCAATGTCCCGGGCCCAGGCGCCCCTCGGCGACCAGCGTCTGCCCCGACGGCATCCCGGCCGCCAGAGCACCTCGCGGCGGTGTCTCCTGCTTCTGGAGAATCCGGACTCTCCGCGCGCCGAGTAGGTCACTGGCCGACCCGATAAGCGAGCTCGTGATCGCTGGTTTCTCCTGCGTTGCCCGTAGCTCGGCGGTGGCTTGCTGAAGACGCTCGGCCTGGATCCGAGCCGCGCCTTCGCGCACCTGGGCCATGTACGCGCGCTGTACCAGCAGGATGAGGACGAGCGCGAGCGCCACACCCCAGGTGTAGTAATACGCCAGGACCGTTCCACATCCGCCAAGGACAACGGCGCCAGGCCAGGCCATCGCTTCTTGCCGTGGAATTCGGACCGTTGAGCCAAGCGGGGACTCGGTCGCGAAGGCCACCATGGTGAGAACGACCACGGGAGAGAGGACGGCATACACCAAGGTGCCTGCCATCGCGGATGCGAGAGCGCGGCTGCTGAGCTCGGTACCCGACGATCCGGCGAGTAGACCGGTCACCGCCAGCCCGATGGTCGCGGTCAAGACCAACTGCCCACAGTTGAACGCGGCCTTCTCACTACTCCGGCGCATTCGTACGCTGCCCGTCACCGATGCGACGGCTGCTACCAGCGCCAGCTCAACCGGTGACAGCGCCAGAAACAGAGGAACGAACAGTGCCTCGTCGACTGTGAACGTATCGACCGAGCCGCCTCGTGCCTGAAGCCGCCGTGGTATTGCCTTCGTCAGCACCAAGGAGGCGGCAAAGGTCCATACGGCAACGTCAGGTAGAGCGATCTGCGGGGTTCTGACAATCCTCTCGGCGACCAACGCACATGCGAAGCCGGCGATCAGCGTTGCAAAGCTGACAGCCCGTGTAGCACGTATGGGTCGACTGATGGGGACACCTCCGGGCCGCGGTTCTCACCATGATCCCACGACCTGATGATGTCTGCAGTCAGAGATATCGCGCCGCGAACTAGTCCCAATCGTGCCCTGCGCGTGCGCAGTCCCAGTCGTGTCCTACGCGTGCGCAATCCCAGTCGTGTCCGGAGAGAACGGTCTTGTGCAGGCGAGCGGCAGAAGTGTTCTTGGATAGCTGGTGACGAGTCATCTCAATGGCCCTCTACAAGGAATCTGGCGCGTCACGGTGCGGTATACGTGCCACGCGGCGGGTGGCGGTACTTCGTGCTTCACGCGGCCCGAGTAATTCCGCGTCAGTTCGAAGTGTTGCACCCGGGGTTAGAGGCTCGCCACTACGCGCGACAGCACGAGGCGTCGCCGCCGTGTGCCGATACGACCCGCGCCCGATTGGCTACCGACCGTAGCGATCAATCGATATACGTCTGTCCCGGCACCTACCAGCAGAGACGTCGTCAAGTATCTCGTGCGTGAGGAACGATTTCGCGGAGCACCTGATACATGACAACGTTGTCAGCCTGGGGACGACACTTTTTTAACTACCTTTTCGCGCCGATAGCGTTCTTTGGGCCCGTATCGTCGCGGCCTCTGAGGTGAGTATCACCGGACATCCGGCCGTCTCTCGAGAGCTTGAAGTTGAGACTCGACCTCGGCTGCCTCCGCGTCCCATTTGGCGATGAAGCTGAAGTGCATGCTTCCAGTGGCTCTGAGCGGCTTCTCGAGAGCCCATGGGGAGGTGCGTGCGAGCCAACCCGTCATGGGCCAACGCTTGCTCGTGAGGTTTGTTGGCCTTCTCGGAGATGACGAGCGCTCGGCGGTAGTGCTCAAGACGGCGGCGTACGAGGGTGCGGCCGTTTCGCGGCCGATCCGGGCGTACGCATGCCGCCACCGGACCGCCTCGGCGGCGTCGTCGGTCAGGACGGTGACGATGTCGGCGACCAACTCGATGTCGAGCCGGCTCCGGCCGGGCTGCAGGCAGCGGTAGACCGTCGCGTACGCCGGCTCCTCCGCCACCCCGTGTGAGCGCCGCAGCCGTACCAGACGGCGGTGTAGCTCGCGATACGACAGCCCGGACAACGCCCGCAGCTCGCGCAGACACCTCACCAACTCATCGACGCTCGCCGCTTGCTCAGGATGCGATCGCCCGTCGGCCCCCCGCGTCGTCGCCTCGCTCATCGACGCTGCCCAGCTCCCCACTGTTTGGCGTCCTTGACGCCAGTCGGCACCGTAGTAGACCGTCCGATTTTGATCCACTTTGGTTCACAACGCACAACAATGGGCGTACATCTGCGCAGTATGGGCAGGACTACCCGTCGAGTTGGGGGGCGGGTGGCCAGGGGGGTAGGGCCCCGGCCGACAGCCCTCCGGCCGGTGGCCCTAGGCGATCGGGTCGCCCGGGCGGGCGCCGTCGTCGGGTCGGAGCAGCCGCACGGTGCCGACGTCGTCGACGGCGCCGAGCACGAGGCATTCGCTCACGAAGCCCGCGATCCGCTTGCGTCCGAGGTTGACCGCGCACACGACGGGCCGATCGGTGAGCTCGTCGGCAGAGTAATGGGTGATCTGGGCACTCGATTGGCGTTCGCCGAGCGGGCCGAGGTCGATGCGAAGCTTCCACGCCGGGTTGCGTGCTTCGGGAAACTCCTCGACG
>JBKOYM010000154.1:0-5822 GCA_046725375.1 Actinomycetota bacterium
CGCTGACCTCCGGGTCACGGTCGTACCCCGTCACCTCGTGGCCGCCACGTCGCAGTCGCTCGCGCATGTTGCCGCCCATTCGGCCGAGGCCGACGAGACCGATATGCAAGCTGACGCTCCCTTCTCGTGGACTCCGCCCCAAACCGCGGTCTCCGCTCACCCCTGAAGGCGCAACGGCATCAGCAGATAGCGGAAGTCCAGGTCGGGGTCGGCGCCGGACTCGGCGGCACCGGCCATCGCCGCCGGCCGGGTCGGCTGGGTGAATGCCATGTGAACGGCCGGCGCACTGATCACGCTGAGGCCGTCGAGCAGGTACTGGTGGTTGAAGCCGATCGAGATGTCCGGGCCGTCGATCCGCGCCAGCACCGACTCCGACGCCTGCGCCTCGTCGCTGCTGCCCGCCTCCAACAGGATCTGCTGGTCGGAGTACGTCAGGCGCACCGGCGTATTGCGCTCGGCCACCAGCGATACGCGCTTGACCGACTCGAGCAGGGCGGCGGTCTCAACCCACGCGACGGTCGGCGACTCCGACGCGAACAGCTGCCGGATCCGGGGGAATTCGCCGTCGAGCAGCCGCGTCGTCGTACGTCGGCTGCCGTTGCCGACGACGCCCTCGAATCCGATCACGCCGTCGCCGCCGTCGGTCGTCGACAGCGCGATCGTCACATCGGTGCCGGGCACCAGCGCCTTCGCGGTCTCGGCGAGCACCTTGGCCGGCACGAGTGCCTGGCCCGAGACGTCGCTCGCCGCGGGGTACCACTCGAGCTCGCGCAGGCTGGCCCGGAAGCGGTCGGTGGCGAGCAGGGTGATCGTGCTGCCCTCGATCTCCATCCGTACTCCGGTCAGTAGCGGCAGCATGTCGTCGCGCCCAGCCGCCGACACAGCCTGGTGCACGGCCTCACTGAAGAGGTCGGAGCTCACGGTCCCGGTCGAGGTCGGCATCGCCGGCAGCGATGGATAGTCCTCGACCGGCATCGTCTGCAGGCTGAACCGCGCGCTGCCACAGGCCAGCGAGGCGCGCGGCCCGTCGAGGGCGACGTCGATCGGTTTGTCCGGAAGGCTGCGGCAGATGTCGGCGAGCAGTCGCCCGGAGACCAAGACCTTGCCCTCGTCGGCCACGTCGGCGGTCAGGGTGGCGTGCGTCGACGTCTCGTAGTCGAACCCGGACAAAGACAGTCCGTCGGCGTCGGCCTCGATCATCAGACCTGCCAGCACCGGAACGCTCGGGCGATTGGGCAGGCTGCGTGCGGTCCACGCGACGGCATCGGCGAACACGTCACGTTCGATGCGGAACTTCACGAGATACAGCCTCCAGAGGAAAACGTGCTGGCCATGGTGGCACGGCGTACCCACGATCGCGGGAGGAGCCCCACCGATCTCGTGCCACCCAGCCTGAGGAAATCCTGCCACGAGGAGGTTCTGGGAGACAGAGCGGTCGCAAACCCATTGCTGCCGGTGTTGAGAGCGGGTTGGCGATATCCCCAAGCAGCCGGGCGGGTTGGGTTTGTGGGCGAAGGAGTAGGTAGATGTCTCGTCAGCGTCATCGCACCTGTGCAAACTGTGGACATCCGCCGTTTCCCCAGGTCAGTACGCCCGCTCGCCTGTGGACCGACTGTGGATGCCGGCACGCGGGCGCTGGTGATAAGTCCGCCTGCGGGGCGTCGTCCACCTCGTTGTCGCCTACCGTTCACGTGTCGTCCCGAGGCGGCTGCACACTGTCAACACGTTCATCCCCAGACTGTGCACTGCCGCGTTTTCGCTGTCGTGACCTGACGTCAGGGTGGCATGGCCGCAGGTGGCTTATGCCTGCCGTGCCTGCTGCTTGATCCGGTTGGTCAGCTCGGTGACTTGGTTGAAGACGCTGCGGCGCTCGGCCATCAGCTGACGGATCTTGCGGTCGGCGTGCATGACGGTGGTGTGGTCGCGGCCGCCGAACTGCTGTCCGATCTTGGGCAGCGACAGGTCGGTGAGCTCGCGGCACAGGTACATCGCGATCTGCCGTGCCGTCACGAGGACGCGGCTGCGGCTGGAGCCACAGAGGTCGTCGATCGTGAGTCCGAAGTACGCCGCGGTCTGCGCGATGATGAGGGCCGACGTGATCTCGGGTTCGCCGCCCTCGGGCAGCAGGTCCTTCAACACGATCTCGGCGAGCGTCAGGTCGACCGGCTGTCGGTTGAGGCTCGCGAACGCGGTTGCGCGGATCAGGGCGCCCTCGAGTTCGCGGATGTTGGTGTGGATCTTGCTCGCGATGAACTCGAGGACGTCCGGCGGCGCGGTCAGCTTCTCGGTCGCGGCCTTCTTGCGCAGGATGGCGATCCGCGTCTCGAGGTCGGGCGGCTGCACGTCGGTGATGAGACCCCACTCGAACCGGTTGCGGAGACGGTCTTCCAGTGCCTCGAGGCGTTTGGGCGGCCGATCCGACGTGATCACCAACTGCTTGTTGGCGTTGTGCAGCGTGTTGAAGGTGTGGAAAAACTCTTCCTGCGTCTGGATCTTGCCTTCCAGGAACTGGATGTCGTCGATCAGGAGGACGTCGACGTCGCGGTACTGCCGCTGGAACGACGCAGCCCGGTCGTCGCGGATCGCGTTGATGAAGTCGTTGGTGAACTCCTCGCTCGACACGTACCGCACCCGTGCCCCGCTGTAGAGGCTGCGTACGTAGTGCCCGATCGCGTGCAGCAGGTGGGTCTTGCCGAGTCCGGAGTCGCCGTAGATCAGTAGCGGGTTGTACGCCTTGCCGGGTGCTTCGGCGACGGCGACGGCCGCGGCGTGCGCGAAGCGGTTGGACGAGCCGATGACGAAGGTCTCGAAGACGTACTTCGGGTTGAGCCGGGCCTCGGTGACACTCGGAGCCGGCTTGGTCGCGCCGCCGGCGACCGGATCGTCGACCGGCGAAAGGGGCGAGCCGCGGCGGTCGTCGGCGCCCCCGGCGGTGCTCGGCTCCGGCGCCTGAGCGGTTGCCGTCGGATCCAGCTCGCGCACGTCTTGTTGATTTGTCGACAACTCATCGGCGACGATGTGTGAGCTGGTCTCGGACGCGACCTCGAGATCGGGATCGACCGTCACGGCCAGGCGGACCTCGCGTCCCAGTGCCGAGCTCAACGACTCCTCCAGTCGTGGTCGCAGCCGGGTCTCGAGCTGCCCGCGGGTGAAGTCGTCCTTGACCGCGACGATGACGGTATTGCCGTGCAGGGTGACGGGCTGCGATGCGCTGATCCAGGCCCGCTGATTGGATGGAAGATCGCCGATGAGGGCCTGCCACGACGTGGTGAGTTCGTCGGTGTTCACGTTGGCCTCGGCTCCGCCGGTCTGGTCGACTCCCGTGGTCTGATCGGTCACTCTTGGACCTCCCCGTCTGGTTTTGTCCCCCGTGCTCGTCGCAATGTCGGCGGTCCAACGGCGTCGTCCGCGTCCCGAGAGTGCGGCGTATCCACGAGCTTCCACATCGTTGTCCACAAGGTGTGTACGGCATGCCGTGTACGAACCTGTGGAAAACTAAGCTGATCGCGGGACGGTAACAACCTTTGCAGGCCAGCTTCAAGCGGTTGTCCACAGGCTCGGCGTGTTCCGGATGCGTCGGCCGGTCTACCTCGGTTGACCGGACCCGTGGCCCAGCCGTATCGTAAATCGGTCGGACTGCGTTCGACGGCTGTGTCGTGCCTGCGCTTGGGCTGTCCAGGCGCCTCCATCGGGTGACGTGTCGTCGTGGCGGCCAACCCCTCGTGCACAACGATCTCGATCTGGAGCTGTCCCAAGTGAGCAAGCGTACGTTTCAGCCCAACAACCGGCGTCGGCACAAGACGCATGGTTTCCGTCTGCGCATGCGTACGCGAGCGGGCCGTGCGGTGTTGTCGAACCGGCGCCGGAAGGGCCGCCAGCGCCTGGCCGCCTGAGCCTGGCGGAAAGCCTCCGCCGTGTTGCCCGCCGCAGTTCGCATGCGGTCGAGCGAGGAGTTCACCACCGTGGTTCGGTCCGGTCGGCGAGCTGGCTGCTCGACCTTGGTGGTGCATGCCCTCGCGGCACCCGCTGACGCATCCGGAGAGCCGCCGCGGATCGGACTGATCGTTGGCCGGGCCGTTGGCGGCGCGGTCGCCCGAAATCGAGCCCGACGCCAGTTGCGGCACCTGATGCGTGACCGGCTGTGGTCGTTGCCGGCCTCGTGTCGCGTGGTGATCCGAGCACTCCGACCGGCCGGCGGCGCGTCGAGTGCGACTCTCGCGGGCGATCTCGATCGCTGTCTGGCGCGAGCTTTGGCGGTGCGATGAAGTACGTTCTCATCGGCTTGCTCAAGGCCTATCGCGCGGTGATCAGTCCGCTGTACGGCGATGTGTGCCGCTATTATCCGTCCTGCTCCGCGTACGCGCTGGAGGCAGTGACGACCTATGGCGCGGTGCGAGGTAGCGTCCTCACCGTACGCCGACTGCTCCGGTGCCATCCCTGGGCCGCCGGTGGGCTGGATCCGGTCCCGCCCCCTCGTACGTCCTCTTCGAAGGCCTCTGCGGCCGCGCACCAAGGAAGGCCATGATCGACTTCTTCATCGAAATCGGTACGGCGATCATCACGCCGCTGTACTACGCCACGTCGGCCATCCTCATCGCATGGCACTGGCTGTTCGATCTGGTGCTGCCCTCCAACTCGGGCTGGACCTGGGCGCTGGCGATCATCGGCCTCACCGCGACGATCCGAGCACTCCTGATCCCGCTTTTCGTGCGGCAGATCAAAGCCAGCCGCAACATGCAGCTGCTGCAGCCGAAGGTCAAGGAGCTGCAGAAGAAGTACGGCCACGACCGGCAGCGGCTCTCCCAGGAGACGATGAAGCTCTATCAGGAGTCGGGCACGAATCCGTTCGCCTCCTGCCTGCCGCTGATCCTGCAGGCACCGGTCTTCCTGTCGCTGTTCCGCCTGCTTGACAACGCGGCGCATGAGCGAGCGAAGGGCCTGCTGACCCAGGAGCAGGCCGATTCGCTTTCCCAGGCGACGATCTTCGGAGCCAGGATCGCCGATCGGTTCATCGACTTCTGGCAGGGCAGCGCGTCCTGGCACGTGGGGGTCGTCACCATCGTTTTGGTCTTGTCGATGACCGCGACAACCTTCACAACGCAGCGCCAATTGATGCGCAAGAACATGCCGGAGACGGCGCTGACCGGTCCGTACGCCCAGCAGCAGAAGCTATTGCTCTACGTCTTGCCGGTCGTCTTCGCCGTCGGTGGCATCGCGTTTCCGATCGGCGTCCTGCTCTACTGGACGACGTCGAACCTGTGGACGATGGGTCAGCAGTTCTACGTGATCCGCAACAACCCCGCGCCTGGCACGCCGGCGTTCAAGGCGAAGCAGGAGCGAGACCGCGCCCATGGCCGCGAAGTTGCCGAGGACCCGTTGAAAGCCGCGCTCAATCCGAAGCCGTCGCCCTCCAACGGAAATCCGACCAAGGGCAAGTCGAGCAAGGGGAAGTCGAAGGGCAAGTCCACCAAAGGCAAGTCGAGCTCGGGATCCAGCACGAACTCCGTGCCGCAGTCGAAGCCCCGACAGCAGCCCAAGCGTCAGTCGCGTTCGCAGCGCAAGAGCGGGGGAAAGAAGCCACCGCCCCGCGGTTGACGGGATCTACCGGCCGCGAAAGCTATCGAGGAGAAACGGGATGACGGAAGCAACGCCGGAGACCGACGAAGCAGTGGAGCCCGTGGCGGATTCGACGTCGACCACCGGCAGAGTGCAGGAGCTCGAGCGCGAAGGCGACATCGCGGCCGACTTCCTCGAGGAGCTCCTCGACATCGCCGATCTGGATGGCGACATCGACATGGATGTCGAGCGCGATCGCGCCGCCG
>JBKOYM010000156.1:0-9925 GCA_046725375.1 Actinomycetota bacterium
GACATATGCACCGAACCCGGCGCGAGTTCGGTGCATTCGTCACGTACCAACGGCGCGAGCAACGGTCCGGCGCCGAGGCGGACTGGTGGCATTTGGGGCAGGGATTGCTGGGACCGCCTCCCTCCAGTACGCGTGGTCTCCCGACCGACATGTCTGGTATGCGGCACGCGAACTGGAGGGAGGGCGGAGGACGGCGGCCGAAAAGCCGCGCCTGCCTATTCGGCACCCCAGACCCCGCGGCCGCCCGAGACCTATGTCCAGAGTGAGTCCGAGTGCTTTAAGTCAACATGTCATGATGTTTCAGTGCGGCCGCGCTCGAGGTCCTCCGGCCCGAAGGCCAGCGGAAGCACGTCGGCCATCCGCCAGATGCCCTCGGTCGTGTCCACCAGGAGCTCGGGTCCGCCGTGCTCCCACAGCAGCTGGCGGCAGCGACCGCACGGCATCAGCCGCTCGCCTCTCGAGTCGCAGCTAGTGAACGCCACCAACCGGCCGCCGCCGCTGGCGACGAGGTCCGACACCAGACCGCACTCCGCGCACAACGTGACGCCGTAGGACGCGTTCTCGACATTGCAGCCGGCGACGATGCGGCCGTCGTCGACCAGCGCGGCGGCGCCGACCGGGAAGCGCGAGTACGGTGCGTAGGCCCGCTTCATCAGTTCCGTGGCCCGCGTACGCAATGCCTCCCAGTCGACCGTCATACCGCGAACGTACAGCGCGGCATCGGGTGACCGGGCACGGTTACGCCTTCTCGTACGGCTGGCCGTCGGCCGCCGGCGGCTTCGCGTGCCCGCCGATCAGACCGGCGACCGCGATCACCGTGGCGAGGTACGGCGTCATGCTGAGCAGCTCGGTCGGGATCTTCTGCAGGATCTGCAGCTGGGTCTGCATCTGCGAGACGAACCCGAAGAACAACGCCGCGAGGACCGCTCCGACCGGATGCCAGCGACCCATGATGAGCGCGGCCAGCGCGATGAAGCCGGTGCCCGCCGACGCGTCCTTGTCGAACGCGCCGGTGCTCCCGACGGTGTAGAAGGCGCCGCCCAGACCGGCGAAGACACCACCGACAAGCACCGCCTGCCAACGCCGGCCTCGGACCCGGATGCCGACCGTGTCGGCGGCCCGGGGGTGTTCCCCGACAGCCCGGACCCGCAGGCCCCAACGGGTCCGGAACAGCAGGAACCACGCCACCGGGACGCTGGCGTACATGAGGTAGACGAGGAAGTTTTGGGCGAAGACAGCGTCGCCGACGACAGGAAGCGACGACAGGCCCGGGATCTCGATCGGTTCCAGGATGGGCGGGCTGTTGAGGTCGATGATCCGGTCGTCCGGGATCTGGTCGAGCAGGAACCCGGTCGTGCCGCCCGCGAACACCACCAGGACAACCCCGACGATGATCTGGTTGGCCAGGTAGCGGATCGCGAACAGTGCCAGCAGCGCGGCGAGAGCGACGCCGGCGCCGATGCCACCGAGCAGGCCGACGTACGCGCTGGACGTCATCGTGGCGACCACCGAGGCGAAGAAGGCGCCGACGAGGAACTGGCCCTCGATCGCGATGTTGATGACTCCGGCCCGTTCACACATCGCGCCGGACATGGCACCGAGGGCTAGCGGGGTGGCGAACCGCAGGGTGCCCTCGAGCGGGTTGGTCATCGCCAACGGTGGGTCGAGGGACTGACCCGAGTAGACCCAGGCGCAGAAGCCGGTGATGAACGCCAGGCCGGCTAGGATCGCCACGATCACGAAGAGCGGCCCACGCTGGAAACGCCGCGTGGCCGGGAGGCGGTCACGAAGCACCGGCGTGGCCGCGAAGAGCGCGAGAACGGCGACGGTGACGATCAGGCAGATCAGCCCGAGGGTCGGGCCGTCGAACGATACGTCGATCACGTCTTGCTCGGCGGTCTGGGTCTGCACCCGGAAGGTGAAGTCGCCGGAGGCGGTCTCCAGCCACATCCACAGCTGCAAGATCGCTGCCACGCTGAGGATCGTGGTGATCCGGATGTATCTGCGGCGCTCCGCCGGGCTCACCACCGCGAGCGGCGCCTCGTGTGCCACCTCGGCGGTCGCGGCGCTCATCAGCTCCACCCCTTGGCGAGTACGGCCTCTTCGGCCTCACGTTCACGGATCCGGAACACGCTGCGTACCAACGCCGGAGCGGCGACGAACAGCACGATCAGCGCCTGCAACACGGTCGTCAGGTCCAAGGGAGTGCCCGTCGCGGCCTGCATCTGCCGCCCACCCGAGTTCAGCGCACCGAAGAGAATCGCCGCCAAGACGGTGCCGGATGGGGTGGCCCGGCCCAGCAGGGCCACCGTGATCGCGTCGAAGCCCAGATCTCCGGCGATTCCGTCGGTCAGCGGGTCCTCGTGTCCGTTGATCTGCTCGGTGCCGGCGAGCCCGGCGAGCAGGCCGGCGACGAGCATCGCGAGGATGTACGCCTTGGAGATGCTGATGCCGGCGGTTCGCGCGGCGTCCGGATTGGCCCCAACGGCCCGCATCTCGAACCCGATCGTCGACCGGGAGAGTAGCCACCACACGACGACCGCGGCCAGCAGGGCGACGTACACACCGCTGTGGACGCCGAGCAGGTCCGGGAACCGGGCGTCGGAGTCGACGATCGGGCTCTTCGGGTTGTTGGAGCCCGGCAGCTGGAACGCGTCCAGCGTCAGCAGCCAGAGCAGGATCGACAGCGCGACGTAGTTGAGCATGATCGTCACGATCACCTCGTGGGCGCCGGTCTGCGCCTTCAACAGGCCGACCACGCCGCCCCAGATCGCGCCACCGATCATGCCCGCGACGACCGCGACGATCAGGTGCAGCCCGATCGGCAGGTCCCAGGTGAACCCGACGTACGCGGCGCAGATGGCGCCCATGATCAGCTGACCCTGCGCCCCGATGTTGAACAGGCCGACCCGGAACGCCAGCGTGACGCCGAGCCCGGCGCAGGCCAGCGGCGCGGCGCGCTCGAGAGTCGACGCGATCGCGTCTCCGGAGCCGAATGCGCCGTCCAGCAGGGCCCAGTAGGTGTCGGCGACCGTCTCGATGGCGGCGGACAGGCCGTCGCCCGGGTCCTGGAAGAAGTAGTCGAACTTCGACAGCACGTCGTCGTTGCTGACGATGATCAGCACCGCGCCGATGAGCAACGCCAGGATGATCGACAGGATCGTGAGTCGAATCGAGGGCAGCCAGGACTGCACGAGCTGGGCCGCGCGGGGCCGGCCACCTGACCGGACCTCCTCAGGGGGCGCGCCGGTGGGCGGCTCAGACATGGGACACTCCCCCCGGAGTCGGCATCGCACCCGCCATCAGCAGTCCCATGTCCTCGCGCGGCGTGGACGGATCGACGACGTCGACGACCCGGCCGTCGTACATGACGGCCACCCGGTCAGACAGCGCGGCGATCTCGTCGAGCTCGGTCGACACGAACAGGACGGCCGTGCCCTGGTCGCGCGCCTCGACGATCCGCTTGTGGACGAACTCGATCGACCCCACGTCGAGGCCGCGGGTCGGCTGCGCGGCGATCAGCAGCCGCAGCGGTCGCGAGAGCTCCCGGGCCAGCACGACCTTCTGCTGGTTGCCACCCGACAGCGACTCAGTCAGTGACTCCCGGCTCTGGGTGCGGATGTCGAACTCGACGATCTGCCGCTCGGCGTTGCGCGCGATCTTGGCCAGGTCGAGCACGATCCCGGAGGAGTAGTCGTCCTCGTGGTAGTGATCGAGTACGAGGTTCTCCGCCACGGTGAACGGCCCGACAAACCCGTCGTGCTGGCGGTCCTCCGGGATGTAGCCGATCCCGTGCCGCAGACTGTCGGCCGGGCCGCGCTTGCTGATCTCCCGGCCGGCGATCCGGATGCTCCCGGCCGCCGGCTTCACCAGGCCGAGCAGCGCCTTCACCAGCTCGGTCTGGCCGTTGCCCTGGACGCCGGCTATCCCCATGATCTCGCCGCCCCGAACATCCAGCGCGACGTCGTTGACCACCGTGACCCCACGGTCGTCGATCACGGTCAAGCCCTCGATCTCGAGCATCGGCTCGTCGGACGGGGTTGCCGCCGCCTTGCTCACCGCGAGGCTCACGGCGCGGCCCACCATCAGCTCGGCGAGCCGGCCCTCGGTCGACGTCGGCGGGACGGTGTCGACGACCTTGCCGCGTCGGATCACCGTGATCCGGTCGGCGACCGTCTGCACCTCTTTGAGCTTGTGGGTGATGAAGACGATCGACTTCCCGTCATCGCGCAGTTGCCGCATGATCGTGAACAGGTCCTCGATCTCCTGCGGGGTCAATACCGCGGTCGGCTCGTCGAGGATCAGCAGGTCGGCGTCGTTGAGCAGCGCCTTCAGGATCTCGACCCGTTGCTCGACTCCGACCGAGATGTCGGCGACCTTCGCATCCGGGTCGACTCGCAATCCGTACCGCTCGGAGAGCTCGCGTACGAGGGACCGCGCCTTGCGCCGGCTCAGGACTCCGTACACACCGGTTTGCTCGCGGCCGAGCGTCACGTTTTCGGCGACCGTGAAGACCGGCACCAGCATGAAGTGCTGGTGCACCATCCCGATCCCGGCCCGGATAGCCTCGCCAGGGTTGGCGAACCGGACCTCCTCGCCGTCGATCCGGATCGTCCCCTCGTCCGGCTCGAGCAGGCCGTACAGCACGTTCATCAGCGTCGACTTGCCGGCGCCGTTCTCACCGAGCAGGGCGTGGATCTCGCCGGACTCCACGGTCAGGTCGATCGCGTCGTTGGCGACCAGCGACCCGAACCGCTTAGTCAGACCTTGGATCTCCAATCGCATGTGGAAGCTCCCTTGGACTCAGGCCCGATCTGTACGCGTCGGAGGGGACAGTAGTCCTGTCCCCTCCGACGTGCCACGTAGCCCGACGGCAGCCGTCACTTCGGCTGGCTCGGCGACTTGACCGGAACCGTGCCGTCGATGATGTCCTGCTTGAGCTGCTCGATCTGGTCCTTGAGCTCCTGCGGGATGTCGCCTTCGAGCTGCGAGCCGTAAACCAGGTCGGTCCCGCCGTTCTCCAGCGTCCCGATGTACGGCGTGTTGTCGAACTGGCCGTGCACCGAGTCGGCGATCGCGTCGGAGACCGCGACGTCCATGCCCTTCTCGACGCTACCGAGCAGCACGCCGCAGTACTCCGGTGCACTGACACAGCCGTCGGTGTCGACCCAGATCGCCTTGACCGAGGAGTCCTGCGCGGCCTGCAGGCCACCGAGGCCAGCCGGACCAGCAACCGGGAAGATCACGTCGGCGCCCTGGTCGATCAGGCTCTGCGCCGCGTTCTGGCCCTTGGTCTTGTTCTCGAAGTCGTTGGTGAAGACGCCCTTCTGGGACGGCTCGTCCCAGCCGAGGACCTGGACGTCGGCGTCGTTCTGCTCGTTGTAGTACTGCACGCCCTCCCAGTAGCCGTCCATGAAGATCGAGACGGTGGGAATGTTGACGCCGCCGAAGGTTCCGACCGTGCCCGTCTGCGACGACCCGGCTGCCAGGTAGCCGGCCAGGAAGCTCGACTGCGCCGTGTTGAACGCCAGTCCTCGGAGGTTCTGCGGCGCCGCCCCCTTGGTCCACCCGTAGCTCGGTGTGTAGAGGTAGTCGACGATCGCGAAGTCGACGTTCTTGTTCGTCTTGGCCGCGTCAAAGGTCGGCTCAGAAAGCAGGAAGCCGACCGTCGTGATGAAGTTGCAGTCCTCCCGGAGCAGCGCGCTGATGTTGTCGGCGTACTCGCTGTCGTTCTGCGACTCGATCGCACCGAACTTGGCCAGTCCCAGGTCGGTCGTCGCGTCGGTCAGTCCCTTGTAGGACGTCTGGTTGAACGACTTGTCGTCGAATCCACCAGAGTCCGAAACCATGCAGGCCTTGAAGTCAGGGTTGCTCTCGGACGCCGTCGGCTCTCCACCGCCATCGGCACTGCTACCGTCCTCGTCCTTCTCCCCGCACGCGGACGCGATCAGTACGAGCGCTCCCGCGAGTGCAGCTATCCGTGCCGTCCTAATCACGGCTCCTCCTTGTCCCCTTGAGGCTCGCGGACATAACCTCCTGCGAGCTGACAGGGCACTTTAGCGCTTAGGAGGTCGGAACAGACCAGGGCACAAAGACCTCAGCGAGCACTCGATACTCGTTTGTAACCTGACCCCGCACAGTGATCAGGCGAGCGCGAGGAGTGCCGTTGTCGCCAGGACTTTCGCGCCGACTGCCACGGCGGTTTCGTCGACCCGCAGGCTGCCCTGGTGCAACTCGTACGTTGCGCCGCCCGGCGTCCGGGTGCCGAGCCGTCCGAGCGCGCCGGGCACGGATTCGAGGTACCACGCGAAGTCTTCGCCACCGAGGCTTTGGGTGCTCGTGGCGGCTCCTTCGGCGCCCAGCGTCGACACGACCGCGCGGCGCATCGTATCGGTCGCGATCGGGTCGTTGACGACCGGCGGAACGCCACGTACGTAAGAGATGTCGGCGGTGACTCCGTACGGTGCGGTGAGGTCTCGGACCAGTTCGCGCACGATCTGCTCGGCCCGGTGCCATGCACCGATGTCGAGCATCCGCAAGGTGCCGGCCACCTCGCCGGTGATCGGGATGACATTGGGCGCCTCGCCGGCATGCACCCGCCCCCACACGAGGGTGGCGCCGGCCCGCGGGTCGAGGCGACGCGACAGCGCGGCAGGCAGTTGCGTCATCAGGACACCGAGGGCGTAGGTGAGGTCCTCTGTCAGATGCGGCCGCGAGGTGTGGCCGCCGCGTCCGTTGAGTCGGATCGACACCATGTCGGCGGCGCCGGTGATCGCGCCCTCACGCAAGCCGACATGCCCCACGTCGAGGGTCGGGTCGCAGTGCAGGGTGAAGATCGACGAGACGCCGTCGAGTACACCGCCGGCCATCAGCTCGGTGGCGCCGCCCGGCATCATCTCCTCGGCCGGCTGGAAGATCAGTCGTACTCGTCCCGGCAAGCCGCCGGCGGCGTTGAGCCGCGCGAGCGCGAGGCCGGCGCCGAGCAGGGCCGTGGTGTGGACGTCGTGGCCGCACGCGTGGGCCACACCGTCGACCATCGACCGCCACGGGTCGGAGGTGGTGTCTTGCACCGGCAGCGCGTCGAGGTCGGCGCGAAGGGCGATGCGGCGGGTGGACTCGACGGCCGAGCCGAGGTCGACGATCAGTCCCGTCGTCGGGAGCCGCTGGAACGCGACACCGGCAGCGTCAAGCTCGGCCGCTACCAGCTCGGTGGTGTTCTTCTCCTCCCAGGCGAGCTCGGGGTGAGAATGGATCTTGCGACGCAGCGCAAGCAGCGATGGGGCCAGGTCGTCGACGTTGGCGACCAGGTCAGAGTGACTGGACACGCAGGTGAGGTTACCGCTCCTCGCATTCGGGACGTCGGAGCGTCCACAGGCGAGATCGTTCTGAAGCACGGAGGGAGAGACGATCCCTGGGCAGATCGGTTACTCCCGAATTGCTCAATTCAACGGCGTGAGTTCCGACTTACCGTCGGTGCCGAGGCGTCCACACCGACCGCACATCGGAACCCACGCGGGCCGAAACTCGCGTGACGGCGCCGCCGCCGCCGGTCACCATGGCGACATGTCCCGTCACTGGCCGTTGTTCGATCTACGGATCCGCACCCCCACGCTCGAACTCCGGCTCCCGACTGAGCCGCTGCTGGACGATCTGATCGACGTCGCCCTTGACGGGGTCCACGACCCGCAGGAGATGCCCTTCGAGGTCACCTGGACCGATGCCCCTCGCGAGGAACTCCCGTTCAACACGTTGCAGTTCCACTGGAGCCAGCTGGCCGGCTTCGGTCGAGACGACTGGAGCCTGGCATTCGTCGTGCTCGTCGACGGTGCGGTCGTCGGGACCCAGGGCATCGGAGCGCGACAGTTTCCGGTGCTCCGCCAGGTCGGCACCGGCTCCTGGATCGGACTGCGCCACCAGGGAAAGGGCATCGGGACCGAGATGCGCGCGGCGATCCTGCATTTCGCCTTCGACAATCTGGAAGCGAAGTACGCGGTCTCCGGAGCGTGGACCGACAACGCGGCCTCGCTCGCCGTCTCACGCAAGCTGGGCTATCGCGAGAACGGTCGGTCCCGGAAGGTTCGGCGCGACGCGGCCGCCGAGCAGATCAACCTCCGGCTCTCCCGCGACGAGTGGGAGCGGCACCGCCGCGACGATATCGAGGTCGATGGATTCGACCGGTGCCGCGCGTACTTCGGTCTGTCCTAGGCACGGCGTGACCGGACCGCTTCACTGGCGGTAGGCAAATCCGGGGAGACGCCGAGCGTGTCGCAGGGTTTGCCTACTGCCAGTGGAGCCGTACGTCAGAACGCGTCGGCCGGCGTGTAAGTGCCCCAGACCGAGCGGAGCGCGTCGCAGACCTCGCCGATAGTGGCGCGGGCGCCCAACGCCGCCTTCATCGGATAGAGCACGTTGTCCGAGCCCTCCGCCGCCGCCACCAGGTCCGACAGCCGACGGTCGACCTCCGCCGCGTCCCGGTCGGCGCGGAGCTTCGCCAGCCGTTCGGCCTGCTGCTGCTCGATCGCCGGGTCGACCCGCAACGGCTCGTACGGCTCCTCCTCGTCCAACTGGAATCGGTTGACGCCGACGACGACGCGCTCGCCCTCATCGACCTCCTTCGCGATTCGGTAGGCCGACTTCTCGATCTCGTTCTTCTGAAAACCGTGTTCGATCGCCGACACCGCGCCACCGAGGTCCTCGACCTGCCGCATCAGGTCGACCGCCGCCTCCTCGACCTGGTCGGTCAGCGTCTCCACCGCGTACGAGCCGGCGAACGGGTCGACCGTCTTGGTCACGTCCGTCTCGTACGCGAGAACCTGCTGGGTCCGCAGTGCGAGCCGGGCCGCCTTCTCGGTCGGCAGCGCGATGGCCTCGTCGTAGGAGTTGGTGTGCAGCGACTGGGTGCCGCCGAGCACGGCCGCGAGACCCTGGATCGCGACTCGTACGAGGTTGACCTCCGGCTGCTGCGCGGTCAGCTGCACCCCGGCCGTCTGCGTGTGGAAGCGCAGCATCAGCGATTTCGGGTCTTCGGCGCCGAACTCGTCGCGCATCACCCGGGCCCAGATCCGCCGGGCCGCGCGAAACTTCGCCACCTCTTCGAGCAGCGACGTACGCGAGACGAAGAAGAAAGCCAGCCGCGGCGCGAACTCGTCGACGCTCTGCCCCGACGCGATCGCGGCCCGCACGTACTCGATGCCGTTGGCCAGCGTGAACGCGATCTCCTGCACGGGCGTCGCCCCGGCCTCGGCCATGTGGTAGCCGGAGATCGAGATGGTGTTCCACCGGGGCAGCTCGGCCCGGCAGTAGCCGAACGTGTCGGTGACCAGCCGCAGCGACTCCTTCGGCGGGTAGATGTACGTGCCGCGCGCGATGTACTCCTTGAGCACGTCGTTTTGGATCGTGCCGGTCAGCTTGTCGCCGCCGACGCCTTGGTCCTCGGCCACGAGCTGGTAGAGCAGCATCAGCAGGGCCGCCGGCGCGTTGATCGTCATCGACGTCGACACTTCGTCGAGCGGGATGCCGTCGAACAGCAGCCGCATGTCGTCGATCGAGTCGATGGCGACGCCGACCTTGCCCACCTCACCGTGCGCCACGGGCGAGTCGGAGTCGTAGCCCATCTGGGTCGGCAGGTCGAACGCAACCGACAGTCCGGTCGTGCCGTGCGAGATCAGCTGGTGGTAGCGCCGGTTGGACTCGGCGGCGGTGGCGAACCCGGCGTACTGGCGCATCGTCCACGGCCGGCCGGTGTACATCGACGGGTAGACGCCGCGCGTGAAGGGGTACGAGCCGGGCTCGCCGAGCTGTCGGGCGGCGTCCCACCCCGCCAGCGCGTCCGGGCCGTACACCGGCTCGAACGGCTGTCCCGACTCCGTCTTCGCATCCACGTAGGCAGCCTACGGCCGGTTGCGGCGGCGCAGCAGCATGAGAT
>JBKOYM010000008.1:0-10290 GCA_046725375.1 Actinomycetota bacterium
CGTACGGTGCGGCCTCGGCAGGCACGACATGCATCTCCCCGTCGACCTCGTAGACCTGGGCGGGTGCTCGCGTGTCGACGGGGTCCGCGACCCAGGCGGACTGTCGCCCGTCGGCCGTGACGGTCAGCACGACGACGTCGCCGGTGATGAGCGTGATGCGATGCGTACCGACGAGCGCCCTGCCGACCGAGGTAGCCGGGGCGGCCGAGGGAGCCGGGGCCGATCGAGCCGCGGCCGATGCTGTCGCGGCGGGTGTCGGCCCGGCCTGAGCCGACTGGAGCGGTACGGCCGGCGCGGCCATCGCCGTCAGCATGGCGACGGCGAGTAGCACGCGGCGAACGGCGGGGGCGGCCGGGCGCCTCGAGGGATCGGGGGAGAGGAAGCTCATCGCTCAAGTCCATTCGATCGTGACGGGTCTGAGGCCGACGCCTCCGCGGGATTCGATCGTGTCGAGATGCTGCGTGCGCTCGCGAGTGGGTATCTCACCCATTCTTTGTTTGCTCGCGGTTCCGCCTCGCTGGCGCTCGGCGGCCCGCTCGCGCGCTCGCTGTGTTGAACGGTTCGCTCGCAAGCTCGCTCACAAGGGCTCCCAGGTCGTCGCGGCGTCACTGTCCGCCGCGGCGTCGTCCGAGCTCGGGTCGGGCGACTCCGGGCCGTCCGACGTCGCGGCGCGCGGCGACTCGTCGGGCGGCGGGGTGTCTTCGGGGTCCATGGCGCCAGCCTGGCGTACGCGGCGGACGGTCGCGATGCGGAGATCTACCCAACGTTGGCGTACGTATGCGTCGGCGGGCAGTCACGGAGCGCGGCGCGGCGTACGGCGAACCGTTGCCGGCAAACCGCAGATCCGTCGCCAGCAAACTGGGGTTCCCCGGCAACAGCGAGGCGGGCCGGACAGATCAGCCGAGCAGACCGTTGTCCCGCACGGCGACGGCGACCGCGGTTCGCGAGTGGACGTCGAGCTTGCGCATGACCGCACCGAGGTGCCGATCGACCGTCCGAGGCGACAGGAACAGTGCGGTCGCGACCTGGCGATTGGTCATGCCCTGGGCGACCAGGCGGGCCACCTCGAGCTCGCGCGGCGAAAGCTGATCGCCGTATCCACGACGTCCTCCGCGCCACACCCGGGCGACCTCGACTCCGAGCCGGCGCAACCGCCGGGCGACTCGGTCCGCGTCCCATCGGGCTCCGAGCTCGGCGAGGCGGTGTTGAACGTCGGTCAGAGTCTCCGCTCCCTGTTCGGTCCTGCCACCGGCGACCTGATAGGATCCGAGGCGCTCGAGCGTCAACAGTTCCTGGTACGGCCGCGGCAGGCCCGCCCAGATCGCCGCCGCCGCCGCGTAGTGGTCGGCGGCAGAGCCCAGGTCTCCGGTACTGCCGGCGACAACGGCGCGACAGCTGAGGAGTGCCGCTCGCGGCGCCGGTGCCTCGCGGTCGCCGAGACCGTCGGTGAAGCGATTCGTCAAAGCCTCGGCGGCCGCCGTTTCGCCGGTCTGGACCAGTCCCCGCACGTGCGCGGCCACGATCGAGGCATCCCATGGCCACATGTCCTTCGCCTCGAGCGTCTGGATCGCCGGTCGACTGATCTCGAGTGCGTCCACCGGCTTGTCGTCGAGGAGCAACAGATTGCTCAGCGCCGCGCTCGAGACGAGGAGCGCGTCGATGATGCTGCGCCGGGACTGCTCGGCCACGACCGTGCGGAGCTCGACCTCGGCCCGCTGACGGTCTCCCGTCGCGAGGCGAAGCAGCGCACGGGTGTAGCGCGCCTCCAGTCGCGCCTCGGGCAGCGTGTCCTCGGCGTCGATCGCGGTGTCGACGCGTTCGGCCAGGCCGTTCCACCGGCCGCTGTGCCAGTCGAGGTACGCCGTGGTGAGTGCCGCGGAGTTGACCAACCGCTCGTACCCGGTCGCGCGCATCAGCTCGACAGCGCGGTCCAGCGCCTCCCGGGCTTGGTCGTCTCGGCCCCAGGCGATCGCGACGTGCCCGACGTTCATCAGGCACCGCGCGTACTGGCGGCGCTCGACAAGGGCTCCCGACCGTCCCACGATCTCCTCGGCCATCGCCCAGCCGTCGCTGTCCCCCAACATCAGCGTGGCACTGGCCCGATCGACCTCGAGAGTCGTGCGGTCCGGACCGAGCGGGAGGTCGGGCAGTCGCTCGTTCGCGCGGCGCAGCCAGTCGAGATGCTTGCTCCCGGTCCACGCGTGCCCGCGCGGCCACGACAAGGAGATCATCGCCCGAACGATGAGCTCCGGGCGGCCGGTCAGATCGGGAATCGCCGACGACGTCTGCGCGGCCGCTTCGTCGAACTCGCCGAGCTGGAGGAGTAACCGGCCGAGCAGGAGGCGCAGCTCGCCCCGGGCCTGCGGATCGTCGATGTCGTCGTCGAGGGTCGACCGCAGCGCGCCGGTCACCCGCCCGCCGAGCTCCCCGAGCCCGGCTACTCCCCAGGCGGCGGCGTCGCCGAGTGCCCGGGTGATCTGGATCCGTCGATCGAGCGGATGAGCGACCGTGAGGAGGTCGAGCAGGAGCTCCACCGCGGTCCGGTCGTCGCCGGACTGCAGGGCGAGAGTCGCGGCTGCCTCGGGGTAATGACTCCAGGCGGCGACGTCGTGCGCCTCCCGATAGTGGCGGCTCAGCCGGGCGATCGGCTCGGGGCGGGTGTGCCGGAGGACCTCGGCCGCCCGGCGATGCCACCGGCGCCGCTCCGAGACCGGCATCGCCTCCTCGACCGCCCGAGACGTCAGCGCATGACGAAACGCGACCATGCCGGGTCGGACCTCGTACAGGAGGCCCGCATCGAGAGCACGGTCGAGACCCGCCCGTACGTCGTCGGTCGCGAGCTCGGCGACGTCGGCTAGGAGCGCCTCATCGGCCGGTGCCTCGAGGACGGCGGCGGCCTGGAGGATGGGCCGGGCCGCCGGCGCGAGCCGCTGTACTCGCTCGAGCACCGAGTCTCGCACCGTCGGCGGCACCTTGAGCTCCTCGAGGGCGCGGCGAGACCAGCCGTCGCCGCGCCACACGATGTCGCCGCGGTCGTGCAGCAATGCCAGGCTCTCCTCGACCGCGAGTGCGACTCCGTCGGTCCGGTCGTGCAAGAACTCCACGAAGCCTGACGACACGCTTTCGGTCTCGAACATGGCCGCGACGAGCCGACCGACCTCGTCGACGCTCAGCGGACCGATCGGCACCCGTCTCTGCGTCAGATGCGGCGCCGAGTGCGACGATAGCCGCAGCAGCAGCGAATCGTCGGGCACTTCCTGCGGGCGGCACGTGACGACGAGGTTGATGTTCGCGGTCGGCGACGACGTCATCATCAAGAGCAGCTCGAGGGTGGCCGGGTCGGCCCACTGGCCGTCCTCGAGGATCAGCAGCTCGATCCGGAGCCGGTCGATGACCTCGGCGACGGCACGATACAGCCGGTATCGCGTCGCGGTCGGGTCGGGCAGCGGCTCCGGGGCTTGCGGAAGGTCGTCGCTCCATTCGGGCAGCAGCTGCCGCAGCGCTCCGGCGAGCGGGCTCAGAGTCAGCCCGCGTACGCTGCGGCGCTGCAATGCCTCGACGACCGGCCCGAGCGGAAACTGCGGCTCGACCGGCGGGCTGGCGCAGTGCAGGACGGCGTCGTCGTCGATCTCGATCTGGCGCCGGACCTCGTGGACCAGGCGCGACTTCCCCACTCCGGCTTCGCCCTCGACGAGCACGACCGCCGGCGGCGACCGGAGCGTCTCGGCGATCGTGGCGATCTCGCGTTCGCGGCCGACGAAGACCGACGGACGTCGGCCCGTCCCAGGCGCTCCCGTCTCGGCCACCGGATCTCCTGCAGTCGTCCCCGTCGGCGTGCTAGCGGACCGAGGTCAAGGTGTCAGCGGATCGCCCACCGTGACTCGCTCCCGACCGTCCGCTGCCTGGCTGAACCGATCGAACGGGTAGCAGGTGGCCCCACCCCCAGCCCGGATCGACTCGACATCGGTGTCGCCAAACGTATAGCGGACCAGCTCACCGGGCGAGGCGAATCCGTTGTCCGGCGACATCCGCAGCGTGTCGTCGTCGACCACCGTCAGCGATGACGTCTCGTGGGTCGGGTCGTCGACAGTCGGGTCGAGCAGGTAGAGCCGGTCGCCGAAGCGAGCGACGTCCATCACGCCCCACAGGTTGGCGAAGCGCCCCGTGAACCGGTCGACGTCGACACCGTCGGGCGGCGCCTCCCCGTCGGCGGGCTTGTGGGCCAGCTCGATGAGCCGGAAGAAGTTCGCCGCGTACGCGCCGGCCTGGCCGTCGATCGCGTTGGTCAGCACCGAGACGGCCAGCCGGTCGACCGGATCCCATTTGGTGTTGGTGATGTGGCCGGGATAGCCGCCGCCGTGCCCGACGACGCGCCGGTCGCCGTACTCAGCGACGTCGAGTCCGAGCCCGTATTCGCCCTCGCGCCCGGTCTTCCACTCGGTGCGCTGCATCCGGCGCTTGGATGCGTCGGTCAAGAGCCGGCCGTCACCGTGGAAATGCGCCGCCGCGTACCGGACGAGATCCTGGGCGGTGCTGAAGAATCCGGTGGCCGCCGCCATCGCCCCGGTGTCGATGTGCTCGATGGGGATGCGACGGTCCGCGTACGTCAGCGCGCTGTAGCCCGCCGCGTACTCGGCGGCCCTCGCGGGCTCGTACTCGGGTCCGGTGTCGGCGAGCCCGAGCGGTTTGATGATCCGGTCCCGGACGTACGCGTGGTAGGACTGCCCGGAGGCGGCGGCGACGATCATGCCGAGCAGGGAGTAGCCGATGTTGGAGTACTTGAACCGCTCGTTGGTTGGGAGGATGTCGGCGCCGTCGAGTCCGATCGCCTGCAGCTCGGCGTCGTCCGGGAACGCCCGAAACAGCTGCCAGTGGTCGCCGTCGTGCCCGTCCCGGATGACACCGCCCCCGTGCGCCAGCAGGTCGCGGATCGTCGCCGTGGCGAGTGCGGAGTCGGCCAGAAACGGCAGCCACTGCCCGATCGGGTCGTCGAGCCGGAGCGCGCCGCCCTCGGCGAGTTGGAGCACGGCCGTCGCGGTGAACGTCTTCGAGTGCGAGGCCACCCGGAACAGGTGCCGCGGCGTCAGCGGGATCTGCACCTCGACGTCGGCCAGCCCGTGCGCCGACGACAGCAGGATCTCGTCGTCGTACAGCACGGCGGCCTGGACGCCGGGCGTGCGTTCGTACCGTTGCCGGAAGGCCAGCCAGGTGTCGAAGTAACGGACAACATCGTCGATCAGTGCGCGGCGGAGCTCAGTCATGCGGATGACCCTAGCCCGGCGGAGGGGGTGCCGGTTTCCCATGAGGTCATGGGATTTTGTCACTGAGCATGGGCTACAACCCGTGGTGAGTGCGGTTTCCCATGACCTCATGGGAAACCGACAGCAGCGTCAGCAGCCGCGATGCCCGGCAGGCCTACGCCGATTCGGCCGCGACAAGCTCCGTCTCGACGCTCAGGCCTCCGGTCTCGAACCCGCTGTCGTCGAGCTCGATCTCGCCGGTGACCCGGCCGGCGGCACGCACGTCATCCAGCGCCCGACCGGCCAGCTCCAGCCGTGCCTTCGGCCCGCTGACCCGGACCGTCGACACCTCGGTACGCATGCCGACCTTCGCGGTCGACTTCGCGCCGCGGATGCCGGCGAGAACCTCGGCGGCCGCGAACAAGACGTCCGGATCGTGCGGGACTGCGGTGATGTCGTCGTCGGGCACCGGCCAGGTGGACCGATGGATCGAGCCCTCCTGCCACCAGGACCAGACCTCTTCGGTGACGAAGGGCAGGAACGGCGCGAGCAGCCGGAGCTGGACCGACAGGGCCGTGGCGAGGGCTGCCCTCGCCGACGTCGCCGCCTGCTCGCCACGCGAACCGTACGCCCGCTCCTTGACCAGCTCGACGTAGTCGTCGCAGAACGTCCAGAAGAAGCGTTCGGCCGTCTCGAGGGCCGTCGTGTAGTCGTACGCGGAGAACGCCTCCGTCACCTCCTCGACGGTCTGCCGCAAGGCGCGCAGCATCGCCTTGTCGAGTGCCTCGGAGACCTTCCACGCGTCGGTGTCGACCGCGCCGAGGCCGAGCACGAACCGGCTCGCGTTGAGCACCTTCATCGCGAGGCGCCGGCCGACCTTCATCTGCGCTTCGTCGAACGGGCTGTCGAGACCCGGCCGCAGCATCGCGGCGCGCCAGCGGACGGCGTCGGCGCCGTACTTCTCGAAGAGTCCAGCCGGTGTCGTGGCGTTGCCCTTCGACTTGCTCATCTTCTTGCGGTCGGGGTCGAGGATGAAGCCCGAGATCATGGCGTGCGACCACGGCGTCGTGCCGTGCTCGAAGTGCGATCGGACCACGCGCGAGAAGAGCCAGGTCCGGATGATCTCGTGGGCCTGGGTGCACAGATTCATGGGGAACGTCTGGGCGAACAGTTTCGGGTCGACTTCCCAGCCGGCGGCGATCTGCGGGGTGAGTGACGAGGTCGCCCAGGTATCCATCACGTCGGGGTCGGCCATGAATCCGTTGGGCTGGCCGCGCTGCGACTCGTCGTAGCCCTTCGGCGCCTGTGACGCGGGGTCGACCGGCAGCTCCGCCTCGTCGGCCATGATCGGCCGGGTGTAGACCGGTTCGCCGTGCTCGTCGAGCGGATACCAGACCGGGAATGCGACGCCGAAGTACCGCTGCCGGCTGATCAGCCAGTCGCTGTTGAGGCCGTCGACCCAGTTGATGTAGCGATGCCGCATGTGCTCGGGGACCCACTGGATCTCGGCGCCGCGAGCGACCAGCTTGCCGCGCAGCTCCGAGTCGCGACCGCCGTTCTTGATGTACCACTGGCGCGACGACACGATCTCGAGCGGCTTGTCACCGTTTTCGTAGAAAAGCGCCTTGCGCTGCGTGGGCGTCGGCTCTCCGTCGAGGTCGCCAGACTGCTGCAAGGCCTCGACCATCGCCTTGCGTGCCGAGAAGACCGTCTTGCCGGCGAGCTCCTCGTAGACCCGCTTGCCGTCGTCGCTCGTGATCCAGTCGGGGGTCTCCGGCTGGAACCGGCCGTTGCGGGTGATGAGCGTACGCATCGGCAGATCGAGCTCGCGCCACCAGTGCACGTCGGTGAGGTCGCCGAAGGTGCAGCACATCGCGATGCCGCTGCCCTTGTCGGGCTCGGCCGCCGGATGCGACATGACCGGGATCTCGACACCGAACACGGGGGAGCTGACCGTACTGCCGAACAACGCCTCGTAGCGCTCGTCGTCGGGGTGCGCGATCAGCGCCACACATGACGCGATCAGCTCGGGACGCGTGGTCTCGATGTAGAGGGGCTCGCCGCCGTCACGGTGGAAGGCGACGCGATGGAAGTGACCCGGATGGTCCCGTGCCTCCTGCTCGGCCTGGGCGACGGCGGTCTGAAACGTGACGTCCCAGACCGTCGGTGCCTCCGCCTGATAGGCCTCGCCTCGAGCGAAGTTGCGCAGGAACGCCCGTTGAGAGACGGCGCGGGCGTGATCGCCGATCGTCGTGTAGAGCAGGCTCCAGTCGACCGACAGCCCCAGGGTCCGCCAGGTGTCCTCGAAGAGCTTCTCGTCCTCCTGGGTGAGGCGGTGGCAGAGCTCGATGAAGTTGCGCCGGCTCACCGGGACCTGGTTCTTCGGGTCCGGCTTCTCCGGCGGCGTGAAGTCCTCGACATACGGCATGCTGGGGTCGCAGCGGACGCCGAAGTAGTTCTGTACCCGTCGCTCGGTCGGCAGACCGTTGTCGTCCCACCCCATCGGGTAGAAGACCTCTTTGCCGCGCATTCGCTTGAACCGGGCGATCAGGTCGGTGTGGGTGTAACTGCACACGCTGCCGATATGCAGCGTGCCGGAAACGGTTGGCGGTGGGGTGTCGATGGCGTAGACGGCGGAGCGGTCGGCAACGTCGCGGTCGAAGCGATAGGTGTCTTGCTCCTCCCAGACGGCACTCCACTTGGCTTCCAGGCCCTCCAGGCCCGGCCGCTCGGGGATCGAGGCTCGGGGCGGCAGGCCGGCGGCCGCGTCCGAGGGTTGTGCGGGAGTCGTCACGGTGGATCACCTTCGTGGGGTGTCGGTCGGCACTGAGCTCTTGGGTCTCGGAGCCCAGCGGGCGGCGGCGGCGCTCAGAGGCGCACGACTACTCGAGCCCGTACGCCACCGCCGTCGCTAGGCGACCGGCCGACGCGAGCCGAGTGAAATGTCCGTCCGTGGACCATGGGCCTTAGTGTACGGCGCTCATCGCCACGGTACGTAACCGTATCCGTCGGCGGGCACCGTGAGCTGTCGCGATCCTGGCGTTCCAGCCCACAGAGCGCAGGACGTCGCGGCGGGTGATGACGGGACACCCTGCGTTCTGACGGCTGGAGCACACACTGATGGGACGCGGTGGGTGACCGGTCATGACGCGGATCGTCCGAGTCGATTCGGGTTGGCCCGCGACTCCTAGACTGGGCTCGCCATGACGAGCTCTCCCCGGCCGCACTCCGCTGCCCCTTCGTACGCCGAGGTCGAACGGGCGCTGCTTGCCCGTTGGCCCGAGACCCGGCTGGATCCGACGCTGGCCCGGATCAAGGCCCTGGTCGACCTGCTCGGCGATCCTCAGACGTCCTACCCGGTCATTCACCTCACGGGCACCAACGGCAAGTCGTCGACCGGGGCGATCGTCGACGCGCTGCTACGGGGGCTCGGCCTGCGCACCGGCCGCTACAGCAGCCCGCATCTGGAGTCGATGACCGAACGGATCTCGATCGACGGCGCTCCGGTCAGTACGGACACCTTCGCCCGCATCTACGAGGACGTCGCGCCGTACGTCGAGGTCGTCGATCGCTCCGGTCCGCATCCGATGTCGTACTTCGAGACGATCACCGGCATGGCGTACGCCGCGTTCTCCGACGCACCGGTTGACGTCGCCGTCGTCGAGGTCGGCATGGGTGGCACCTGGGACGCCACCAACGTCGCCGACGCCCAGGTCGCCATCGTGACCCCGATCGCGGTCGACCACGCTCATTACCTCGGAGACCGGCCCGAGGCGATCGCGGAGGAGAAGGCCGGGATCATCAAGGCCGGGTCGTACGCCGTGCTTGCTCAGCAGCCGGTCGAGGCGGCCGAGGTGCTGCTGCGCCATGCGGCCGAGGTCGGCGCGGCCGTCGCGCGCGAAGGCGTCGAGTTCGGCGTCGTGAGCCGGCAGGCCGGGGTCGGTGGCCAGCTGGTGACGCTCCGGGGGCTTGCACGTGAGTACGACGAAGTACTTCTCCCGCTGTACGGCGCCTACCAGGCACACAACGCGGCTGCCGCCGTGGCGGGCGTCGAGGCGTTCGTCGGCGGCATCGAGCTCGATCTCGACATCGTCCGCGAGGCGATCGGCCAGGTCAGTATCCCTGGTCGGCTCGAGGTGGTCCGTCGGAGCCCGACGATCGTGCTCGACGCGGCGCACAACCCAGCCGGCTGCGAGGCGGCGATGGAGGCGGTGCAGGAGGCGTTCGCCTTCAGTCCGCTGGTCGGCGTCGTCGGTGCGATGGCCGACAAGGACGTCGACGAGATGCTCGCCGTGTTCGAGCCTGTGATGGCGCACATCGTGTGCAGTCAAAACTCGACGGCGCGGGCAATGCCGGCCTCGGAGCTCGGGGATCTGGCCGAGGGCATCTTCGGCCCGGATCGGGTGCACGTACGCCCCCGGCTCGACGACGCGATCGACATCGCGGCCGGGCTCGCCGAGGAGGGGGGGTCGTATGGCGAGGCGTTGGGAAGCGGCGGCGTCCTCGTGATCGGCTCGGTGGTGACCGCGGGCGAGGCTCGTACGCTGCTCGGGTCCGGACGCTGATGCGAGGCATGTGCGGCGCCGTACTCGGGTTCGAGACGGTCGTCTTGCTGCTGACGATTCCGGTGCTGATCGCCGTCGCGGACGTCGACGCGACGTGGGCGCTCGTCGGCGGGCTCGGGTTGGCGGCGTTGGCCGTCGTCGCGGTGGCGTCGCTGCGGTATGCGTTCGGGTACTGGCTCGGCCATGTCGTGCAGTTCGGCGCCGTTGGGTTGGGGTTTTGGGTGCCGGTGATGTTCTTCCTCGGCACGGTGTTCGCCGCGTTGTGGGTCTTGGCCCTCGTCCTCGGCCGTCGCGTCGACGAGGCCAAGGCCGCCCGCACCGGCTGAGTGGGCGGCGAGGCGGCGCGGGGCAGCGCCGAGACCGATCCGGGGCGGCTTGTCCCTGTCCGATCGGGAGAACCTCGTCCACTTGCCCGATTCGCCCGAATCGGTCGAGTCCGAGATCGCCTCTGGTTCCCCGACCTCAAGTGACCGACTGGGGAAGCC
>JBKOYM010000172.1:0-6943 GCA_046725375.1 Actinomycetota bacterium
CCCAGCAGTGCCACGGCGCCCGTCATGTGGTCGATCTCGTCGCGTCGCAGGTAGACGCCCACGACGGCGAAGCCCCAGGAGACGATCCGGAACACGACCACCGCCCGCCACAGCGGCAGGACGAGGTCGTCGTCGCGGTCGGCTTCGGCGGTGGTCACTGAGCAGCACGCTAGCGTCACCAGGTCAGTTCGAAGCTGGTGAAGACCCACCACACGACGGCGACCCCCACGGCGAACAACACAGATGACGCAACACCGAGTGTGATCGCCAGCGTCACGCCGCCCCCTTCCACGTCAGAACGAGCCAAGCCGTGACGGTCAGGTAGGTCGTGGTCGCGGCGACGCCGGCGATGCCGACACACCAGCCGATCGCTCGGAGCGCGACCATCTGGCCGCTGGTGGGGGAGGCGCTCATCGGTTCTCCTCGAGTACGTCGGATTCGATGCGTCTTAGTCTTCGATCGCGGCGTACTCGGGACATCGGGTCGACTACCCGGATGATGCTCCGTGCAACTACTCAAACGGCCGGGCTATTCGTCCGATCGACGCCGGCTCGTGCGCCGGGGCCAGAGTCGGAGGAGCAGCATGAGAAGGCTCACCGTGGTGCCGTGGGGCTCACCGCCTCGGCTCGCAACGGCTCGCCGAGAGCTGCCGTGACCGAGGATCGGCGGTGGTTTCGAGACGTAGCTGTGGCCGGTCGGCGTCGTCCAGCGCACGCCGTTGGCTGCATCGCCGTCGACGGCTTCGACTTTCCAGCCGGGAAGGTCGCGTACTCCGTGGTCGGAGACTCCGACTCCTTGAGCGTTGCTCGGGATCGTCGGTCCGCCGTCCGCGTGTCGGATGATGTGGTCGATCTCGCGGATCGGGGCGTCCGAGTGCGGTCTCCGACTAGTGCCGTCTCGATAACGGATGAACTGGCGCAAGGATCCCTCGAACCGCCGCTTGGCCGGATCCATGGCGATGAGGCGACCGTCGACCGGATCGCAGACGAGCCGTCGCCACCACGCGGACTCGCCGGTGGCGAGCTGACGAGCGATCTCGGCTGGCAGCGTGCCGTAGTCGCCGCCTTGGTGGCTGGTGAGCTTGGCCGGCTGGTCGTTCAGGCCCAGCATTGAGCTGGCGGAGATCACAACGCCGACCTCGAGGCGCTGGTCCGTGGCCTTGGCCTGACCCGTCAGTCGCTCGACGAGAAGGTCGCAGGTGAGCTCGCGAAGAGATCGTGGATCACCCTCGCCGCGAAGACCGCGAGCCTGGTGATCCAGTGCCTGCCAGCAGGCGACGGCCTGTTCGACGGGGAGCGTGGCGATGAGCGTGCCGGTGCCGTCGCCGTTGACGGTCGTACGAACCTCCTTGGCGGCCCGGGCAACGCGGGCCCGCTTGGCCGCAGTGTCGGGGTCCGTGCTGGCAACCAGGCGATCGGCGGCCTTGCGCGCCTTGCCAGGCGTCAGCGACGTCGCGAGCTCGGTCAGCTCGGTGTCGATTGCACGACGTTGCTCGGAGTCGAGTGTTTCGCATGCCTTCATGACATGCTTGGCTGCCGGCTGGGACACCCGGCCGTCCAGAAACGCGGCCACCAGGTTGGGGAAGTCGGCCAGCAAGGGCTCGGCAAAGGCCAGCTGGTAGTTGACCGCCGTCTTCGAGATTCGACGTGCCATCGCGATCTCGTCGGCAACGCCGCGTCCAGCGCTGTCAACCGAGGCGCCAGCCGCCAGATCGGCTCGCCGACGCTGCTGGGCGAACGCCGCGGTCTCAACCGTCAACGCCGCCTGCGCCATGTTCACCATCCGCTCCAGTGCCGTGATCCGGTCGATCCGCTCGGACGGCGTACACGCATCGGTGCCCGGCCGAAGCTCGACCAGCAACTCGCGCACTTGGCGATCGATCACGTGTTTGAAACTATGCAGCACACGAGCAGTTCGCCACGCCGCCGGCCGGGTCTGTGGACAAACCTCGATGACAGCGCCCCTGTGGATAACGAGCTGGACCGATCACCACGACAGCCAGTCCGTCATCCTGAAGGTCCAGACGACGCGGACGACGAACACCGTCAGCAGGGTGAGTGTCCCGCAGGCGAGACCGGCTGCCACCCCGCATCGAGCGGGGCCATCGCGACGACGAGAGGACTCGGCACGCGCCGACCCTAGCCCCACCTTGGATCCCGGTCGCGCCCGCCGGCCCGGGCGTCATAGACTGACGCCGACAGCGTTCGTGAAGCCCTTCACAAATGCACGAAGGATGAGCATGACCGGGAACACCGGAGAGGAGCGGCGGGCCGACGTCATCGTCGTCGGTGCCGGACCCGGGGGATCCGCGACCGCGTACTACCTGGCGCAAGCCGGCCTCGATGTTCTCGTCCTCGAAAAGACGGCGTTCCCGCGCGAGAAGGTATGCGGCGACGGCCTGACTCCACGGGCCGTCCGCCAACTGCTGGGCATGGGCGTCGACGTCGAGTCGGCGGGCTGGATCAAGAACCACGGACTGCGGATCGTCGGCGGCGGCCACCGGATGGAGCTGCCCTGGCCCGACCTCGCCGAATACCCGAGCTTCGGCCTCGTGCGCACGCGCACCGACTTCGACGAGATCCTGGCCCGTCATGCCCAGAAGGCCGGGGCGCAGCTTCGCGAACGTACCGCCGTCACCGACCCAGTCCTCGACGAGGCCACCGGCCGAATCATCGGAGTACGGGCCCGGCCCGTCGACGACCAGGGCCGCAAGGTCGGTGACACCGTCACGTACTCCGCCCCGCTGATCGTCGCCGCCGACGGCAACTCCGCCCGGCTGCCCCTCGCGTTCGGGCTCGCCAAGCGCGACAACCGTCCGATGGGCGTCGCGGTCCGGACGTACTACGCGAGCCCTCGCCACGACGACGACTGGCTCGAATCGTGGCTGGAGCTCTGGGATGGCGAACCCGGCAAGGGCAACCTGCTCCCGGGCTACGGCTGGATCTTCGGGGTCGGCGACGGCACCTGCAACGTCGGGCTCGGCCTGCTCAACACGTCGGCCGCGTTCGGCAAGGTCGACTACAAGGACCAACTGCGTCGCTGGCTCGACCACACGCCGGAGGAGTGGGGCTTCCGCGAGCCGACTCGCACCCAGCCGATCCGGGGCGCCGCGCTGCCGATGGGGTTCAACCGCAAGCCGCACTACGGTCAGGGCCTGATGCTCGTCGGCGACTCCGGCGGCATGGTCAACCCGTTCAACGGCGAGGGCATCGCGTACGCGCTCGAAGCCGCCGAGATGGCCGCGGAGTCGATCGTGCAGGCGTACGGCCGTCCCCCCGCCGAACGGGAGCGAGCCCTCCGTGCCTACCCGGCGGCGCTCAACGCAAGGTACGGGGGCTACTTCACACTCGGTCGCCTCTTCGTCAACCTCATCGGCAACCCGTCGGTCATGAAGGTGGCGACTCAACACGGACTGCATCACGACCGACTGATGCGGTTCACCCTCAAGCTTCTGGCCAATCTGACCGACCCGCGAGGCGGCGATGTGCCGGACCGCATCATCAACGCGATATCGAAGGTGACGCCAGCGGCCTGACCCGCCACCGCCCCGCAAAACAACGCTTACTAGGATGACGAGCCGGTCGAACCCCGGCTCCACACACCGCGGAGGGAGAAGGGAGCGCAACCGACGTGGATCTCTACATCCCGATTCTCGCGCTCGGACTGCTGGCCGGCGGATTCGCCGTCTTCTCGGTCGTCGCGAGTTGGCTGGCCGGACCTCGACGCTATAACCGGGCCAGGCTCGACTCGTACGAATGCGGCATCGAGCCGACGCCGCAGCCGGTCGGCGGTGGCCGGTTCCCGGTCAAGTACTTCATCACGGCGATGCTGTTCATCGTCTTCGACGTCGAGATCATCTTCCTGTACCCGTTCGCGGTGGCCTTCGACGAGCTCGCCTGGTTCGGGCTGGTCGAGATGCTCATCTTCGTCGGCACCGTCTTCCTGGCCTACGCGTACGTCTGGCGCCGCGGCGGCCTGGAGTGGGACTGAGGCCTGAGAGGAGGTCGTCATGGGCATCGAAGAGAAACTTCCGAGCGGAGTCCTGCTGTCGACTGTCGAGGGGCTGGCGGGCTACTTCCGCAAGGCCTCGTTTTGGCCGGCGACGTTCGGCCTGGCGTGCTGCGCCATCGAGATGATGACCACCGGGGGGCCGCGCTACGACCTCGCCCGGTTCGGCATGGAGGTGTTCCGCGCCTCGCCCCGGCAGGCCGACCTGATGATCGTCGCCGGGCGCGTGAGCAACAAGATGGCCCCCGTGCTGCGGCAGATCTACGACCAGATGGCCAACCCCAAGTGGGTGCTCGCCATGGGCGTGTGCGCCAGCTCCGGCGGCATGTTCAACAACTACGCCGTGGTCCAGGGCGTCGACCACGTCGTGCCGGTGGACATGTACCTCCCGGGTTGCCCGCCGCGTCCGGAGATGCTGATCGACTCGATTCTCAAGCTGCACGACAAGGTCAAGGCCACCCCGCTGGGCGAGGACCGGGCCGCCGCCGTCGAGGAGCGGGAGGACGCTGCGCTGACAGCCTCCACGACATCGGACATGAAGGGCCTTTTGCGGTGACGGACGACGAGCGCACCGACCTGCCGGCGACCGAGGAGTCCGCGCAGCTCGAGATCGTCGAGGTGCGCGAGGGCATGTTCGGCCCCACTGGCACCGGCGACACCTCCGGGTACGGGAGGCTCCGCCGGCCGATCGCGATGCCCGGCCCGTCTGCGCGACCGTACGGCGGCTGGTACGACGAGGTCGCCGACCGCCTCGACGCCGGGCTCCAGCCCCTCGCCGACGCGCCCGAACGTCACCCGATCGAGAAGGTCGTCGTCGATCGCGGCGAGATCACTTTCTATATCCGCCGGAAGCTTCTGCGCGAAGTGGCTCAGGTACTGCGCGACGACCCCGGCCTGCGGTTCGAGTTCTGCAGCGGCGTCTCGGGCGTCCATTACCCCGGCGAGCCCGACCGTGAGCTGCACGCGGTCTATCACCTGCTGTCGATGACCCACAACCGACGGATCCGGCTCGAAGTCGCGGCGCCTGACGCCGACCCCCACATCCCGTCGGTGGTGCCGGTCTACCCGACCGCCGACTGGCACGAGCGCGAGACGTACGACTTCTTCGGCATCATCTTCGACGGCCATCCGGCGCTGACCCGGATCGAGATGCCGGACGACTGGCCGGGTCACCCGCAGCGCAAGGACTATCCCCTCGGCGGCATCCCGGTCGAGTACAAGGGCGCCACCATCCCGCCGCCGGACGAGCGGAGGTCATACCGCTGATGAGCGATCCGTACGCAGGCACCACCGAGACGTCCACGGGCACGGTCTTCACCGTCACCGGTCAGGACTGGGACTCCGTCGTCGCCGGCAGCAGCGACGCGGAGGAGGAGCGGGTCGTCGTCAACATGGGCCCGCAGCACCCGTCGACCCATGGCGTGCTCCGGCTCATCCTCGAGCTCGACGGCGAAACGGTCACCGAGGCCCGGTGCGGCATCGGCTACCTGCACACCGGCATCGAGAAGAACATGGAGTACCGCACCTGGACGCAGGGCGTCACGTTCTGTACCCGGATGGACTACCTCTCCCCGTTCTACAACGAAGCCGCGTACGTCATGGGCGTCGAGAAGCTGCTCGGCATCGACGACGACATCCCCGAGAAGGCGCTCGTGATGCGGGTGCTCCTCATGGAGCTCAACCGGATCTCGTCGCACCTGGTCGCCATTGCCACCGGTGGCATGGAGATCGGTGCGCTGACCGTCATGACGATCGGCTTCCGCGAGCGCGAGCTGGTGCTCGATCTCTTCGAGACCATCACCGGCCTGCGTATGAACCACGCGTTCATCCGGCCCGGCGGCATGGCGCAGGACCTGCCCGACGGGGCGCTCGACGACGTACGCGACTTCGTCAAGCTGATGAAGAAGCGGCTGCCCGAGTACGCGGACCTGTGCAACGCCAACCCGATCTTCAAGGGCCGCCTGGTCGACGTCGGCTACCTCGACCTCGCCGGCTGCCTCGCGCTCGGCGCCTCCGGCCCGGTCCTTCGGGCCACCGGCTACCCGTGGGACCTGCGGCGCGACCAGCCGTACTGGGGCTACGAGGACTACGAGTTCGACGTCGTCACCTGGGACACCGCCGACGCGTACGGCCGGTTCCGCATCCGGCTGCAGGAGATGTGGGAGTCGCTGCGGATCGTCGAGCAGTGCGTCGACCGGCTGGCCGGACTCGAGGGCGCCCCGGTCGTGGTCGCCGACAAGAAGATCGCCTGGCCGGCGCAGCTGCAGATCGGCTCCGACGGCCTCGGCAACTCGGCCGAGCACATCAAGCACATCATGGGCGAGTCGATGGAGGCCCTGATCCACCACTTCAAGCTGGTGACGGAGGGGTTCCGGGTGCCGCCGGGCCAGGCGTACGGCGTGGTGGAGTCGCCGCGCGGCGAGCTGGCGTGCCACGTCGTGTCCGACGGCGGCACGCGGCCGTTCCGGGCCCACTTCCGCGACCCGTCGTTCGTCAACCTGCAGTGCACATCGGTGATGGCCGAAGGCGGCATGGTCGCCGACGTCATCGTCGCGATCGCCAGCATCGACCCGGTGATGGGAGGTGTCGACCGGTGACCGAGTTGCCAAACGAGACGCACATCGAGCTTCGCGAGCTCGCGGCACGCTATCCGCAGGCTCGATCGGCGTTGTTGCCGATGCTGCATCTCGTGCAGTCGGCTCAGGGGTACGTGACGACCGAAGGCATCGAGGCATGCGCCGACGTACTCGGTCTGACGGCGGCCGAGGTCGCGTCTGTGGCGACGTTCTACACGATGTACAAGCGGCGCCCGGTCGGCGACTACCACGTCGGCGTCTGCACCAACACGCTGTGCGCGATCATGGGCGGCGATGCGATCTTCGAGCGGCTCAAGGACCATCTCGACGTCGGCAACGACGAGACCACACCGGACGGC
>JBKOYM010000028.1:0-31003 GCA_046725375.1 Actinomycetota bacterium
GGTCCGGGTCGTCCTCGTCGAGATAGAGCCCGCCAATCCTGATGCCGACCTGCTCCTGGCCCTCGACGAAGTGATCCTCGAAGACCTCGACAAGGGTGTCGCGTGCCCCGGGGTGCAGCATGTACTGGCGAAGCTCGACCACGTCGGCGGTCGAGAACGTCGGACTCCCGACGCTGACGCTGTCCACCATCGACTCCTATCTGTAACTAAGATTGTTACACATTATGATGGAGTCGCTCTCGAGGGCAACCCGACATCGCGGTGAGAGGAGGGCGGTCGTGAGCAACAACGCTCAACTGACGACCGCTGTGCATGCTCTGACCTGGCTGGAGCTTGCATCGCGGCGCGGTCGGACCGCACTGACGTCTGCCGAAATCGCTGCGAGCCTCGCCAACAACCCCGTGCAGGTCAGGCGCACCCTGGCCCCCCTTCGAAGCGCTGGCATCGTGCGCGTCGTAGGCCGCGGACCCGGTGCCGGGTGGTCACTCGGCAAGTCAGCCGAGACGATCACGCTGAAGGACATCAGCGTCGCGCTCGGCGAAGGGCGACCGTTCGGCCTGCATCCCCATCAGCCGAACCCCGAGTGTCCGGTCGGCGCCGGTATTCGTCCGGTCCTGGAAGACGTCTACGCCGATGTCGAAGCGGCGATAGCCCAACAGTTGGAGCGCCAGACGGTTGCCGACGTTCTGGACGCCATCCTGTCCGGGGCCGATAGCCGTCCAGCCGGTACGACGATCGGGCAGCTCGATGATCGCCGCTAGGGTCGCGTAACGAGAGGCGGTCACCGATGGCCGACTACGACGTCGGGATCGTCGGCGCCGGCGTACACGGCGCGAGCGCCGCGCGGCATCTGGCCGAGCGCGGCGTACGGGTCGTCGTGTACGAACGGGATACGCCGGCGAGTGGGCCGACCGGCTTCTCGAGCGCGATCTGCCGGGCGTACTACACCAACCCGTTCCTCGCCAAGGTGGCACACGAGAGCCTGGATCTGCTGAGCGACTTCGGCGCGTTTACCGACGGCGGACACTCCGACTTTCGCGGCACCGGCGCCCTGTACCTGCATCCGCCCGAGGACGCCGACGCGGTGCGCCAGACCGTACAGATGCTCAGCGACGTCGGCACTCGCGTCGAGATCATCGAAGGCGCCGAGATAGACGTGTACCTTCCGGGGCTCGACAGGTCCGGCATCGCGCTCGCGGTCAGGGAACCAAACGCAGGCTACGCCGATCCCGTCGCCACGACACAGGCGCTCCTCGCTCATGCCAGGCGGCTGGGGGTGGAGGTACGCCCACACACGAAGGTGACCGCCATCGAGCCTGGACCGACGGTGCGCGTCGTCCACGAAGCCGGTCAAGACACCGTCGAACGACTCCTGGTGGCTGCCGGGCCGTGGACCACTCCGCTGGTCGCGACCGCCGGCGTGACGCTGCCGCTCGTGGCCGAACGCCACATCGTGGCCCGCTGCGGCTTTCCGAGCGGTGTGACCGTCCCGTACGTGTTCGCCGACCTGGTGGAGGGCTACTACTTCAAGCCCGAACCTGGCGACCAGTTCCTCCTCGGGCCGTTGCATCCGACGACACCCTTCGACCTCGACGACCGCATCCCCGGCATCGGTGACGGCGAGTCGAGCGAACTCGTCCGCGCGGTCAGCAGGCGAGTTCCCGCGCTACGCAACGCTACCCTCGCCGGCGGCTGGGCGAGCCTGTACGACGTGAGTCCGGACTGGCAGCCGGTGATCGGCGAGGTCGCCCAACACGTCTTCGTGGACACGGGCACCAGCGGCCACGGCTTCAAGCTCGCGCCGGCCCTCGGTGGATACGTCGCCAGCATGGTCCTCGGCGACGCGGATCCGGGTCTGGATCAGTTCCATCCCGATCGCTTCGGTCACAACGAGCGACTCGCGAGCGGCTACGGGTCGGCGCGCATCATCGGGTAGCCGTCGCCCCTTCTCGATCCGGTACGTGGCTTGCCTGAGTCGTCGATGGTCCGAGCGTCGGTGGTAAGCCGGGCATCCCGCCTGGCACAGCTGATTACAGGACGCCGCTGAACGCGAGGTCGACGCGGGTCGGCTTCCAGGGCTTCCACAGCAGCGGCATCTCCGCCTCCTCGGGAGTACGGTCGCCCTTCGCCCGGTTGCACTCGCGGTGCGCTGCGACCGCGTTCAGCCAGCCCGTCGGGCCGCCGCGCGATCGCGGCACGACGTGGTCCATCGTGTCGGCGCCGCGCGCTCCGCAATAGGCGCAGCGTCCCTTGTCCCGCCGGATCACTCCGGAGCGTGAGTACGCCGCGGCGTTTCGGGCGTAGCGAAACGTCATCCGGACGTAGCGCACCAGCCGAAGGACGAGCGGTCGAGGGAACGGTCCGAACGTGCCGTCGGCCTCCTCGACGACGGCCACCTTGCGCACCAACATCCGGATGGCGTGCTTGAGCGTGACGACTTGCAGGTGCTCGTAGCTCGCGTTCAACACGACGACCTCGGACACGTCCGACTTCCCTCCTTTCCACTCCTCGATGAGCCTGCCATGGCTCGCGAGCCGCCACCAGTGTTGAGCCGACGACCGGACTCGAACCGCTGCCTCCCGATGACGAGTCGGGAGCACGTCACATGCGTACCCCTGGCAGGACTCGAACCTGCAATCCCCTGATCCGTAATCAGGCGCTCTGTCCGTTGAGCCACAGGGGCTGGGTGTGCGACGGGAGGCTTGGTCTCCGCAGGTGGATTTGAACCACCGACCTTCCGCTTATCAGGCGGATGCGCTCACCGGGCTGCGCCTTGCGGAGCTGGTGGGTTGCCCGGGCCTCGAACCCGGTGCCCCCGGAGTAAGAGTCCGGTGCACGTCCTCATGTGCTTGCAACCCGTGGAGATACGCGGACTCGAACCGCGACCGGCTGATTGCAAATCAGCTGCCCTACCCGTTAGGCGATATCCCCTCGATACCACCGCGCGTTTGCGGCGGTGCGTACGTACCCCGACCGAGACTCGAACTCGGACGCCGCAAGATCACCGGAATCTGAACCCGGCGCGTCTACCAGTTCCGCCATCGGGGCGCGGAGAGAGAGACAGAGTCGAACTGCTGCCAGCACAGCTGGCCACCGGGTTTCGAGGCCGGCCCCGCGACCGTCTCGCGGGCTCACTCTCCAAGCTGTCGCGCCTGGTGTCCCTGGCAGGACTCGAACCTGCAACCCCCGGCTCCGGAAGCCGGTGCGCTCTCCATTGCGCCACAAGGACACTCCGCGGTTCTGACGGGACTCGAACCCGCGTCCTCACCGGCTGACAACCGGGCGCGCTGCCGCTGCGCTACAGAACCTCGAGTGGACCTTCCCGGATTCGAACCAGGCTCCTTCCCGGTGTGAACGGGCTGCGCTGGCCGGGCTGTGCCAAAGGTCCCTCACCGTCGGTCTGGAAGGAGTCGAACCTCCGCCTCGTGATCCCAAATCACGTGCGCTCCCGTTACGCCACAGACCGTCGACATGGTGGATCGCCCAGGAATCGAACCTGGCGTGTCGCGATGACCTCCGGGTTACAGCATGGTGCCCCACCTTGGGGCCTGCGATCCGCCGCCCAGGCCGGCATCCCACACCAAGCGGTGCGGGTCCTGAGCGTGAGTGTCGATCTGGAGTTGTCAACGTTGCGGGTGCTCCTCCACCTGGGAGGGCAGCAAGAGGGCGACGGGGATCGAAGCCGGTTTGGAGACCGACGCTCTACCGACTGAGCTACACCCCTGTGTCCGGCGGTCGTGCGTATTCAGTTGAGAAGGAGAAGGGCCGCCTCGGATCCCAGATCCGAAGCGGCCCTTCGACGTCGGCGCCACCAAGCGATGGGCTTACGTACCTGAGGAGGTTCGGATCGGGCACGGCCGCAGGCTCGGCTTGCGAGTGAGCGCGACTGACTCGACGCACCACGCGATCGCGTGCGCCAGATAGCGGTGATCCGCCGACATGCCGCGCATCGTCTCCTCCTTCCGAAGCCTCTTTGTGTGTTATCCACGGTACGGCCCCAAGGGATCGCACCGCATCCAGTTTTCGCGCCGACGGCAGTACGCCTCGGCCCGCTGCATACCGTTCCTAGCGGCGGGGATGCGGCTCCGTAGCGGGCTCGCCGAGATGGCTCAGATACTCCCGAGCGAGCGCCTTGGCCAGCCGCATCGGGGTCGCTTCCACCATCAGGTCGTGGATCCCGTTGTTCAGCAGCACCCATTCGGGCGGGCCCTTGCTCGCGGCCAGGCCGCCGACGCCGTCCACCGTGATGCCCGGACAATGCCTGGGCTCGGTCAGATCGCGGCACTGGATGTCGATCTCGTAGCCATGGAGTTGGGTGCTCCCGGACCGGAGGGCAGCCGGAGCTGCTTTCGGGGGTAGCGGATCGGCTCAGCCGACGCCGGCGACGTTGCGTGGGTCGAGGACGACCGTTCCGACGAGTCCTCATCGGAGTCGACCGAGCCAGCGCCACATGCAGCCACCGAAGCGATCCCGGCCACCGTCACGGCGATCCAATGCCACTTCCCCATGAGCCACCCCACTCATCTCGGCGCCAATCTGCCGGTCCGCACCATACTCTCCCAGCCGGTGTCCGGCGGCACGCCCGCTTTCATCATGCGGGGTACGGAACGACTTACACGATGAGGCAACCCGCACGGGTGGGCGTGGACGACGTCGGCGAGGAGGCGGTCGAACGCCGTTGCGTCGCTCAGCCAGCGATGCTGCTGATCACGATGCCGACGAACAGCAGGAGCACGAGCTCGTTGACGATCCACGAGTTGTTATTCATCCAGTCGCGGATCTTGGGCAGCGCGGCCTGTGCCCGCTTGCCCAAGATCAGGACGGCGAGGGCAGGGAGGGCGAGGAACAGCAAGGTGAGGAGGTAGAAGGCGCCGGCGTAGTAGAGCGGGTCGTCCTGAGCCGCCAGGTAGCCGCCGACCGAGACCGAGGTGATCAGGTCGCTGGGAAAGATGCCGAGCAGAAGGAAGCCGAGTCGGAAGGCGAATCTCGGCGTTGCGGTCTGTAGCTTGCCCATCCAGGCCGGAGGCTCCGCCGTCTTCCGGGTCCGGAACGTATGAAACACCGCGTAAAGGAGCAACACCAGGACGATGTAATAGATCGTGTCGTTCGACGTCGAGTCGGAGGCGCCCGCGCCGAGCAGGAACGCCAAGCTGACGACGACGGCAATCGAAATGGCCGCACCCACGACGTAGGCAGACGACGTTTGCCGCCAACGGTCACTGGTGGCGAAGAAGAACGAGCTCAAGATCTGCGGGCCGGCAACCATCACAAACGCCAGCGGCAATACCGTAAGAACATTCATGCGGGGAGCGTATTTTCCGCCCAGCCGGGGCCGATTCATCCGCGCCGGGTGACGTCGCAGCAGAACACCGCAATCAACCATAAACCGAACGACGGGATCGGAGATGCCTAAACGCAGAGGACAGCGGGAAAGCGGCGGTTGAGCTCGGCCTCGACGAGCGGGATCACGTCAACGCCGTTGATGCGAAAGAACTCGCCGTGGACAAGCCACGGTGCGTCAATGTTCGCCCCCCGCACCTCCACCCCGCGCGCCTCACGATTCGTCCTCCCGACGGTGGTTCGCGCTGAACGAGGTCCTCGGTTCAGCTCGGTGCGATGTGTTGGTGGTTCAGCAGGATGCGGCCGCTGTCATCGAGAACCATCACGTCGTAGCCGCTCCCGGCGACGGTCCCGTCGGCGACGGCGACCATCTGCCATCCATATCCGATGAGAGCCGGTGCCAAGAGCACGGCATCGCCTGCCGGCTTGAATGTGTGGACGCCGGGCTCGACGAACATGGCGTATGCCCTGGCCACCCGACGTTCAATCTCGTCGTGGCCGCGCACCTCGAGACGAGGCACCGGGAACGCCAACCCGGCAGCCGCATCCCGTACCTCCTGGGGCGGGTCCACCAGTACCTGCGCACCGGCCGGCGCCCACAGCTCGGCGACCTGCCTGGACCGCGCTTGCGGGTCGGCTTCGATCCACAGCGCGGTGTATCGCTCGGTGAAGTCCTTCAAAGCCCGATCATCAAGTTGCATCGTCATGGTGACAACGATGCGCCACGCGGGCACCCCGGTCGATTACCTCGAAGGTCATGCCCGGCGCACCGGCCGGGATTCCTCGTCGTCACTGACAGGTGAGAGCAAGAGGTATGGCACACGCTCCGCGGCGGGGCTAGGAGATCTCACGTCGGGCGCGTGTCGCGACGATAGGCGCGGGCGGCGAGCGCGACGAGCCCGATCGACCAGGCGGCGACGACCAGCCAGCCCAGCGTGCCCCAGCCGGTGCTGCCGATCGGGACATGACTCGCCCGGACCAGCCAGTACGACGGCAGGCTGCGGGCCAGGTCGTACATGTAGCCGCCCGTGATAGGGAACCAGGTGCCGCCGAGCAACGCGAGCAGGGCCGCCGTGCCGCCCATCACCGGCCCGATCGTGTCGGCGGACACCAGATGGCCGACCAGGATTCCCAGCGCGGCGAACGGGATGAGCCCGACCAGCAGCAGGCCGGTCATCTCCAGCCAGTCGCCGGCCGACATCCGGACTCCCAATGCGACGCCGGCGGCGTAGAGCAGCAGAATGCTCACCACGGCCATCGCGTACGCCGTGACGACCTTCGTGACGAGGTAGTCGCGGGACCGCAGTGGCGTGATGCGGAGCTGTCGGTTCCAGCCGACCTGACGCTCCGCCGCGATCCGGGCGCCACTGCTGACCGCTCCTGTCATGACGGCGAAGGTGGCAAGGCCGACCATGTAGTAGAGCGGCGCCGAGATCCCAGTCCCGGCGAGGTCGTGCTCGTGCCGGTTCGGTCCGGCGATGACCAAATAGAGCACCAGGGGGAAGGCGAAGGCGAAGATGACGAAGCGAGCGTTGCGGAAGGTCCGGATCAGCTCGTAGCGCAGATACGTCGTCATAGCAGGTTCTCATGTTGGGGCGCGCCCGCCTGCCGCGGACGAGGCGGGGCCGAAGCCGGTTCGTCGGTGGTCAGCTCCAGGAACGCCTGCTCGAGTCCGGCGCCGGTGATCTCGATGTCACGAGCTTCGGGGTACGTCTCGAGCAGGGCGCGGATGGCGGCGTCCGAGTCCGAGCAGGAGAGGATCACCGCGTCGCCGTGGCGGTCGACGCTGACGACTCCGGGCAGGCCGTGCAGGAGTCCGCGGTCCGCGGCCGACAGGGTCGCGCGAATCGTGCGGGAGCCCACCATTGCCTTGATAACCGTCGTCGGTCCATCCGCGACCACGCGGCCGCGCGCCATCAGCACGGCCCGGTCCGCGTAGTCGTCGGCCTCGTCGAGATAGTGGGTGGCGAACAGGATCGTCCTCCCAGCGGCGGCGTAGGTCCGCATCGTCTGCCAAAAGGATCGGCGCGACTCGACGTCCATGCCAACGGTCGGCTCATCCAGGACCAGGAGCTGGGGATCGCCCACGAGTGCGATGGCGGCTCGTACCCGCTGGGTCTGTCCACCCGACAGCCGGTTGGTGCGCTGTCGCGCGATGTCGTCGATTCCCGTGAGTTGGAGTACGTCGTCGACCCGCATCGGCGTGGCGTAGAGCGAGGCGACCATCGTGACGAGCTCCCGTACGGACAGGTCCGGGATCAGCCCACCGGTCTGCAGCATCGCGCCGATCGCGCCGTCCGCGACTGCCTCGGCCGGCAAGCGGCCGAACACCATGGCGGTTCCCATATCGGGGTTCGCCAGCCCCAGCAGCATGTCGATCGTGGTCGACTTGCCGGCACCGTTCGGTCCGAGCAGCGCGACCGTCTCGCCGGGGGCGATCCGCAGGTCCACACCCCGAACGGCGTGGACCGGTCCGTCGGAGGTGTTGAACGTCTTCGCCAGCATGGCCAGATCGACCGCGGGGGCATTCCGGATCGACGTGGTCGCTGGTCGGGTGGTGGTCATCGTGCCTCCTGTGATGGTCGGTCGGGTCACGGTCAGCCCGGAGGGGCGAAGTAGCCGTCAGGGTTCGGTCAGCGCCGGCGCCGCCGCCTCGGTGGCCGTTCGCTCGGTGAGCTCGGGTCGCTCGACAGGTCCGGGCGCGGTCTTGGGCAGGAACAGGGCTGGGACGAGCGCGAGCGCTGTGAACCCGACTGCCCACCAGAACGTGTGCCCGAAGGCGGTGGCAAGGCCGGACGCCCCGAGCGCAGTGTGGCTCACGATCTGATGCTCGAGGACGACGGCGAGTGTCGCTGTGCCGAACGAGGCACCGATCTGTTGGGCGATCTGGACGGCAGTCGTTGCGCGCGGAATCGCCCCCGCATTGAGGCCGTGGTAAGACGCGGTTAGCGTCGGTACGAAGACCGCGCCGAGTCCGACGCCCCGCACGACCAGGGAGGTAACCAGCAGGAGTTCGCTCGCGCCGGATCCGACCTGGGTGTACGGCAGCGTCCCGAGCGTCGCGAATGACAGGCCGGCGAGCACGATCGGGCGCGGGCCGATGCGATCGGTGAGGCGACCGACCACCGGCAGGGCAACCATGACGCCGACGCCCTGCGGCGCCAGGAGGAGTCCGGCGTCGAGGGCGCTCTGTCCACGCGCCTGCTGGTAGTAGAGGGGCAACAGCAGCATTCCGCCATAGACCGAAAGCCCCGCGAGGAACACCAGGCACGCCGAGGCGGTGAGCGAGCGCACTCGGAACAGGTGCAGGTCGATGATCGGCTCGGCCCGGGATCGCAGCGCGTGGAATCCGAATCCGACAAGCAGCGCCAGCCCGACGAGGATCGGGATCAGCACCTCCGGGCTAGCGAAGCCGCCCTGGTCCCCCGCCTCCGAAAGGCCGTACACGATCGTCCCAAGGGCGGGCGACAGCAGGACGAGCCCCAGGACGTCCAGCGGATGCTTACCCTGGGTCGGCTGATCCGGCATCGCGCGCCAGGCCAGGAGTAGACCGACCGTACAGACCGGGACGTTGACGAGGAAGATCCATCGCCAGCTGGCGTTGTCGAGGAGCAACCCGCCGACGACGGGTCCGATCACCGGGGCCAGCATCAGGGGGACCCCCATGACGCCCATCAGCCGACCGAGCCGACGCGGGCCGGCCGCCCTCGCGACGATGGCGCGTGCTAACGGGATCAGCAGGCCGCCGCCGATACCCTGGAGAATGCGGAAGGCGATCAGGGCGCCCGCTGACCAGGCGATCCCGCACAGCGTCGAGCCGACCAGGAAACAGGCGAGCGAGATCATCCACATCCGCTTCGCGCCGAAGCGCTCGATCGACCATCCGGCGAGTGGAAGAACCAGCGCCAAGGCCAGCAAGTAGCCGGTCGAGACCCACTGGATCGTCGACAGGCGGGCATGCAGATCTCCGCCCAGCGTGTTGATCGCGACGGCGACGATCGTCGTGTCGAGCTGCACCACGACGGCGCCGATCACGACGATCGCCGTCAGCTTGAGCAGCTTTGGATCGAGCCGTTCGAGGCTCCCACGGGAGTCGGTCGGCTGGAGCGAAGCCATGGCTCTCCTCAGGCGCGAAAGGTCGTCTCCGGCAGGATTGCCGAGCGCCGGTGAGGAGAAGATGAGAGTGGCGACTCGCTCCGCTGTCTGCGGCGGCGAGGAAGAGACCACCGGGGCGCCGATCCCTACCCGGACACCCGCCGTCGGCACTGGGACCGATGGAGCGACTCGTTAGGGATCCTCAAACACACCCCGCACTCACCATGAGGATGCTTGCTGCACCCTCGGCACTAGTCAAAGCTTGACGACCGGGTCGCCGGTCCGAATGCGACCTGGCCGGATCACCCGGGCGTTGAGTCCGCGCCGGCGCTGGTGCCGGCCCTCACGCGTGCTGACGAAGCGCAGCGCATCGAGGCCGAACCGACCGGAGAACTTCGCACACCCGGCGTGCGGCGGCTCCGACACCTCGACCTCGGCCGCTCCGATCCGGAGCCGGGCGCCGGCCGGGAGGTTGTCGAACGACAGGTCGAGGTCGACGATCAGCTGGTCACCGGCGAGCTGCCACCGCTCCCGCGACCCGGCCACCGCGGCGAGAACGCGTGCGTTCATGATCGTCAGCTGCCGCAGCGGGTCCGGCGAGCCGTCGGGCGTGCTCTTTGTCGGCCGCGACGCCCAGTTGTCGCCCACGAGGCCCTCGGTCTCGCTGAGCTCGCCGACCTCGAGCACCCGCCGTTCGAACTCGGCTGGGCGGCTCACGACCACCTCCAAGGTCCCCTCCGTGAGCGGCGAGGTGCCGGCGGCGTACGCGCTCTCGATCTCCGCCAGCTCCCGATAGCGCGGCACGTGCTCGGAGTACTCCGCGTCCGAATCGTTCACGATCTGCCCCATTCCTCGCTCCTCGCCCTCGCGAACGTGACGCCGTCACTCTAAGTCGTGATCGTCCATCCGCGGCGGGCCGACGGATGAGAGGTTGGCCACCACGCCCGCAGCGTTCGGTGAGGCAAGGTCGCGACATTCGTGCTGCACTCAACCGCCGACGTACCGGTCGCCAGAGCACTGGAAGCCGACGCACCGAAGGTGTCGTCGCATAGGCATTGACGATCTGGAACGCAGGTCTCGGAACGGCCAACGCCCGATCGGGTCGGATGCCCGACTGTCAGCGCTCGACGGTCGCCAACACACGACCCGTCGCGTCGAGCGCCTGCACGGCGATGTAGTTCGCGTCCGGGATCTCGGCGGACGTCTCGAAACCCTCCCGTGGGACAGTGCCGACTTCGCGAGCGCTAGCGGCGTCCGGCCCGGCCAGGAAACGCCACCGGGTCACCTCGGTCGCGCCGTTCCAGCTCACGTACGCGGTGCTGCCGTCGACCGTCAGCTTCGGCGGATCGGTCGGGCGGCCAACCCACTGCTCGAGGTAGGAGCGATAGGACTCCCCAGCGCTGAGCGTGCCGTCCAGCAGCAGCCGGCCGTCGGCGGTGTACTCCGAATAGTACGGTTGCTCCGACCCCCATCCGATGAATACGTTGCCGTCCGGCAGGACCTGGAGGTTGCCCTGCCCTCCAGCCAGCCGATCGTCAGGTGGCAGGTATTCCGTGACGACGCGCGCGGTGTGGTGCTGCATGTCGAGAGCGAGCCGTAGGCCACGGGACGTCTCGGCCATGGGCGGGTTGGCCTGATTGTCGAACAGGGTGATCGTTCCGTCGGCATGCAGCTGGGCGGAGTGCTGCCAGTAGAACCTGGACTTGCCGAGCATCCGGAAGTCGCTGGCCTTGCCGCCTAGCGTCCACATCACCTTGCCGGTGTCGCGGTCGACCCGGTACACGGCGCTGGTGTTGCGAGCCGAGATCAATAGGTCGTCGCCGTACTCAGTCACCGAGTTGAGGTGGGTGTAGTCGACCGGATTGCGGCGTTTCCCGCGGTCGAACTTGTCGACGGAGATCTGCGTCTCGCTGACCGGAATGTGCTTCAGCCCATCCCATTGGAAGACGACCTTGCCGGTCGCGACATCGACCTCCTGGATGAACCCGTCCGAAACCCAGGCATTCGGGGGTCCGCCCAGGGAGGTCAAGTCCCGCCGCACGAGCCGGTGGCCGATCAGCAGCGCCGTGCCGCGGTCGGTGAGCGTCATGTCGTGATAGTCGGCGCCAAGCATGCCGTGCGTCGTGACCGTCGCGATCTCTTGGTAGTGCTGGTTGAGCAGGACGTATTCGCCGACGCCGTACTCGGGCCGGATCGTGTCGCCCCGCCAGTACGTCAGCACCGGTTTGCCCTGATACTGCTGCACGCGTACGCAGTACACGCGCTGGTCCGGCCCAATCCACACCGGGTTGCCGTCGCCGTCGACGATCACCGGGCCTTCCTTCGCGTCGTTGTCCTTCAGGCCGAGGAAAACCAGCCCCTCGCTCGCTGTCGGATCCGCGCCGGCGGTCTCGGACGTCGACACGTCGATCATGGGCATCGTCAGGTCCGGCTCGGTGACGAACGTCCAGTCCTGAGGCTTGGCGCCCTCATCAGTGTCGTGCCGGAGGAATGTCCACCCCACCCCCACGAGGGCGAGCACGACCACAGCGACGGCGACAATGAGCGGGGACGGCGGGCGCAGTCTCATCGACAGGATCGTGCCAGACGTGGTCCGGCGGATCGGGGTCGGGGTGTCACCAGCCAGCTACCGATCCACGGATCGAGGTTTGGAGTCCTCCCCTAGATTGCTACGGAATGCCGTTCGTTGTCGAGAACGATGGTCCGTTATGGGGAGCGTCCTGCTCCGAGACGCTTGCCGGTGGCTCCGGCGCGCCGGCCACATCACCCGCCCTCTCGGGCCACCTCCCTCGACCCGGAGCTGGGTCAGGACTGGTCGGGTTCGAGATTGCTCGATACCGGACTGCTAGCATCACCGGGCATGGCGAGGCGTCTGTTTCTCCACGTCGGCGCGATGAAATCGGGGACGACCTATCTGCAGCGGCTGTTTGGCGAGAATCGGGAACGTCTCGAGGAAGCCGGTGTGCGCTGGGTGCGGGCATCGCCCGCACAGATTGCCCAGCACGTCGAAGCCGGCCAGCGGATAACCAGCCCGAAGTCAATGGCGCGGCGGCTGCGGCACGCGGCCAAAGGATGGGATGGCGATCTGTTGTGCTCAATGGAGCTCATGGGTCCCCGTGGGCCCAGGTTTCAGCGGCGGCTGGTCGCAGCGTCAGGCGCCGACGAGGTGTACGTCATCGCCACTGGCCGCGATCTGTGCCGGGTTATTCCGTCAAGGTGGCAGACGACGACACACAACGGTCACACCTGGAGCTGGGAAGAGTACGTGCGTTCGGTCTGTTCCGATGATCCGGAGGCGACAGCGGCCGGCAGGACATTCTGGAAGCACCAGGATCTGGCCCGGACGTTCCGATCTTGGTCGGCCGTGGCCGAGCCGCATCGGATGTATCTGGCAACGGTTCCGGCGACCTCGAGCGACCGGCAGTTGCTGTGGCATCGCTTTGCCGAGATCCTGGGCATCGATCCCACGGGATACCGGGATCCCGACCCCCGACGGGCGAATCAGTCGCTCAGTATGGCCGCTGCTGAAGTGCTGCGCCGTGTGAACACGCTCGTCGAGGACCTCGATTACCCGCTGTATCGCCGTGGCGTGACGAATCTGGCCAATCAGATATACGGGGATCGTCCGGCCAACGAGCCGCCACTTCAGGTCCCGGCGGCATACCGCAGCTGGGTCGAGAAGCGCGCTCGGCGCATGAACGACGAGATCACCGAGCTCGGGATAAACGTCGTCGGCGATCTCGACGATCTGTTACCGGCTCCCCCAATCCCTCATGCGGTGGAAACAGTCGACGTAGGCGACGCCGAGCTCCTTGACACCGCGGTCGCCAGCCTCGCCGCCACCATACGAGTCCTGGCGCGGACGCGGCTCGACCACGCCGCGCTGCGGCATCGGCATGCCGTGCTGTCCGAGGAGCGGGATCGATTGAAGGCGCAGCTCGAGGAGCCGTGGCTCAGACAAGGCGGCCGGAGGCTAGTACGCCGCAGCCGGCTCGCGCGTCAGATCGCCCGACGACGAACCGCGCGCCGTCGCTGAGGCGCATCCGCTTGATTTGGAGTCGTCGAGGCCAAGTCCGGACAGCTTCTACATGTCGACAGTAGCCGTCCTCAGTGGATACTTGTGTGGAACGAGATCGCATTCGGAGTCGAACGCGATCTCGGACCGACATCTCTACGTCGTGCCCGGTGGGTCGATCGTCTCGCCGTCCGCGTGACATCTGGGAGGGCTCTGGTGAGACTCACGGTGACGGCGCCGAGCGGCCGCGTGCTCTACGTTGAATCGGCCGACGCCTGTCCGGTCATCGGCGTCAATACATTTGTCACGTTCGGTTCCGGCGCGCGGACGAGGGACTACCAGGTCGGGAGGCATGGATATCACGACATCGCATGTCAAGAGCTCGAGCCGGCTGAGCTACTTTGGCGAGATTACATCGCTGGCAATGAGTTGATGGTGTCCTCAAATTCTCGATCAGTCACGGTCGCGACGCTACGTGGCAAGCACCATGAGCTGATGGGAGTTTTTGGTGGCCCGACACCGCCCCGGGAACTAATCCGTTCCGTCTTCCTCGACATCGACGTGGTCGACGAGCCTACCGGAATGTTGATTAGTCCCGCCCCCGGAAATCCGATGAGCATCATCCGGGAGGATGCGACAATCGTGGTTCGGGATCGTGGTGTCATACACGTGGTCGGATTGGACAACACATCTGCGATCATCCCAAACGCGGCAGGAACGCCAACCAGATTTGGAGAACTTTGGCGCCAGAATGTCGCCGGATCGGACACCCACGCGTTCGAAATTCAGGATTTACATTTCATACTCGCCCAACCGCATGCAGCCGCCGAAATTAGCTTCAGGATGTATCCCGATATTCCGGAAGAGGATCTCTTGTTCTGGGTCGATAATCTTCAAATCGCGTGGAGTTGAGAACGGGAACTTTCAATGGATAGAACGATAGCGCTCTTCATCGTTACGTGGGGGGTCATGTTGCTACTTTATCTCGGGCTCGCCCGTGTCTTGTTTGAACTTCGCGGTCTCCGCAGCCGTGTCGACCATTTAACTGCACGGTCGTCCGCATCGAGCCCCTCGTATCCGATCGACCTGCCGAGCCACGCCTTTGCTGGTGTCGATATCCTCCTCGTTGCGGAAAGCTCGTGCGCGAGATGCTGGGCGGTCCTCGAATGCTTGATCAAGCGGGACTCGGCGCACGAGCTCGGGTTGCTTACATACGAGGATCCAGCGGTATGGTCGCCATTTTCCGACCGCATACAAATCATTCAGAGTGAGACTAGCTGGGCATCCATGAACCACCTTTCTCTACCCGTTCTGCTGAGGCTCGACCGCGCACGCGGCACTGTCTCGGACATAGCCCTTCCAGTTGGCGAGTCGGATCTAAAGGCGACCCTAGATCGCTGGGATAAATCTAGCACGGAGGAGATCAACTAATGACGCTTACAGTTTCCGAAATCGTGGATGCCACGAGTCTGCCGCGCGGTGGCTCGACCAGCCCGGCCGCGGCCGTCAAGATGCAAAGGCGACCTACGAGAAGGGTCGTCCTACGTGCAATCGCAGCGTCGAGCCTGATGATCGGTGGCAACTTCCTCTCGTGGGGCGCACGGCTCGCGATGCCGCGGGCTTCGGCCGAGACCAGCCCTGACGGAACCCGGAAGGGATGGAACCACTGCCACGCTGACTACGCGCCCCAGCCAGACACCGGTGGTCTGTATGAGGACTGGCCACCCGCATGCCACAATGGAGAAGCAAACGGCCACCATATCAGCAGCAAGTTCTGCAATCCCAGCGGTTGGCATCGCAGAGACGCGGGATCGGATCACGGCGTCCACTGGAACTATGACGCCATAAGTAGTCGCTGCTGGGGAGGCCCTGAATCCAGGAACGCCTGGCGATGGCGGTCGAATGCGGGCCGCGGTCATCCCGCGACCTTGTTCCGTTGCTCCGATGGTCGGTACACCCGTTGCACGTCAAACGGCTGCCACTCCTTTGCGACTGTCTGCAGGGCCATGGTCTGATCGGCGAGAACCTACGACATATGCTTCGGGATTCTGCATCTATCTTGCGACCCATACCGGTCGCGGTCGCCGTTGTTGCTCTCGCGGCGACCCTTGCACTGATTGTGCCATACGAGCCCAGCTCTTGGCTTTCTCTGGGGTTGCTCGCGGGCTACGCATTGAGCGGGTCGACTTGAAGCTACAACTCGGCGATAATGCTGGCTGCGTCAGTTCGGCGCACGCATTCGGTGGTGGCCCTAAATCTCGGCCTCGTTGCTGGCGGTGCTTTCACGGGTGCCTGCCTTGCGGTGGCGTCCGCTGTCGTTCGTCCGCCGATGGCGCCGCTGTGGAACTTCCTTGTGCTCGGCGTCGTGTGTGCCGTTCTATTCGCGCATGAGATTCGCCTCGTAAGGCTCCGGCTACCACAGCGCAGCCGTCTGGTGCCCATTACCGTCTTTCGGCTCGGCCCCGTCTTTGGTCCACTGGAGTTCGGCATAGAGATGGGCACAGGAATCAGAACGTATGTCTCCAGCGCGGCGCCGTATGCGGTAGTGGCAGCCGTACTCCTGACCGCTGATTCGCTGGATGCCGTGCTGGCCGGGATTGGTTTTGGCCTAGGTCGGGCAATCATGACGACGGCCAGCGTTGTATCGCGAGACGTCGCCGCGTGGGACGAGAGGTGGGCTGATGGATCAAGAGTTATCCAGACCGGACTGTACTTGATGACAATGTGCACTCTCATCGCTCAAGCTCAAGGGTGGTAAGAGGTCCCCAGCCGCCTGTGCGTCTACCGCTGTCAAGAAAGGCAAGCCAGAGGACATCCCATGTGCGCCCTACTCTATAGACGTCATCACACCGATTCGCGTTACACCTGTTAACTGGGAGATTTGCCGGAATGTGCGAAACCTGGCTCCTGGTACTCGGAGGAGCTCTGGTAGGCAGCGGCGGAGTAATCACCGTGGGCGGCCTGTGGAAGCTTCGCCAACCAGCGATGTTCCGGGCCGTCCTGCGATCCCAAGGCATCCGCAGGCCATGGCTCACAACCTCCATGTCCTTGGCGGTACCCCTTATTGAATTGGTCGTCGGTGGCGCCGCGATCGTTGATGGCACAATCCTCGATGTTCAATCTCTACGATGGACGGCGCTTGCCGTTGCGATCGTGGGGACCGGTTTCTTGATCTACGTACTCGTAAACATCGGGCGCGGTGTCAAGGGTGCATGCGGGTGCCTCAACGCCGACGATTCGTTTGGCTTGATCGCCGCCTTGCGCTCCGGCTTCATCGCCGCAGTCGGTTGGACCACAGCGGGCGTTGCAACGGAGATGGGAGGTGCCGAGTCGGCGACCTGCGCGGGCGCCCGGTTGATGTTGGGAGTCCTCACGACCGCAGCGATCGTCGTAGGCCTGCGACCCTTCGCTCGCGCGAGTTCGCCATTCCCGACCGATTGAGCTGCGCTGGGAAGGGGGGTCGAGTTCGCGACGCAGAACCTGTTTCAACAGCTCGAGCTGGCCGTATTGCTCCGTTAGCAGGTCACCACGCTGGCCGGTTCGCGGCGGGACATCTCCCCTCCGGACACGTTCTATCCCGTTTCCCGAAGAGGGCATCGTCACTCCCGTGACCGCAGGCGCCGCCGGTCGTCGGGCAGCCGTAGCGTCCGGCCGGTGGCGTCGAGGCGGGCCAGCAGGGGGAGCGCGACGCGTCGGCTCGTCCGCAGTGCGCGGCGGGCCTCACTGACCGTGAACGGCTGTGGGAGGTCCTTGAGCAGCTGCACGGCGAGGTCCTCGGCCGTCGGAAGAAGCACCACACCGTGCGCGAGCCGGAGCACGTGCCCTGATCGGTGCAGGGCGGCGACCGTTCGGGCGTCGAGTCCAATTTGTCTCAGTCCATCGGCGTCCGGCGCCGCGAATGGCGCCTCAGCGAGTGCCGACCGGAGCCGGGCCAGCGGCTCCGCCAGCTCAGGGGCCAGCACCTCGGACTCCTCGACGACCCGGCCTCGGTCCAGCCGGAGTTGCTCGGCCACGAGAGCTCCGACAAGGTCTTGGTCGGGAAGTCCGAGAGCTTGCGCCGCGGCCGCGGTCGGGACGCCCGGCTCGAACGGTGTCGAGCGCCTCGCGACGAGCGCCTCCAGCTGCGCGCGGAGAACGGCAGCATTGCCCGGGCCGATCATCCACTCACCCGCGCGGACCGTCCCCGCTGGCGGGGGTCCGTCCGGCAGGCCGAGGCGCCGAAGCATCTGGGCGTGTACGACGCGTCGCAGCCGGAGTTCGGCAGCGAGCGACCCGTCGTACGTCGCGAGGGCCCGGGCGCGCTCTGTCGCAGATCCGTGCCCCGTCAGTCGCGGTGGTGCCGGGTCGAGCACCTCGACACCCCAGATCTCGCGGTTGCCCGGGTCGCGGAGGATGCCCCGATCGCTGACGTGTAGCGGGAGCGGTTGGTCTAACCGCAGCCGAGCGAATCCGTCGCCGAGCGGCCGCGTGTGGGTGCTCATGTGCGCCGACCCGAGGTGGAGGATGGGCCGCTCGGGTATCCGGTCCCCGCCGGTCAGGCGTACATCGACCAAGGACGCCGCGACAAACGCATCGGGCGTCACCAGCGCACTGCCCCGCCGCACGGCGTCCTGCGACCTGCCACCGAGGTCGAGCGCGACGCGGGCGACTCCCGTGACGCGGTCCCGCGGACTCCCGAGGCACTCGATACCGCGGACCCGAACCAGGCTGTCACCGATCGCCAGACTGTCGCCGACGCGGATCGTTCCCGCCGCCAGTGTGCCGGTGACGATCGTGCCCGCCCCGTGGATGTGAAACCGCCGGTCGACCCACAGTCGTACGTCGGAGTCCGGGGCCGGGGGATGCACCTTCCGGAGGACCTCGACCAGGCTGCCGCGCAACTCGTCGAGGCCGGCCCCGGTCCGACCGCTGACGACGACCGCCGGTGCATCGGAGAGGGAGGTGCGGGCGAGCTCGACTCGGGCCCGGCTCAGGACCGGGGCGGGGTCCGCCAGGTCAGCGCGAGTAACCACGAGGACGCCATGCTCTACCCGTAGGGCATCCAGCGCCTGAAGGTGCTCGGCTGCCTGCGGCATCCAGGGGTCATCGGCGGCGACAACGAGCATCGCGACGGGGACCGGCCCGATCCCGGAGAGCGTGGTCGTGATGAACCGCTCGTGCCCGGGGACGTCGACAAACGCCACTTCGCCGACCTCGGGCAGCTCGGTCCAGCAGTAGCCGAGCTCGATCGACAGGCCCCGCCGGCGCTCCTCCTCGAGCCGGTCCGGTTCGATGCCTGTCAGGGCTTTCACCAGGGTCGACTTGCCGTGGTCGACGTGACCGGCGGTAGCCACGACGTACACGTCAACCGGCCCGCTCTTCGGCGATGACGTTCCGGGCCGCCTCGACGAGGGTGCGGTCGTGGATAGGTGGCACCGTCAGCAGGTCGAGGTGCAGGCGGCCGTCGTGGACGTGGCCGACGATCGGCGGGTCGCCGAGCCGGAGCGGCTTGCTCAGAACCCCTGGGAGCGTGACCGCCGCGCTCGGGAGCGCTACGCCCGGTGCTCCGCCTCCACCGACCCGCCCCTCGGAGGAAATCGCCTGCGCGTGCTCTGGTCCGATCTCTTCCGCGATCCGGCGAGCGCGTGCGAACAGGTCGTCCGGGTGCGCGGCGAGGGCGACTGCGACCGGGGACTGTGGGCCGGCCAGCGTCGCCTCCAAGGCGGCTAGGGTGAGCTTGTCCACCCGGAGTGCGCGGGCGAACGGATGCCGGCGCAGCCGGTCGACGAGGTCGGCGCGGCCTAGCACGAGGCCGCATTGGGGTCCGCCGAGGAGCTTGTCTCCGGACGCCGTGACCAGGTCGGCGCCGGCGTCCAGCACGCTGGTCGCGTCCGGCTCGTCGGGGAGCCGGGGATGGCGGGTGAGCAGGCCGGAGCCAATGTCGACCACAAGCGGTGCGCCGAGCCCGATGAGATCGGCGACCGGAACACTCGAGGTAAAGCCCTCCACCCGGAAGTTCGACGGGTGCACCTTGAGGATGAACGCGACCGAATCGTCCACAGCATCGGCGTAGTCCCCGAGGCGTACGCGGTTGGTAGTGCCGACCTCACGGAGCTCGGCGCCGAGAGACTCGAGAAGCTCCGGGATCCGGAAGCCGTCGCCGATCTCGACCAGCTCGCCGCGAGCCACGATGATACGGCGTCCGGGTGCGAGCGCGCGGGTGACCAGCGCCAGCGCCGCGGCACCGTTGTTGACGACGTGAACCCCGCCGGCTGCGGGCACCGCGGCGGCCAGCGCAGCCATGGCAGCCGCGCCACGTCTCCCGCGCCGACCGGTGGCGAGATCGAGCTCCACGTCGGTAGCGCCCGCGGCCCGCGTCACCGCCTCCGTCGCGGCCGCTGACAGTGGCGCGCGACCGAGGTTCGTGTGCACGATGACGCCGGTCGCGTTTACGAGCGGACGCAGCGACGTGCTGCTGGGCGGCAGCGAACTCGCGATGGTGGCGACGACCTCGGCCGGCTCGAGTTCGCCCTCCCTGCACCGCTGCAAGTGAGCGACGACTTCCGCCTTCACGCGGTCCCGGCCGAGTCGCGCGATAGCTGGCGCCAGCGCCGGATCGGCGAGCACGGCGTCGGTACGCGGCGTACGGCGACGCGGGTCGGGCACCGGCAGTCCTTAGGTCGGGCGACGCATGGCGGAGGCGGACGGGAATCGAACCCGCCTGACCGGGATGCCCGGTCACAACGGTTTTGAAGACCGCGCCCGTCACCAGACGAGGTACGCCTCCGGCGCCACGATACGCCGTGTCGCCGGGAGGTTTGACATCCCGAATATGGTTGCCTGCTGTACGTACGGCCCGGGCGAAGGTTGGCTATTGGCGACAAGCTGCGGTGGCGCAACGGCAGCGGCTGCAGGGGCGACGCGGAGCGCACAATAGGCAGGTGGTTGCGACCGAGATACGCCTGACCCAGTACGCCTCCGGGGGCGGGTGCGCGTGCAAGGTTCCGCCGGGTGAGCTGGAGCGCGTACTCGGCCACCTTAGGTCCCCGACCGATCGGGCTGACCTCGTCGTGGGCATGGAGCATGGCGACGACGCGGCCGTCGTGCGCGTCGAGGCGGGCCGCGCCGTCGTGATGACAGCCGACTTCTTCACGCCCGTCGTCGACGAACCGTACGACTGGGGCCGGATTGCTGCCGCGAACGCGCTTTCCGACGTCTACGCCATGGGCGGCGAGCCTCTGGTGGCGGTGAACCTCCTCGCCTGGCCGCGCAACCGGATCGCGTTCGACTTGGCCGCCGAGGTACTCCGTGGCGGGCTCGCCCTGTGCCGCGAGGCCGGCTGTCACCTCGCGGGCGGCCACAGCATCGACGATGCCGAGCCGAAGTACGGCCTGGCCGTAACCGGGACTGCCGACCCCGCCCGGCTGTTGCGCAACGACGCTGGCATAGCCGGTCTCCCGCTGACCCTGACCAAGCCGCTCGGCCTCGGGGTCCTCATCAATCGGCACATGGCCACGGGAGACGTCATCCCGGAGGCGATCGCGACGATGACGACCCTCAACCGTGACGCCGCCCGCGCCGCGCTCGACGCCGGAGCCAGCTGCGCCACCGATGTCACGGGGTTCGGACTGCTCGGGCACCTGCACAAGCTCTGCCGGGCCAGCGGGGTCTCCTCCGTGATCGACGCCGCGTCTGTCCCCTATCTCGACGGTGCGCGAGCGGCGTACGCGGCCGGTTTCGTGCCGGGTGGAAGCCGGCGCAATCTGGAGTGGGTGCGTCCGCATGTGTCTTCGTCCGTCTCCGAGGACGAGCTCATGCTGCTCGCCGACGCTCAGACTTCCGGGGGCCTGCTCGTGGCGGGAGAGGTACCCGGGCATCCGGTGATCGGCGAGCTCGTTGCACGATCCGAGGCCTCGGTCATCGTCCGCTGACACAGGCGAACCGCAGCGAGTGAGACCACAACTGAGACCAGGCATCCTCGACCGACCCGACACAATGGCTGACCCATCGGCCCAACGACTCCCCTGTGCACGACCGGCGAACACCCTGCAATCGTGAGGAATGCCGCCTCAACAAGTCACATGCCTTCCGCGGCGCCCGCGTGCGCCGAGTCTGGCCTGGCGGTCTTCTCCGTCGTCCCGGCGGTAAGGCACTGCTCAACCCGCACGGCTATCGTGACGCCACTATCGACCAAGCCATCATCACTACCTGGTGGACCCGTTGGCCCAAGGTCAACATCGCGATGCCGACTGGTCCATGGTCGGGCTGGGACGTCCTCGACATCGACGTCAGCGCGGACGGTAGGCACGGCATCGCCGACGTCGGCGAGGCTGAGATCCGCGAACTAGAGCAGAAGCGATCCCATGTCATCGACACGCCGTCTGGCGGAGAGCACTGGTACCCCGCCGGCAGCTACGGCAACGGTTCGATCCTCGGCAAGCATCTGGACTACAGAGGCCACTGGGGTTGCGTCCTCGTCCCGCCATCGACCGTCTGTTACCCGACGGTTGGACCGGTGGCGACGCGCTGAGGTCACTCCCGCGCCCGCCCGGTGAGGCGACCTCGATGGACTGGCCAGCCCTGCGAACCAGGCTCGTTCCGCCGTCCCGTTCTGCATCCACCACTCACGCGTCCTCGGGCACCAGCGGTCCTCCACCAAAGTCCCTCGATCCTGCGCAAACTATGCGTCATACCGCCCAGTAGGACGCAGTCTCCTACCGGCGACCGGCCACGATGGGCCGACCATGCCGCGGCTGGGCTTCGTCCCGCATCTTCGGCGGGAACCGGTTACGATGCGGGCTATTGCCTACGGCAGGCGACGTGGAGAGGTCTGGCCGGTGACTCCCACGGAAACCTTCGGTGGCGGTTACGCCCAATCGACGTTCGAGGTTGTCCGCGGCGTGCGACGATTCCGCACATGAGCATTAGAGCCGTGTTCGTCAATGCAAAGCAGCAGCGAGACGTCGCTGCGGGCGAGACTGTCTTCGCGGAGGGCGACGCAGGGAGAGAGATGTTCGGGCTGATCGAGGGCACGATCGCGCTGCGCAACGGCGATCAGACGGTCAGGCTGCTCAAGCCCGGTGACACATTCGGCGAGATGGCGATCGTGAGCGACGCCCCGCGCAGCCTTACTGCCGTCGCGACCGAGCCGGCTCGCCTCGCCGTAATCAATGACCGCGAATTCCTCTTCTTGGTGCATGAAACCCCGATGTTCGCAATCCAGGTCATGCGCTCCATGGCCGAGCGCATTCGCGACCTCGACGCCCTCTCGTAGCGTCGCTGCCACTTCGTCGGGACCACACCCGGCGGCCGCCACGTCCGCCCATCGGCACTTCGAAGGCTCACTCCCAGATGAGGCGGTTGAGGCGCACCCCCGCGCTGGGCTGCATACCGGTTCCGGGCGCCATGCGTGCGGACATGCCGTTGTCCGGTCACTTGCGATTGCGGGGGGCGCGATGGACACCAATCCGCGTGCGAGTCCTGGCAGATCTGGGCAATAGATAGCGGTCCGCTCCAAAATACCGCTGCAAACTGGTGCTCAACCATCCGCGATATTGCGGTCCGGGCAGCGCCCGCAGCCCAATCAGGAGGACGCCATGCTCACGAAGTAAGCCGCGTAATGCGCAGTGGTCGCCGCGCTCGCCGCCGCGACCGTTGCCACGACGCCGGCCACGGCCGGCATCTTCAACTCGTCTGACCATTCAGGGTCGTGGGTCATGCTCGACCCCGCCGCAGACAACACAGACCTCTACGCGTCCCCTGGCGTGGGAATGGTCCTCACGGCTAACTCGATCCCGCAACTGTCGACCTAGCCCAAGCACCATCCGTAGCCTCATCGAAACGCACCCACATGCCGCGATCCGCGCGGCCGTGCCGATGGGGATGGGTTGGTGGCAGTCTTCTTGCATGGCGACCAGCAGCGCCGATGGAAGGAGGTCAAAGGCCCAGAGCGCCGCCAGGGTCTTTGGTCAGCAGGCAGACGCTGCTCTCGACGCGCTCGCGCTGCTCGACTTCGCGTGGCACGACCGCTACGGAGAAGCGTCCCCCGTCGGACCAAATCATCGAAGACTTCTGGGCCGTGGCCGACGGCGACCTTGCGCCCTTCGTCTCTGCTTGTCACCTTGCCGTCATTGACTTACGGACCTACGCATTAATGAGACGCGTCCCGACGCAGCCGCTGTTGAGCGGGGGTGCGGAACCGACGACGAGGGTCAGCGCCCCTCAAGGTGGCGATTGAGGTTCTCCTGCACGCGATCTGCCACCTTCTTATCTTCGCGGAGCAGGGCTGACATCTCGTTGCCATTGACCACTAGCAGGCGCATCGGGGTCTTCGCCACCACCGTGGCCGTGCGCAAGGAGTGCTTCAGGATGCCGATCTCCCCGATCAGCTCACCGATCTCGGTGTCGCGGAGGACCTCGTCGCCGCTGCGGACCTCGGCCACCCCGTCGGCGATGATGAAGGCTTCGTACCCGACCTCGCCCTGCGCCGTGAGCACCCGTCCCGGCTCGACCGTAACCTCGTCGAGGTGACGGTCGATGCGCGCGAGGTGCCTGCTGGACAGCCCGTCGAAGAATTTGACCTGGCGGAGCACGTCGATACGTTCCCGAGGCACCCGATGGCGTTGGAACATGGCACTCCCCTTCCCTCCCGGTCCAGAGTGGCAGGAGCGAGGCGGGCAGGCAATGGCCCGGCAGCGGTGGCTCAGCGGTTTCTCCCGCCGCCTACACGTCGAGATCTACATCGCCCGCGTTGATCCGGCGTATTTCGGCGCAGAACCCGGACTGGGCTCTCGAAGGCGCCGCACACCTGCCGCGGTCGTGCGAACCTGCCGATGAGTGCGCCAGTCGGCGTCGCATTCGCAACGAGATCGACTGGATGCAGCACGGCAGCCGGGTGTCGCCCACCCCGTAGACGTGGCCGTCGGCGGTTGCGAGGCAGATCCCGAAGGAGTCCGGATCGACACCCTCCCGCGCCGGTAGGCACCGCAGGATGTCGTCCAACGGTCTTCAAGGGAGGCGGCATCGACCGATGGGATGGGGTCTTGACGACCGAGCCCATTGTTCTAGCGAATGCTGCACGGCGGAGCGCAGACCGTGAAGGCTGGCGCGTGGTACTGGCTAAATCTGAGGGTGCTCCTTCCTCGGGACCTTCGACCCTACGGGCCGGCATGCTGGAACGGGATGCTGGCACCACAGCCGCTCGAGGGTGTGTCGGTGAGCCGAATGGCGTTCACCGTGAACGCGCTGCCGGCGATCCGCCCGGTCTGTCATGTGGTGGATCAGGGGAGGGAGTGCGAGAGCACCATGAAGCACAGCTCAGGGCGATGTGGCGCGGCCATGTCGCGATCATTCAAGGGTGCGCTGATAGGCGTCTGCGTTGTCGCTGTCGCGCTGGCGGCAGCGCCTCCCGCGAGCGCGAACTTTCCCCACTTCCGGGAATTCTCGGTGACCACGGTCGGCTCGGCCAGTACGGCTGGCGCCGCGTCGGCTCGGACAACGGTTGCGGACTCGACGACCCTGCCTGACCTGCGGTTCACCTGGACCGAGGTCGGCCTCGGGAGCACCGATGTCACGTACAACGCCAGTGCGGTCGTGTCCGCGACGTTCGGATGTGTCAACGCCGGGTCCAATCGGCCGTCGGCCTCGAACAAGGCCACCGTCACCGAGCCGGTCACCGCCACGGTGCAGCTGAGCGCGGATGACAACGGTCGCATCACCGGCAGCCTCGAGGTGGACACCGCCGGTGTCGAGCCGGTCGACCTCGACTGCCCGTCGGGCCAGATACTGACGGCGATCTCGGCGAGCTTTACGCAGATCACGCTCACAGATGTCACAAACAACGTGAGTGTGATGGCCGCCGACATCACCGTCATCTTGCTGCAGTAGCGCCGACCGATCGTGCCGCTGTGACCGCCGAACCGACTCGGCTGCGGGCCGCCTTCTGCCCTCAGTGCGGCGGGAAGGTCCCCCCATCCGCGCGGTTCTGCGCGCAGTGTGGTGCCGCCCTCGCCACTGCGGATCCGGTCCTGACGACAGATGTACGCAAGACCGTCACGGTGCTGTTCTGCGACCTCGTCGGATCGACGGCGATGGCGGCAAGTGTCGATGCGGAGTCAATGCGGGAGATGCTGCTGCGCTACTTCGATGAGGTGCAGCGGGTGATCGAGCGGCACGGCGGCACCGTCGAGAAGTTCATCGGGGACGCGGTGATGGCGGTGTTCGGTGTGCCCAGGCTGCATGAGGACGACGCGATGCGAGCGGTGCTCAGCGCGTACGAGATGAATCAGGTCATGGACGACCTGAACGAGGAACTGGAGCGCCGATGGGGTGTCCGGGTCGAACAGCGCATCGGCGTCAACACCGGCGAGGTGGTCGCGACCGAGGCCGGTGGGGCCGACCGCCTGGTCACCGGTGACACGGTCAACGTCGCGGCCCGCCTCGAGCAGAATGCGCCGCCAGGTGCGATCCTCCTCGGCGACAGCACGTACCAGCTGGTGCGCCACGCGGTCTCGGCGGGAGCCCTGAAGCTGTCGGTCAAGGGGAAGGCAACCCCGCTGCACGCCTGGCGGCTCCATGGTGTGACGCCGCACCCGCCTCGATCGCACCGGCACCTCGATTCACCGGTGGTCGGGCGGGAGTCAGATCTCGCCGCTCTCGAGCAAGCCTTCGAGGAGACCCGGGCCGCGGCCTGTCGGCTCGCCACGCTGGTCGGGGCACCCGGTCTCGGCAAGTCTCGGCTCGCCGATCTGTTCACCACCCGGCTGGCGGGACGAGCCCAGGTTGTGCAGGGAGCGTGCCTCCCGTACGGCGACGGCGTCACCTATTGGCCGATCAGAACTGTCGTCAAGGACCTCGCTGGAGTGGACTCCACGGACATCCAACCGGAAGCCCGGTCCAAGGTGGCGTCGTTGCTACCCGACGAACGAGGCGACGAACGGGCTCGCGCAGTCGAGGTAGTGGCGAGCGCAATCGGCCTCTCCGACTCCGCAGCGACGACCCAGGAGATCACGTGGGCGCTACGGCGGCTGCTGGAGGAAGTCGCGCGGTCGGGCCCGCTGGTCATTCTGCTGGACGACATGCAATGGGCGGACGCCGCACTCCTCGACCTGGTCGAGCGTCTCGCGCTGACCGTGACCGACGTTCCGCTACTGCTGCTGTGTCTTGCAAGACCCGAGCTGTTCGAGGAGTCGCCGGACTGGTGCGAGCAGGTGCCGCACACGGTTCGGCTCGACCTTGGTCCGCTCGGGCGGAACCACGTCCTCGACCTGATGACTCATCTCCTGCAGGGCGAATCGCTGCCGCCTGCGCTACGGGACCACGTCGTCGCCGCGGCGGCGGGCAACCCGCTGTTCGTCGAGGAGCTGCTGCGAATGCTGGTCGACGACGGCATGATCATCCGCACCGACCGCGGTTGGGTGACCACTGCGGAGCCCGACGGGGTGGCGATCCCGCCCACCGTCGGTGCGATTCTCGCCGCGCGACTCGACCGGTTGACGCGGACCGAGCGCGCCGTCGCGCAACACGCCGCCGTGATCGGCCGCGAGTTCTACCGCGATGCACTCGACGAGCACGCCATGGCGACGCGGAACACCGTGGTGGGCGACGACCTCCGGTCCCTGGTGCGCAAACAGATGATCGCGCCGCTCGGATCCCGGTTTCTGGGGTCCGACTCCTTCAGGTTCTCGCACGTGCTGCTGGGCGACACCGCGTACGCCAGCTGCCCGAAGGCGATACGCGCGACGCTCCACGAACAGGTCGCCGGCTGGCTGGAGGATCGCGCGGGCGCGCGCGCGACAGAGTACGCCGAGATCATCGGCTACCACCTCGAGCAGTCGGTTCGTCACCTGGACGAACTCGGACGTCGCGACGCCCTCGCGGAGCAGCTCTGCATCCGGGCCGGGCAGTGGCTCGCGCTCGCCGGGCGGCGCGCTCTGCGCCGGGACGACGTCCACGCCGCCGTCAACCTGCTTGAGCGGGCCGCAAGGCTGACCCCGTCCGAGGAACCGAACCGAGGCGGGCTGCTCCGCGACCTGGGCACGGCTCTGGTGCACCGCGGCCGGTTCGACGATGCCGACCGGGTTCTGGCAGATGCGGCCCAGACCGCCACCCGGTTGGGTCAGACCGCTCTTGCCGAACTCGCCAGGCTGGATCGACAGTTCATCCGGCTGCAGACCCGGCCGGAGGGCGCACTGGTCGACCTCGAACAGGTGGCCGATGCCGCCTTCGCGACCTTTACCGATCTGTCCGACGACCTCGGTCTCACGCGAGTTTGGCAACTGCGCGCCGAGTTGCACTGGATGGCGTGCTCCTACGGGCCGACGACGACGGCGCTCGAACGGGCGCTGACCCATGCGAGGCGTGCCAATGACGGTCGGGAGCAGGCTGCGATCACCGTATGGCTTGCGTCCTGCCTCGCACTTGGGCCGGCACCGGTGCCGGCGGCGATCGAGCGTTGCCACCAGCTGCTGCACTGGAGCGGCTCACGACGGGTCGAGGCTGCGGTGTACACCGTGCTCGGATACCTGCACGCGCTTGGCGGTGAGCCGGGGCCGGCGCGGATCGCGGTGCTGCGGGGCAAGGAGCGGCATGACGAGCTCGGGCTCACGTTCGCACGAGCCCACTGGGCGCTCTTCTCCGGGATGGCGCTTCTCTTCGCGGGTGATACCGAGGCGGCGGAGGCCGAGCTTCGCTGGGGCTACGAGAAGCTACGAGGGATGGGCGAACGGGCCGGGATGTCCACGGTCGCGGCGTACCTCGCTCGGGTTCTCGTCGTTGAGGGCCGGTACGACGAGGCGGAGCGCCTGACGATCGAGTCGGAGACGAACGCCAGCTCGGACGACCTTGCCTCCCAGATCGCTTGGCGGTGCACTCGTGCCCTCTGTCGTGCGACGGCACAGGACGCCAAGACCGCGAGCGGCCTGGCGCAGTCTGCTCTGGACCTAGCGCTTGCGACCGATGATCTCGAACTGCTCGGCTTCTCGCACGCCGCTCTCGCGAGGTCGCTCTACGCCCTCGGAGAGCAGGCCGATGCCGGTGCGCACCGGAGGGAGGCGGTGGCCGCGTACCTGGCCAAGGGCGACGTAGTCGGACCGTCCACGCTCACCGAAGCCGAGTTGCGGCCGTGGAGGATGCGGTGACTGGGCGACGCCTGCCCGGGAAGGCCGGTGCCCAGGCGGTCGCTGACGTGCTGCGTCTGCCAGACGTCCGACGAATCGAAGTTGGCTGGGGTCTGAGTCTGACCGGTTCGACCGTCGCGACGGTGGCCCTTCTCGTCTACGCATACGACGCTGGTGGCGCCGGGACTGGTAGCCGTGTACGGCGTCGTCCGGACGGTGCCGGCGGCGGTGCTGACCCCTCCTCTGGCGGGTCTCGCCGATCGGGTAGGTCCCCAGCGGCTGCTGCGGTGGACAACCGGAGGCCGGGCGATCCTGGTCGGCCTGGCTGCTACGTCGGCGATCCTCGGCCTGCACCCGGCGATCGTCCTCGCGCTGGCCGGCGCATCGAGCTCGGCCGAGGGGACGTTCAGACCTCTGCAGGCCGCGAGCCTGCCATGGCTGGCCCGTACGCGTTGCTCACACGTTTCGACCACCGGTCCCAGCATTACCAGGTACGCGCCCGGCGAAATCCCCTAACGCCGGACACGATATGGACGGTGCGAGGACCTGTGCGCGGCCAAAGTCGTTCAACGAGCGACGAGCGAGCCCGGCGACCTCGGCTTCGGCTCACAGGTCGTAGCCGAGCACCATCACGGGTGACGTGTTTCCGAAGAACACGCTGTCGGGATCCACAAGCGGTCGCAGCCGCTCCTTGTAGCTGGTGAAGACCGGTCCGCTCTCGTGCGCCTCGACCGCTTCCTGCGACTCCCAGGTCTCGTACAGCCAGAACTCGTTCGGGTCATCGTTCGAGCGGTGGACGCCAAAGGCGAGATTGCCAGGCTCGCCGGCCTCGATCCGGCGCGGGTTCGTGAGCAGCAGGTCCAAGACCTCGTCCGCCTTGCCGGGCTTGGCGACCATCCGTACGAAATAGGTGACCGGGGTGGACTCAGTTGCCATGTAGCCACCTTACGAGCGGCACGTCGGCCCGGCGATCTGGTGAAACGCCGCGTCCCAGAACATCCACTCATACCGCGACGTGGCGGCGAAATGTAGGTGGCAGCACCCTCGCGGCCCGTCGGAGACCCGCTGACAACCGTCGAGGCTGTCTCATGAGGGTAACCCCAAACTCACGAAAGGCTGTCTCCCAGTCCCCAGCCGGTGGCGTCTCCCAACCGGCATTCGTGTTGTCGCGACACGGCACCGCTGAAGACCGCTCGCGCAAACGACACCTCGCGGGCGAACGGTCCGCTTGGGTGTCGCAACGCCGCTGCGTCATACCGCCGCCTTAGCCGGCTCGGCGATGCGTCCGCTCATGCCGAGAGTCGGATGCTTGCCGAGGTCGCTCGGGGAACCGACAATCAGGCCGTGGAAGAAGTCAGCGGCGTCGGTTGTTCAGGGCTGGGTTTTCGGCGGGATGGGGTCCTGGAACGACGGCGGACTTGGCAATCGGGCCGCACTGCGCGAATACGAGCAAGCCAGGCGGCGGGCCAAGAGGTGGTATGCATGCCAGCATGCTTCCGGTCGCAGAGCTCCACCTCCACCTCGAAGGCACCCTCGAGCCCGAAACAATCTTCGCGATTGCCGAACGGAACAGGGTCGAGCTGCCTTACGCGGACCTCGAGGAGTTAAGGGCCCGTTACACCTTCGCCGACCTGCAGTCCTTCCTGGACCTTTGCTATGCCAACATCGCCGTGTTGCGTACCAGCGAGGACTTTGCCGACATGACCACCGCCTATCTGGATCGCGCTGCCGCGGCGGGAGTCCGGCACGCTGAGGTCTTCCTCAACCCGCAGGCACATGTCGAGCGTGGGGTCCCGCTGCGTGAAGTCATGGCGGGCGTAACGGGCCCGCTGTCCGAGTCGTTGCGGACTCGCGGCGTGAGCAGTGGGCTCATCGTGGCGTTCCTGCGCGATGGAGGTGAAGAGTCGGCGATGGCGACCCTCGATGCAGTTCTAGCGCTCGACGCGCCTTTCATCGGGGTGGGCCTGGACTCCGCCGAGGTGGGCCACCCGCCATCGAAGTTTGCGAGGGTGTTCGAGCGGGCTCGCGCTGAGGGCCTCAACTGCGTCGCTCACGCGGGCGAGGAAGGTCCCCCCAGCTATATCTGGGAGGCACTCGACTTGCTGCGCGTCCAGCGAATCGATCACGGCATCAGATGCCTCGAGGATGACCAGCTCGTCCAGCGCCTCGTCCATGATCACGTGCCGCTCACAGTGTGCCCACTTTCGAATGTCAGCCTGAAGGTCGTGAACAGCATCGCCTCGCACCCTCTACCGATGATGTTGGAGCGGGGTCTCAAGGTGACCGTCAACTCGGACGACCCCGCCTACTTCGGTGGGTATGTCGACGACAACTTTGACGCGCTGATTGGGGCTGGTCACATCGCAGCCGCCGATCTCGCGACGCTCGCGCGCAACTCGATCGACGCGTCCTTTGCCGACCCTTCTCGCAAGCGGCAACTGATTAGCGAGCTCGACGT
>JBKOYM010000057.1:0-12289 GCA_046725375.1 Actinomycetota bacterium
ATCGACGTCGCAGATCAGTGGCGGACCGAGCCTGCCCTGCTCGCGAGCCTCGTCGAAGAACGCCTTGAGCCCGGTGATCGCTCGCATGCAGGCCTCCGCCACCGGCCCCTCTTGAGGCACCTCGAACCCCGGAACGGGAGCACCGAAGATCAAGGCGAACTGCTGCGGCTCGTCGTTGGCCCAGGCACGAAACGCCTGGGACACCGCGTACCAACGGCCGGTCGGGTCGTCGACGGACACGCGATTCTGGGCCGCTTCGACGGCGTCGGCCAGGTCGTTGTAGGCGTCGATCATCAGCGCGGACAGCAGCTCACTGCGATCGGCGAAGTAGCGATAAAGCGCCGGCGCCGTCATCCCCATCTCGCGGGCGATGTCGGAGAACCGCAGGTCGGCGGAGCCCTGTTCGTGAATCAGGCGCAGGGCGGTCGCCTTGATCTCCTCGATTGTGGCGGCCCGGACGCGCTCACGACGAGTCGGCGGCCTCTGGGCGTCGGGCGCACTAGACAAAGCGGACATAAATCGGCGCTCCTTGAGAGAAACTCGTGAATCATCGTCACAGAAGTGATGCGACTTGACAAGTAACGGTACCTCGTGTTTGCTATGCAGCGTAACTGTAATGACTTGACGTCACGTACGTCACCTGACTTTCCGCCAAGGGGTCTCGATGACCAACGCACACCATCCGCCAGACGGGGCAACGCGAGTCGCGCACCGCCCCGGACCGCTCGGTCGCCTCGCCGGTGCCGCCTTCCGCCACCGCGGCCGGGTCATCGTCGGCTGGATCGCCGCGCTCGCCGTGGCGGTCGGCCTGTCGGCCGCGTTCGCCGGCGACTTCAAGGCCGACTACTCGACGCCGGGATCGGACTCCAAGCAGGCCCAGGATCTGATGGAGCAACGATTCCCGGCGCAGTCCGGCGACACCGTCGACGTCGTCGTCCGCTCGGACGGATCCGTCACGGATCCGGCGGTCCGGTCCGACGTCACCGCCCTGCTCGCCGAGCTTCGTGGCATGCCCCATGTCGCCGCGGCGAGCAATCCGTACACGACGCCAGGAGAGATCTCGCAAGACCGCCATACCCTCCTGGCGCACCTCAATCTCGATGTCGTCAACCCGGTCGACATGCCGGTGGACGACACCAAGCAGTTGCTGGCGGCAGCCGACGACGCCGAACGACCCGGCCTGGACATTGCTCTCGGCGGTCAAACCATCCAGCAGGCCGAGCAGGCCGAGATCGGCTCGGAGATGATCGCACTCGTCGTTGCGGCGCTGATCCTGCTCGTCACCTTCGGCACGGTCGTCGCGGCCGGCCTCCCGCTCGGGGTCGCCCTCGCCGGCCTCGCCGTCAGCGGCACGCTCACCGGCGTGATCGCGGCGCTCACCGACGTGCCTGACTGGTCGACCGCGCTCGCGACCATGATGGGAATCGCCCTCGGCATCGACTACACGCTGCTCATGGTCACGCGGTTCCGCGAGTGGCGGGCCGTCGGGCTGGAACCCGAGGCGGCGACCGTCGCCACCCTTGACACCGCAGGCCGGGCCGTCCTGGTCGCCGGCAGCACGGTCGTGGTGAGCATGCTCGGACTGTTCGCGATGGGCCTGACGTTCATGCAAGGCGCGGCGATTGTCACCATCGTCGCGGTCTTCATCGTGATGGCCGCAGCGGTCACGCTGTTGCCGGCCCTGCTCGGGTACTTCGGCCGCCGAATCGAGCGGCTCCGGCTGCCGTTCGGACGTCGTTCGGTGCCGGAGGTCGCCCCCGGCGGCCATCTCGTACCGACCCGTCGCTGGGCCGGATGGAGCCGCCTGGTCAACCGGCACAGCGTCGTCGCCACCGTTCTCGGCGTCGGTGTGTTGCTGCTGCTCGCCGCGCCCTTCATCGGCGTACGGTACGGATTCCCCGACGCGGGCAACGACGCCGAGGACAAGTCGTCGCGCCAGGCGTACGACGCCGTCGCCGATGGCTTCGGACCCGGTGCCAACGGGCCCCTGCTGGTCGCCGCCGATCTCGCGAGTCCGAGCGACAAGGCCACGGTCGACAACCTGGTCTCCGACATCGGTCAGACGCCCGGTGTCGCGGCGGCGATGCCCGCCCAGGTCAACGCCGACGGCACCGCGGCGCTCGTCACCGTGGTCCCGGACACCGGTCCGCAGTCGGCCGCGACCGAGGACCTCGTGCACCAGCTGCGCGACGACGTGATTCCTGCTGCGACGGACGGTACGGGCGTCGAGGCACATGTCGGTGGGGTCACCGCGACCAACATCGACTCCAACGAAAACGTCTCGAGCCGCCTGCCGTACTTGATCGCAGGCGTGATCGCGCTGTCGATGCTGCTGCTGTTCGTGTCGTTCCGCAGCATCGTGATCCCGCTGACGGCCGCGGTGATGAACCTGCTCTCAGTAGCGGCGGCCTACGGCGTGATGGCTTACGTGCTGCAGGGCGGCTGGGCCGGCCAGCTGCTCGGCATCGACACCGAGACGCCGATGCCGGCCTTCGTGCCGGTGATCGTCTTCGCCGTGTTGTTCGGGCTGTCGATGGACTACGAAGTGTTCCTGATCAGCCGGATGCGCGAGGCGTGGACGCGCAGTCGCGACAACATACGCGCGGTCGGCGACGGCCTCGCCGGCACCGGCCGCGTCATCACGGCGGCGGCCGCGATCATGGTGGCGGTGTTCGCCGCGTTCGTCCCGAGCCCCGACATCATCCTCAAGGTCATCGGTCTCGGTATGGCGACGGCGATCCTGGTCGACGCCACGGTCGTCCGGATGCTGCTGGTGCCGGCAGTGATGCATCTGCTCGGCCGGTGGAACTGGTGGCTGCCGAGGGCGATCGACCGTCGACTCCCGCAGCTGTACGTCGAGGGACGGCCGGAGCAGTTCCTGCCGGCGCCCGACGACCCGCTGCTCGACCGCGACAAGGTGCCCTCACCGGCGTAGCGACGCGGGGCTACGGGCGTACATCGGCACTCCGTGCGGGTTCAAGCCCGTACGGAGTGCCGATTCCTCCTAGGGCCGCCGCAGCTCGGGGACGATGGCGCCAAGCAGGCCCGGGAAGGCGGCGTCGAGCGCTTCGGTACGGAGCACGTTGAGTGACTGGCCGCCCTCGCGATGGGTGGCAATGATGCCCGCCTCACGAAGGATCCTGAAGTGGTGGCTGAGGGTGTTCTTGGCGACCCGGCTGTCGAATCGGCCGCACGCGATCGGCGCATCCGACCGGCTGAGCTGGCGGACCAAATCGAGGCGCACGGGGTCGGCGAGGGCGCGCAGCACGCTGATCACGTCGAGTCGGGATGAGACCTGCGACCGGGACGACGTCATCGTGACCTCCTCACTCCTGGCCTCTCTAGCCTAGCCACCTGTTCGACGGTCATCGAACACGCCGTTAGGCTAGTTCCATGACGATCGAACACCGCCGCGGTGTCGTGGCGCTTGGGCTGATCGCGGCGTTCATGGTCTTCGTCGACGGCACGATCGTGCAGCTCACGCTGGCGCAGCTGGCCACGCACCTGGACGCGTCGCGGGCGGAGCTGGAGTGGGCGGTCAACGCGTACACGCTCTCGTTCGCGGCCGTGATGCTCGGCGCCGGTGGGCTGACCGACACCCTCGGGGCAAAGCGCGCCTTCGCCACCGGCCTCGTGGTGTTCACTTCATCGTCGGCGGTCTGCGCCGTGGCCGGGACGATGCTGGTCCTCAACCTCGCACGACTGGCCCAGGGCGCCGGAGCGGCTCTGCTGCTACCGAGCGCGCTGGTCTTGGCCACGGCGACCGCGAGCGACGAGCGAGTACGGCATCGCCTGGTGGGCTGGTGGGCAGCGGCCGGTGGCGTAGGCATGGCCGCCGGGCCGTTGCTCGGCGGAGCCCTCGTCGCGATTGCCGACTGGCGGGCCGTCTTCGCGATCAACGTGGTTCTCGGCATCCCGGCCATCGTCTGGACGCTGCGCTCGATGCCCGCCGTGCCCCGCCGAGATCGCCGCCTCGATATGGCCGGCATGGGCACGGCGACGATGTTCATCGGCGGCCTGGTGTTCGCGCTCATCGAGGCTCCGGGGCGAGGCTGGCTGAGCCCCGCCGTGCTCAGCGCCGCCGCGCTGGCCTTCGCCGGGCTGGTCGGCTTCGTCTGGGTCGAACGGTCGACGCGGGCGCCGCTGCTGCCGGTCGGGGTCTATTCCGACCGCATTTTCGTCACCACGGCGACCCAAGGGGCTTTGCTGAACTTCACGTTCTATGGGCTGCTGTTCGCGCTGAGCCTCATGCTCCAGCAAGGTCGCGGACTCAGCGCGCTGACCACCGGGCTGGCGTTCCTGCCCCTGACCGGGCTCATCTCGCTCGGCAACATCTGCGCCGCTCCGCTCGCCCAACGAATCGGACGCCGCGCCGTGCTGGGCATTGGCCAGGCCGTACTCGCCGCCACACTCCTCGCAGGGGCGTGGGCCGGCACATCATCGGCGCTCTGGCCGCTGATGCTCGGTCTGCTTCCGATCGGGTTCAGTGCTGGGCTGGTCGTGCCGACGATGACCTCGCAGTCCATCGCTGCGGTCGAGCCCACGCTTCATGGTGCGGCGTCGGCCGCGTTCAACACCTCCCGACAGGTCGGCTCCGCCGTCGGCATCGCCACCATCGGACCCCTCCTCGGCACGGCAGGCGGTCTGCAGAGCGGGTTCGTCGTCTGCGTCGTCGTCGGCGCCGTCGCGACCGCCGTCGCGCTCCTGCTCACCGCGTTGGTGCGGCCAACCCCGGTCCCGATGGCACGGCTGCCCGAAGGTCGAAGCGTCACACCGCACACCGACCGGGGCGACCAGCAGGCCAGCGCCTCGCGAAATTAGGCTGGACGTCATGACCGGGTCGGGGCGATCGCAGCGACCGCGAAGCCAACGCATGGTCGGCATCGTCGCCGCGATTCTCGTCGTCATCGTCGGACTCGTCTCGGTATCCGTCGTCCTGCTGGCCGGCGACGACTCCGACGGGTCCGCGCCGCCCGAGCCGGCGCAGCCGACCGAGAGCACCGAGCCGCCCGGGCCACTGGTGCAGGTCGCGTTCCGTCCCGTACTCAAGATGCTCCCCAAGACCGCCGACTGTTCGAAGCCCGACGTGGGGTGTACGCCCGGCCTGACCGAGGTCTATCGACTCGGGCCCGCCGCAGTACGTACGCCGGACATCGTCCAAGCCTCGCCGAGGCTCAGCGACTACGGCCAATGGGTCGTCGGCATCACCCTGTCGGACGCCGGTGCGACTCGGTTCGAAGCGGTTACCCGCGAGCTGGCCGACAACACCGGTGCGCGGGCGCAGCTCGCGGTCGTGGTCGACGGCGTGGTGATCTCGGCGCCGGTCGTCCAGACCCCGGTCCCCGGCGGCGAGATCGACATCAGCGCCCAGTTCAGCCAGACCGCCGCGGAGCGGCTGGCGGCCGCGATCGATCCCTAGCGCCCGGGCCCGGCGCGATGCTGTAATGGCTTCATGCAGCTCAACCCTTACGGCGCCGATGCGGTCCTGCTCGCGGCCGGCCTGCATCGCGCACTGCCGCGTACGCCCGACGAGCTCGAGACGATCTGCCGCCGCTACGACGTCGTCATCGACCGCCGCGCGACCAAGGCCGATGTCCGCCTCGTCGAGTCGGTCGTCGAGCGATGGCGGGAGGTCGTCGACGCGGCGACTGACCAGGAGCGGGCCGACCGCCTCAACGTCATGCTGAGTGAGTACGCGGCGTACCCACGGCTGTCCGACCATGCCGGCACGGGCTGGCACGTTCACTATCGGGACCCGCACATCCCCCTCGGCCGAGTGGTTGCCGCGCTCGTGACGGTCGGGACGGCGCTGCATCTCGCCGGCCGCGGCATGCACCGACTCGGGCGCTGCGCCGCCGACGACTGCGACCACGTCATCGTCGACGTGTCGCGCAACGGCCGACAGCGCTACTGCTCACCGACCTGCAGCAACCGCGATGCCGTTCGACGGCACCGGGCGCGGCGTCTCGAGGCAATCGGGCGCTAGTCGACCTTCGGCGTCGTACGCGCGCCGACGAAGACGTACGGCGAGCCGTCGGCGAACCGGTCGTCCAGCATCAGGTCCCCTCTCCGGCCTGGCGCTGGGCGCGCTTGCGTCGCTTGCCCTCATGCATCGCCTGCACCCGCGCGACCGGGATTGCCTGGCCCTCCTCGATCAGGTCCGCCGGCACCGACTGCGGCTCCGGCAGCTCCTCCGCCCACGGATCCTGCTCGTCCACGATCTCGGGGACGGTGTGGATCGTGAAGTCGGACGGCGCCGCCTGGTCGAGCAGCTCCCAGCCGATCGGGTACGACACGGTGACGCCAGGCCGCACCCGCGGACTATACGCCGCGATGACGGTCGCCCCGCCGGACCGCGTGGAGTCGAGAAACACCTTCCCGCCACGGTCGGCCTTCACGTACGCCGTGGTGGCGAGGTCCGGGTCGAGTCGCTCGGCCCGAGCGGCGATCGCCCGGGTCGCGGCGGCCGCGTCGTCCATCGTCAGTTGGTCATCGATCGGCACGAAGACGTGGACGCCCTTCGCGCCGCTGGTCTTCACGGCCCCGGCGAGGCCAGCGTCGGTCAGCGCCTGCCGTACGAGATGAGCCGCCTGGACGACGACCGAGAAAGGCTGCCCCTCCGGCGGGTCCAGGTCCATGATCAGGTCGGTGACGCGATCCCACCGGCTGGCCCGGAGCAGGGTCGGGTGGTATTCGACGGCACGCTGGTTGGCGAACCAGAGGAGAGTCCGCCGGTCGTCGCACAGCGCGTACGCCACGTCCCGCTTGGACGCCTCGGCCCACCACGACACCGTACGGATCCACTCCGGCGCGTACTTGGGCACGTTCTTCTGCATGAACGGCTGCTGTCCCCGCAGCGTCCGGATCACCGACAGCGGCCGATCTCGCAGCACCGGCAGGATGCGCTCCCGCATCGCGTCGAGATAGTCGACCAGATCCCGCTTTGTCGCGGCGGCATCCTTGAACAGCGGCTGATCCAGATTGGTCAGCGCGACACCCTCCCGTGATTCCTCCACGATGGGAGGTTACTGCCTTGGCGGCAACACCCCGAGTCGGCGCAATCCGGGCACCGCCCGTCGGCCGCACACGCGGATGAATAGACTCGGTGCGTGGCTCACCAACCCCCCATCGGCGAACGCGGCACTCCGGACCCGCGGATGCGCGCGACCATGGCCAGCGTCGCGCCGGGTACGAGCCTGCGCGAGGGACTCGAGCGCATCCTGCGTGGGCGGACCGGCGCGCTGCTGGTGCTGGGACACGACCGTACGGTCGAGGCCATCTCCACAGGGGGATTCGCGCTCGACGTCCCGTTCAGCTCGACCGGCCTTCGCGAGTTGGCGAAGATGGACGGCGCGATCATCCTCGATCGCGACGCCAGCCGGATCGTGCGGGCTGCCGTTCACCTGATGCCCGACCCATCGATCGAGACCGACGAGTCCGGCACCCGGCACCGCACCGCCGATCGGGTCGCCCGACAGACCGGCCTGCCGGTGATCTCGGTGTCGCAGTCGATGCAGATCATCGCGCTGTACGTCGGCGCGGCCCGGCGCGTACTCGAAGATCCCGGCGCCATCCTGGGCCGGGCCAACCAGGCGCTGGCGACGCTGGAGCGTTACAAGCTGCGTCTCGACGAGGTCTCCGGCTCGCTGTCGGCGCTGGAGATCGAAGACCTCGTCACCGTACGCGACGTCGCCGCCGTGATGCAGCGACTCGAGATGGTCACCCGGATCGCGTCCGAGATCGAGGACTACGTGCTCGAGCTCGGCAGCGACGGGCGTCTGCTCAGCCTGCAGCTCGACGAGTTGGTCACGGGCGTCGACCTGGAGCGCGAGCTCGTGGTCCGCGACTACCTGCCGTCGGGCCGTCGGGCACCCCGCACCCGCGACATCCTGACCACCATGGCCGCGTTGAGCTCGTCGGACCTCGTCGACATCGGTACGGTCGCGCGAGCCCTTTCGCTAGGCGGCGGCGAGCATCTCGACGCGGCCCTCTCGCCGCGCGGCTATCGGCTGCTCGCCAAGGTCCAGCGCCTGCCGGGCACCGTCGTCGACCGGCTCGTCGACCATTTCGGCAGCCTGCAGAAGCTGCTCGCCGCGACCATCGAGGACTTGCAGGCCGTCGAGGGAGTCGGCGAGCAGCGGGCCCGCAGCGTCCGCGAGGGACTGTCGCGACTCGCCGAGTCGAGCATCCTCGAGCGCTACGTCTAAGGTCTGCGGCCGCTGTTGCGATGGTAGGCACGCTCGGATTGCGAGCGGTTTGGTGCGCGAATCGCTGGGGCGCCGAGCGCACAGCCAACCATTTGCGCACAAAGCCGAGCCGGCATCGCGTCGCTGGTCAGCCGTCGGCGCTGTCGTCAGTGGTCGCGGTGTCGGACGGCTGATCGTCGGTGGTCGCCGCGTCCGACGGCTGATCGTCGTCCGTCTTGCCCTCGTCGTCATCGACCGGATCCGGGCGCTCGACGAGCTCGAAATCGGTCTCGGTCGGCTCGCCCTCGAGCACGGCGGCCTCGACGGTGTACGTGCCGGGCTTGGCGGCGGTGCCGTTCGACGGGCAGCGCCGACCGGAGTACTGGCCGGACCAGGTCACGTCGACCAGCGTCGACCAACGCGGCTGGAGTGCGATTTCGCGCGTCGGAATCGCGTCCTCGCAGTGGGTGGAGTCCCACACGGTGTCGTCGTCTGAGGTGATCGACAGCAGCAGGTGCTCGGCGTCGAGGGCCAGCGAGCACGCGGTCGAGCTCGACGTCGAGATGCGCAGGGTTACCGACGTCGGCTCGCCAGCGTACGCCGGGTCGGCGACCGTCGGTGTCACGAGCACCCGGGTGAGATCGCAGTTTTCGTGCGGCCGATCGAACGTCTCGGCCACCGTCCGGACCCGGTCGTTCCGCATCCGGTCAGGGGATTTGTGGTCCCGCGAGTCGGTCGGGGTGGCCTCGTCTTCGACGGCTGACGCAGCAGTCGCGTCGTCGCGTTGGGGACCCGCGCTCGGATCGCCGCCGCCGATCCACCGAGCGGCGAGCCAGACCAGCAAGGCGACGATCGCCAGCATCACGAGGCGCCGCGTCCAGTAGACCCGCGGCGGTAGCGGGCCTCGAGGACGAGTGACAGCGCTCATCGCGGGTCACGCTAGTCAATGTGAAGCTCCAGCTCACGACGCCACTCCGATGCCCGCGAGTAGCGTTTAGCGGGATGCTCGTGGGCCCGTGTTCGTACGCCGGCTCCACGCGATCGGGGAGACTGACCTGGTGCACAGGGCAAACGGCGATCTTCAGGAGCGGGTGCTGGCGTGGTATGAGCGGCACGCGCGCGATCTCCCGTGGCGGCGCCCCGACGTCGGTGCGTGGGCGGTGCTCGTCTCCGAGGTGATGCTCCAGCAGACGCCGGTGCGACGGGTGCTCCCGGCGTACGCCGCCTGGCTGGAGCGGTGGCCGACGCCGAGTGCCTTGGCCGCCGCATCGATCGGAGACGCGGTCCGCGCCTGGGGGCGGCTGGGCTATCCGCGTCGCGCGATGCGGCTCCATCAGGCGGCGACCGCGATCACCGAGCGCCACGGCGGCGTGGTTCCCGACGACGTCGACGAACTGCGGGCGCTACCGGGCATCGGCGACTACACGGCCGCTGCCGTCGCCGTGTTCGCCTATCGACGACGGCATCCGGTGCTCGACACCAACGTACGGCGGGTCTTCGCGCGCGTCGTCAACGGCGAGGCACTGCCCGGTCCCTCGGTGCGAGTCGCCGAGCGCGAGACGGCGCGCGGGCTGCTTCCGCATGATCCGGCGACGGCGGCGCGCTGGTCGATCGCCGTCATGGAGCTCGGCGCGTTGCTCTGCACGGCCCGTGGTCCTGCATGCGACCGCTGTCCGATAGCCGACCGCTGCGCATGGCGACGGGCCGGCAGCCCGGCATACGACGGCCCGGCTCGACCAACGCAGTCGTACGACGGCACCGACCGACAGTGCCGCGGCGCGCTGCTCGCCGTGCTTCGCGACGCCGACGGTCCCGTGCCGCGCGATCGGCTCGAGGCATCCTGGACCAACGCCGTTCAGCGGGAGCGGGCGCTCGACGGCCTGGTCGCCGACGGCTTGGTCGAGCCGCTCGACGACGAACGATTCGCCCTGCCGAGCTGAGGCAACCGGGTCCACAGGCTCGGTTTTGCGCACGTGTTGTCGGTCGGATCGCGGCCCCACCGATAACACGTGCGCAAACCCGCCTTCCGACGCTAGACAGCGCCGTCGCTGAGTCGCTGGGCGGTCGCGGCGAGGTCGCGTACGTGGGCGTCCAGCTGCCGTGGATCCTCGACCACCGGCGACGAGAGGTGAAATCCCATGAGCGCGGCATCGACCAGCTCCGCGACCCGGCGGACGCGGCGCGGATTGGCCCCGCTGACGAGGAGATAGTCGCGGACGGCGGCCGTCCATTCCTCGTCGCTGCGCGCGATTACCTTCCGGTACGGGTCCGTCCCCAGGATGCCGAGCGCCGCGGCCTGGATGTACACCCGCGTGCAACGGCTCAGCTCGGGCCCGACCAGCGCCTCCCAGAGTCGCGTGACTGCACCCCGCACGGTTGGGGCTGGGGGCAGCTCCTCGACGAGCCGAACGGACCGCGACGTCGATCGCACGATGACCTCGGTGATCAGGGCATCCTTGCCGCCGAAGTGGTAGATGAGCATCCGGTCGCTGGTCCCGAGGGCGGCGGCGAGCGGGCGCAGCGACAGCCCGATCAGTCCGTGCTCGAGCACGTAATCGGTTGCCCGCTCGGCGAGCTCGTCTCGACGTCCCACTGCCACTCTTTCTCACGTGAGAATCTCTGTAGCGGTCGCTACAATAGTCCAGTGTAGCGACTGCTACATATCGAGCCCGAAGAAGGAGTCGTCATGGGCCTGGCCGCAGTGCTGCTCGCCGTCGCGATCACCGTTGAGGTGGCCGGGACAGCTGCGCTGCCGCGCACGGCGAGCTTCACCCACCCGCTATGGACCGCGCTTGTGCTGTCGGCGTACGCCGTCTCGATCGCGCTGCTCGCGATCGTGGTCAAGCACATCCCGGTCTCGGTGGCCTACGCCATCTGGGCCGGCACCGGCACCGCCCTTGTCGCGCTGGTCGGCGCCACGCTGCTCGGCGAACGCCTCGACGTTCTCAAGGCCGCCGCCATCGGCATGATCGTGGTCGGCGTCGTCGTGCTCAACCTCCGCGGCGCCGCCCACTGACGACGATCCGCCCCAAATGGCTCGACAATCCGCCCCATCTGGCTGGTCCGATCCGCTCACTCGCGGCGGATCGTCAGGCCATGTGGGGCGGATCGTCGTGTGCTAGTCGGTGGACGCCTGCTCCACGAGCGGGGTGTCCGGGGCCTCGGCCTTCGGCGAGCCGTGGAAGGTGAACGTGCCCTCCGAGCCCTCGCCCTCGAGGTCGACCACCACGATCTGACCCGGACGGACGTCGCCGTAGAGCAGCCGCTCGGCGAGGGCGTCCTCGATCTCGCGCTGCACGGTCCGCCGTAGCGGCCGGGCACCGAGCACCGGGTCGTAGCCGCGCCGGGCCAGCTCCTCCTTGGCCTTCTGGGTCAGCTCCAGCGCCATGTCGCGGTCCTTGAGCCGCATCTCGACGCCTCGGAGCATCATGTCGACCATCCGGATGATCTCGTCCTGGCTCAGCGCCGGGAACACGATGACCTCGTCGACCCGGTTGAGGAACTCCGGCCGGAAGTGCTGCTTGAGCTCCTCCGAAACCTTCGCCTTCATCGAATCGTACGAGCCCTGGGTGTCACCCGCCTGGGAGAAGCCGAGGTTGACGCCCTTCGAGATGTCCTTCGTCCCGAGGTTGGTCGTCATGATGATGACCGTGTTCTTGAAGTCGATCATGCGGCCCTGGCTGTCAGTCAGGCGACCTTCCTCCAGGATCTGCAGCAGCGAGTTGAAGATGTCCGGGTGTGCCTTCTCGACCTCGTCGAACAGGACCACGGAGAACGGCTTGCGCCGCACCTTCTCGGTTAGCTGGCCGCCCTCTTCGTACCCGACGTAGCCCGGAGGCGAGCCGAACAGCCGCGACACCGTGTGCTTCTCCGAGAACTCGCTCATGTCGAGCTGGATCAGCGAGTCGGGGTCGCCGAACAGGAACTCGGCGAGCGACTTGGACAGCCACGTCTTACCGACGCCGGACGGACCGGCGAAGATGAACGAGCCACCGGGACGCTTCGGGTCCTTCAGGCCGGCACGAGTACGCCGGATCGCCCGGGAGAGCGCCTTGACGGCCTCTTCCTGGCCGATGACGTTCTTGTGGAGCTCGTCCTCCATC
>JBKOYM010000092.1:0-17519 GCA_046725375.1 Actinomycetota bacterium
ACGGTGAGCAGCTCGCGGCCACGACCGACCAGGTGCTCGAACAGCAACGTGTCGAGATCGTCCGACGAGATCCTCAGTCGATAACCCTGCGGCAGCGTCTCGATGGTCTCCGGACCGAGAGCCTTGCGGAGCCGGGTCACACAGCCTTGGACGACCTTTTTCCCTGAAGTCGGTGGCCGGTCTCCCCACAGCGCATCGGCCAGCCGGTCGGCGGAATAGACCTCGCCGGGTCGGACCGCGAGGGCTGCTAGGACCACGCGGTCGCGTGGGCCGATCTTGCCGACGCCCCCGTCGATGACAAGCGGACCAAGTAATGCGATCCGCACAAGGCCACCGTGCGCCGCGCCGTCGAGACCGGTCAAGGGCATTAATACCCGGCTGATACCGGATCGGGACCGCATCAGCACCGCTGCGCGGGACAACGGTCACGTCCATGTTGCACCACGAAAGGCACGATCATGAACACCAAGACAAAGACCACCAAAGCCGCAGTGACCGGCGTGGCCGGGCTGGCGGCCGGCATGGTCGCCACGATCGCGTTGGTGAGCGAACTGGCCGCCGACACCCCGGACTCGACAGCCGTCGAACGGAACGAGTCGGCCCCTGCCGCTCAGCATTACACCGGTCCTCGTACCGCCGACGCCGCCGACGCCTGGCTCGAGTCCGGAACCAAGTACACCGGTCCTCGTACGGCGGACGCCGCCGCGCACTGGCTCCGGCCCCCTGCTTCAGACTCCGGTCCTCGTACGGCGAACTTCGCCCCGTGCTGGTTCGTGTTCGGCGGCAACTACACCGGTCCCACGACTGCGGACGCCGCCGCGCACTGGCTCGCGTCCTGCTAGCACCACCGCTCCCACGAAAGGGGCACGATCATGAACAACAAGACCAGGACCGACGTTGGCGTCGGTCGAAAGGCTTCCGCAACGCTCCGCCGACGAGCCCTCGGGGGCGCCTCCACCTTGGTGCTCGCTCTCCCGTTGGCCCTGACCGCGAGTCCGGCAGCCACAGCCTCCGCCGACTCAGAGGCGACCGGCTCGTCGGTGGTCGTGGCCTGGCAACGGATTGCGCTGCGCACGATTTTCACCGAGGGAGCGACGCCGCCTCAGGTCGGGACGCTGTATCTGGGCTTCACCTCGCTGGCCGTGCACGACGCCGTCCAGACCTCACTGGACAGAGGTCAAACCTCGGATCAAGCCGCGGTCGCAACTGCTGCCCACGACGTGCTGAGCGAGTACTTCCCGGCATCCCAAGCCAACCTCGACGCCGACCTGACCACCAGCCTCGCCGCCGTCCCGGACGGTCCGAGGGAGGCCAAGGGCATCCGGATCGGCCGCGCCGCGGCCGCCGAGATGATCACCAGCCGCGTCGACGACGGCAGAAACGACACCACCATCGTCTACTCCAAGCCGGACCTGCCAGGGATCTGGCAGCCGCCCGCCAGCGGCATGGCGACGGCCTGGCTGGGATTCGTGAGGCCGCTGGTCGCCACCCGACCGGTCCCGGTCGACGGTCCCGACCCCCTGGCCAGCGCTGCGTACGCCGCCGACTACAACGAGGTACGGCGACTGGGCCCGGTGACCTCGCCCGACCGGACGCAGGAACAGACCGACACCGCCCGGTTCTTCGCGAGCAATCCACCCCTGATGTATCGCGACGCCCTGTGCCGCTACCTCGACGTCCACCCACTCGGCCTGGCGGGATCCGCGCGGCTGTTCGCCCGGATCGACGCGGCTGTTGCGGATGCGATGATCCGAACCTTCCGGCTGAAGTTCGACATCGGCTTCTGGCGTCCATTCCGGGCGGTCGCGGAGGCGGCCGACGACAACAACCCCGACACCGCTCCCGAGGTCGGATGGACACCCCTGATCCCCAACCCCGCTTACAGCGATTACACGAGCGGTCACGCGGCCGCGACCGCACCGTTCGCGGCGGTCGTACGCCGCACGCTCGGCGACGACACGTCGCTGGTCCTTCTCTCAAGGGCGCCCGACGGGTCGGTGGTCGCGACGAGGACCTACCCGTCGCTGTCAGCCATCGAGAATGACGCTCTCAATGCACGGGTCTGGGGCGGACTGCACTTCCGCGACGCGATGGACGACGGCTACCAGCTCGGACACGCCACCGCGAACCAGGTCTACCGGCTGGTGCAGTGACATCGGATTCGAGTCGACATGACCCGCGGAGCCGCCCTCGTCAGGCGGCCCCGCGGGCCAGCGACGTCGCCGTCGTGGCATGAGTCACGTCATCCCCGCACGGGCCGTACGACTCAGCGACGACCTCTCGACAACGGTCCAGACACTCGCGAAACAGACGCCCATCGCCACCACAGAAGCATCCACAAGCCCGCCGGAAGGACGAAGACGACGGCGGCGGCCTCGCGACCGGCCGCCATGAATACCAGGCCAATCAGGACGAACGGCATTGCCAGCCACACCGCTGCCGCGAATACACTCCAGCGCCACCGCCCCGAACGACTGACCGGCCGGTCCAGCGACGGAGCCGGAAGACCGGCGAACACGGCTTCGAGCTCGCCACGGGTGACGGATCGATGGAGCAGATCGACCCGACGATCCAGCTCGCGCTTGTCGATCCGCCCCAGGGCGTACTGCTCGGCGAGCTCGCCCGCACAGGCGTCGCGCTCGGCCTCGGTGAGCCGCAGCGATCGCGTTCGGCGGCGCCGTGCGACCTGGTAAGCCTCCCAACCGGCCGTCGCAACCCAGCCGAGGACGCTGGACGGTCGCGTCCATCGAGCCTGCCGGTCGTGAGATGTCATCGCACTCCTCCCCGCACACCGAGTAAACCAGGCTCGGCGGTACGCGGGGAGGTGCTCCGGACCGGACCGCCCGAAACGTCACGTCGCGAACCGGCGCATCGCACCGGCACTCCGGCTACTCGCTCGTGCGCGGCGCGACCGACAAGAGATAGTCGTCGGCGTCGTCGTCCCACTCGAGGTGGATCTCGCCGTTCGTGTCGGCCGCCCGGCAAAACTGGAGGAAGCTGCGATAGCCAAGCGGCTTCTCGCTGAAGTCCGGCCGGATGCGTCGCATCTGATCCTTGAGCCCGGACAGCGCGGCGCGGCCGTTCTTGTCGACCAGGTCCTGCACCACCGAGCGGAGCAGCCCGTAGGCCTCCTCCTGCCCGTTGGGCCCCGGAAGCAGAACCTCCGGGTCTCCTTTCGTCGGCCCCTCGGCCAGGTCGACGACGTGCCGCTCGGCCAGGTGACGCAGCAACTCCCCGAAAGCGCGAAAGCCGTAATCGGCCTCGTTGAACGTCGGGTCCTTGCGCAGCAGTGTCCGCTTCAGTGTGGACGCCGTGACCTGGCTGTTCGTGCGCTGGAGGCCGGAGATCGTCTGGGCCACCAGGACGGCCAGCCCGTCGAGATCGCGAGACTCTCGGGCATCGGCGGCGCTTTCATCGATAGGCGGCGGTGGCACACGTGCGGTCGACGTCGCGCCGGACGCTCGTTTCCTGGACGATCGGCGGGTCGGCTGGGGCTCGATGCCCTCGAGGTCGTCGTAGTAGAGAAACTCGTCGCATGCCGGCGGCAGGATGTTCGACGTCGAGGCACGTACGCCGACGCCGATGACGCTCTTGTTCAGCTCGCGGAGCTTGTAGACGAGCGGAGTGAAGTCACTGTCGCCGGTACAGATGACGAACGTCGACACGTAGTCGCGGACGAAGGCGAGTTCCACCGCGTCGACGGCCATCTTGATGTCACCGGCGTTCTTGCGCGAGAACCCCATCCGCTGCGGCATCTCGATCAGCTCGACGTGAGACCGCGTCAGCATGCGGCGATCCTCGTCGAAGTTGGACCAGTCCGCGTACGCCCGTCGGACCACGACCCGGCCCCGCTCGGCCAGCGCGTCGGCGATGGGACGGACGTTGAAGTCAACGCCGCCGAGGTTGTCCCGTGCCCCGATGGCGAGGTTCTCGTAGTCCAGGAACAGGGCGATGCGATCTTCGTCATCCATGTGATCAGGCTAAGCCGCGACCGATGCGGTGATGCGTAGCGCATCCACGCGCGGCGGCCAAAACTCGCTCGCGCGTTGTCAGTGCCGTCGCGGAGGATGTCTCCGTGGCCGGGATCAAGTCGTTCTGGGCAGCGCTGCCCACCGAGGGACGGTGGCTGCTGTCCACCGTCGCCATTCAGACTCTGGGACGGGGTCTCACCCTGCCGTTCACGATCATCTACCTGCACGAGGTACGCGGCTTCGACCTCGGGCTGTCCGGGGCCCTGATGGGCCTGATCGCGATCTCGGGCTTCGCGGCGACCGGCCCGGCTGGCTCGCTCACCGACCGCTACGGCGCCCGCACCATCCTGCTGAGCGGGCTGACCGCGATGATCGTCGGCAACGTCCTGCTCGCGTTCGCCACCTCCCCCGCCGTCGCAGCCGTGGCGCTGGTCCTGATCGGCATCAACTTCGGTCTCTCGTGGCCTGCGTTCAACGCGTTGATCGCGGCGGTGGTCACCGGCGACCTCCGACAGACGTACTTCGGCGTCAACTTCGCGCTGGTCAACCTCGGCATCGGCGTGGGCGGCATCGTCGGCGGCCTCTACGTCGACGTCTCGGAGCCCGATACGTTCACCACGATCTACCTGCTCGATGCGGCGTGCGTACTCGTCCCGATGGCGCTGCTGCTCGGCCCACTACGCAAGCTGCACGGCCGCGCCGAGCACCCCGAGGACTCCACCGGCGGCACCTATCGGGAGATCCTTCGCGAGCCCGCGGTGCGCTGGCTGACCGCTCTGACGTTCGTCGCCGTGTTCGTCGGCTACGGCCAGCACGAGGCCGGCTTCCCCGGGTACTCGCGCCAAGTCGCCGAGGTGTCCACCCGCACGATTGGCATCGCGTTCGCGGTCAACACGGCCGTCATCGTACTGCTGCAGTTCCTCGTGCTGGCCCGCATCAAGGGCCACCGCCGTACCCGGGTGATGGCCCTCATGGGTGTCGTCTGGGCGATCTCGTGGCTGCTGCTCGGCGCGGCCGGACTCGTCCCCGGCACGCTGGCAGCAGGCGCCGGCATCCTCGTCTTCATGGGCGTCTTCGCGTTCGGCGAGACCTTGATGCAGCCGACGATTCCCGCGGTAAACAACGACCTCGCCGCCGACCACACCCGCGGCCGATACAACGCGATCAGCGCCGCCGCGTTCCAGGGCGGCGCGATCGCGGGGCCGGTCGTCGCCGGTCTGCTGCTCGGCCACGACCTCGGGGAGGTTTACATCGGGCTGATGATTGTGGGTTGCCTCGCCGTCTGCGCGATGGCGCGGGCGCTCGAGCAGAGGATCCCCGACGCCGCAAACGGTGTCGGTGTCGACGAGCCCGACGCGACGATGGCCCCCGACCTGACCTGAGCCAGCGGTTCACATCGTTCGGCCGGCGGGCCGCATGTTGACGTGAGACTGCCGACGCCGGAGAGTCCTGGCATGGGAAGCATCGATCGGGAGCGCCTGTCCAAGCTCATCCAACGCGAACGAGCTAGCTACGCGGCCGACCACCCGACCTCGAGACGGCTGTTCACCGAGGCCGAGCACCTGTTCGGACGCGTGCCCATGACCTGGATGGCGATGTGGAGCGGGGGCTTTCCGATCTCCATGCGGGAGGCGAACGGCAACCGGGTCACCGACGTCGACGGGCGCGAGTACGTCGACTTCGCCCTCGGCGATACAGGGGCGATGGCCGGCCACAGTCCGAGGCCCACCGTGGCGGCCGTTCGCGAGCGGATCGACACCCAGGGTGGCATGACCACGATGCTGCCGACGGCCGACGCCGAATGGGTCGGTGCCGAGCTGGCGCGACGGTTCGGGCTGCCCTTGTGGTCGTTCACACTCACCGCCACCGATGCGAATCGGTGGGCGATCCGCCTGGCACGGCTGGCGACCGGCCGGACCAAGATCCTCACCTTCGCGTACTGCTACCACGGCTCGGTGGACGAGGCGTTCGCCGTGCCCGGCTCCGACGGCGAGGCGGTCGATCGGCCCGGGCTCGTCGGCGCCCCGGTGCCGGTGTCCGAGACCTCACGGGTCGCGGAGTTCAACGAGCTCGCCGACGTCGCCGCCCAACTGAAGCACGGTGACGTCGCGGCGATCCTCACCGAGCCGGCGCTCACCAACATCGGGATCGTGCTCCCGGAGCCGGGATTCCTGGCCGGGGTACGCGAGCTCGCAACTCGATACGGCGCGCTGCTCATCATCGACGAGACGCACACGTTCTCGGCCGGGCCCGGCGGCGTCACGCTGCTTGAGGGGCTCGAGCCCGACATCGTGGTGGTCGGCAAGAGCATCGGCGGCGGCATCCCGAGCGGCGCGTACGGCCTCAGCGCCGACATCGCGCGCCTGGTGGAGGCGCATCCCGAGGCCGACCTCATCGACGTCGGTGGCATCGGCGGGACCCTCGCCGGCAATCCGCTGTCGGTCGCGGCGATGCGTGCCACGCTCGAACACGTCCTCACCGACGACGCGTTCGCCCACATGGAGCGGCTGGCGACCGAGTTCACCGACGGTGTCCAGCAGACCATCGACCGGACCGGCGTCGCGTGGTCGGTCAGTCAGCTCGGCGCTCGCTCGGAATACCGCTTCGCATCGCCGGCACCTCGAACCGGCAGTGAGTCCGCGGCGGCGGCCGATCAGGAGCTCGACGACTACCTCCACCTCTACCTGGCCAACCGGGCCGTGCTCATCACTCCGTTCCACAACATGGCGCTGATGTGCCCGGAGACCAGCAGTGACGATGTGGCCCTGCACACTCGGCTGTTCGGGCAGGCCGTCGACGAGCTGACCAGCGCCTGACGGAAGAAGCGACCCATGGGCAAGTTGATCTATCTATTCGATGATCACCTCGGTCGACGGCTACGTCAGCGACCCGGACGGCAACTTCGGTCGGGGTGCCCCTGAGGAGGAGTCGCACGGCTTCAGCAGCGCACTCTCGCGATCGATCGGCACGTATCTCTACGGCCGGCGCAGGTACGAGACGATGGTCTACTGGGAGACCGCGCACCAGACCGTCAGCGACTGTCGGATTACGTGCCGATCCAACGGTGGCGGATCGCATTCATCCCGTCGCCTGCCTCCAGGTCTGCCAGCACCTCGTTGATGACCCGGAGCAGGTCGACGTTGCTGTTCTTCTTGACGGCCATGCCGTACTGCTCGCCCGTGTCAAACCTGACCGCAACCTCGAACTCCGGGTAGCGCTTGAGGACATCGCTCACGATGGTGAGGTCATAGACCGCCGCGTCAAGCGCGCCGCGGTCGAGTGCGGCGTCGATGTCGCCAGTGTCCTTGTAGGGGACGATCTCGACGCTAGGAGGGGCATTGTCGGCGACAAGGAGCTCGCCGGTCGTGCCGGCCTGAACACCAACTCTGGCGTGCCTGAGGTCGTCGAGTGCGCTGATGGCCGAGCCGTCCGGCACGACCATCACCTGCTGGGCGTTGAAATACGGGCTGGAGAAATCGAGCACACGTGCGCGCTCGCCCGTAATCGTGAGGGCGGCAGCGGCGACATCACATTGGTCTTCGTTGAGAGCCGCGCCGGACGAGATCGAGGGGAACTCCATATTGCGGATCTTGGTCCTGACCCCGAGCCGTTTCGCCACCTCGTTGACCAGGTCGATGTCGAGGCCGGTGTACGGGTTGTCCTTTCCGAGCTCGAACGGCGGGTACGGACTGCTGGTGCACACCGTCAAGGTTCCCGGTTCGACGAACGACGGGTCCGGCTTGATGGATTCGGGCTCGTCCGAGCCGCAGCCGGCCGCCGTCAGCGCGACGGCGACCGCAAGGGCAGCCGCGAGCCGCACCGAACCCATGGCACCCGATCGCGGGCGTTGATCTGAACGTAGAGCCATGTCAGGATCCTTTCGCCGACAAAGACTCGGTGAGGCGCCGTAGGGCGTACTCGGTCACTCGCACCAATGCGAGCTTGGCCGACTCCCGATCCCGAGCATCGATCTCCATGATCGGCACGTCGGCCGGGATCGACAACGCGCTCGCGACCTCGCCGAGCTCGTAGCGCTTGGTTCCGTCGAACAGGTTGACGGCGACGATGAAGGGCACCCCTTTGGACTCGAAATAGTCCAGCGGCGAGAACGAGTCCTCGAGCCGAGTGGTGTCGACCAGGAGGACCGCCCCGATGGCGCCGTGACACAGGTCGTCCCACATGAACCAGAACCGTCGCTGGCCGGGCGTTCCGAACAGATAAAGGATCAGATCATCGGCCAGCGTCAGCCGACCGAAGTCCATCGCCACGGTAGTGGTTGTCTTGCTCGTGACGGCCGCGATGTCGTCGACGCCCTCGGACTCGGTCGTCATCAACGCCTCGGTCCGCAACGGCATGATCTCCGACACCGCGCCGACGAATGTCGTCTTGCCGACACCGAAACCGCCGGCGATGACGATCTTCGTCGACGCGGCTCGACGCGAGGCGCTAGTAGGTGCGGAGTGCACTGAGGGTCCTTTCGATGAGGGCGATCCGTTCCTGGACCGGAGAGCTTTCGGTGAGGGTCTCTTGTACTTGGACGAAGCCCTGGTCGACGAGGTCACTCAGGAGGACGCGAACCACGCCGATCGGCATCGAGCTCAGCGACGAAACCTCGGCGACCGACCGTCTGTCACATATCTCGAGAACCTGTACCGCTCCCGTCGACAGTCGGCCGGAGTCGCGGTCGAACTCCGTGCGTCGCAGCGTGGCCTCCAGCGGAAGATGGACGGTCGCCTCGGTGCGACCAGACGTGAGCGTGTACGGGCGCACGAATCGCGCGAGGCGTGGACCCTCCTGGCCCCCCGCCGCTGGGTCAACAGGCGCCACGGCCGCTCACCATCACGCACCACCCCGGTTAGCACCGCGCGGCTCGGCCTGGACAACCTTTCCGACGCGATCGACCAAGAGCGCCATCTCGTAGCCGATCTGGCCGATGTCGGCCGACGCCTGGGTGAGGACCGCGAGATTTGACCCATCGCCCACGCTCATCAGCATCAGGTAGCCCTGCTCCATCTCCACCACGGATTGCAAGACCCCGCCACCGCCGAGGAGGTGGGCCGCGCCGACCGCGAGGCTGGCGAGTCCAGACGATACCGCGGCGAGCTGTTCACCCCGTTCGCCTGGAATGCTTGCGCTCGCGGCCATGAGGAGACCGTCGGAGGACACGAGAATCGCGTGGGCCGCGTCCGGCACGTCGTTGACGAATCTCGTCACCAACCAGTCGAGGTCTCTCTCGGCGGTCGACTGAGCCGCGCCACGAGGGTCGTACCCGGTCATGAAGGGCCCACTTCCGTCGAAGATTGGTCAGAACGCGTAGCTGCGGAGCGACCACGAGCCACACCCCTAGCATGCGCTGCGAGTCGGGCTCGGACCTCCTCGGGGTCTCGTGCGACCCCGGCGGGGGCCTTGGTGACTCCGCCCGGCACCAGTCGGTTGCCGGGGCTCCGGACGGGAAGACCGCTGGCGCTGACCTGAGAATCCGCAGCAGACTGAGCCACCTGATCCGCTCGTTCCCAGCCGACCTCGACCTCGGTCGAAATCCACGGAATTTCCTCGCCGGAACTGAGCCAGGCAGAACGCATCGCCTTGAAGATCGGTGTATCACCCTCACCGTCGCCGGTCCAGGGAAGGTCACTCTCCGCGGCCTGCGCGGCTGTCGGAACCCCCGGCATCGGTCCGCGTCGGGGCGGGTTGTCAGCCGGTGCGCTGGCGGGAATGACGGGCGCGCGTGGGAGATCGACCGGCGTAATGGCGGGAACGTCACGAGGCGGTTCTGGACTGGCGTCGAGTCCGAGACCGTCGGGCGCGGTCGACGAGCGCCGCTGCTCCGGCAGCACCTGGTTGAGGGTCGGTGCCGCAGCCGATCGTGGGCCGACCTCGGCCGGTCGGCCCTTCTCGATGATGAACCCTGGCAGAACAACCTTGGCGGTGATGCCACCGTGCTGGTTGGACGCCAAGGACACCGTGATGCCGTGGCGTTGCGCGAGTCGGCTCACAACCAGGATGCCCATCCGGCGTGCCGTGTCGGGCGAGACCTCGCCGCCGGAGTGCAGGATCTCGTTGAGCTCCGACAGGGACCCGGCCGTCATCCCGAGACCCGCGTCGGCGATCTCGATCTTGACGCCCTCTCGCATCTTGGTGGCTTCGAGCGAAACGCTGGTCGAGGGCGACGAGTAGGCCAACGCATTGTCGACCAGCTCGGTCAGCAGGTGGACCACATCGGCCGCCGCGACATCGCTGATGCGCGAGTTGTCGGTCGACTCGATCCGGACCCGCTGGTAGTGCTGCACCGCAGCGATCGCAGCCTGGAGAGCGGCGCTCACGGTGAGCTCCTCGTTCGCTGTGGCCCGCGTCGGTGGCGCGTCGGCGAGGACGAGCAGGCTCTCCGCAGTACGCCGCATCCGAGCGGCCAGGTGGTCCAGCCGGAAGAGGCTCTCGAGGCGTTGCGAGTCCTCCTCGTCCTTCTCGAGCGTCTCGATGAGATCCAGCTGCTGGTTGACCAACGAGTTGTGGCGACGCGACAGCGTGACGAACATTTCGGCGACCTGAGCTCGAAGACCCGCCTCCCGCGACGCCAGCAGCACGGCCTGCCGGTGCAGGTCGTCGACCGCGCGCGCCATCGTGCCGATCTCCTCGTGCGTCGTGACGTCGATCGGCTCGATGGGACCCGGGTCACCACCGGCTCGGATCGTGGCCACCGCAGCAGGGAGCCGGTCGTTGGCCGCGGCCAGGGTGCCCTCGCGAACCTTGCGAATCGGGTTCAGCAGCGACCGGGAGATGATCAACGCGAGGATAATGGCGGCCAACAGTGCGGCCGCGGTGATGCCGCCGCTCACAATGGCACGATCGCGAGCATCGCTGGCGTTGGCTTCGAGCTGCTTGTCGATATCGTCCAGGAACTTCGACGTGAGCTCGTCGTACTGGGCATAAGCCCCCAGACCGAAGAGCCTGTCTTTCTTCGTGGCAACTCCGAAGCCTCGCCTGGAATTCGCGGTTCGCAGCGCGGTGATTGCCGGCTCGGAGTCGCCCAAGGCACTGGCCAGGCGATCGATCGCGGAGCTCTCGGCGCCGAGCTCGGCACGGAGCACCAGCGGCCCTGACTCTCCCGCTTGGACGGCCGCGAAGCGTGCCTGCTGCATGGATAGCGAGAACCGCCCGCTCAGCGCCTGCGCCAGCTGCTCCAGGCGCGGCTCGGGATCGAGCTGCGCGTTCACGATGGTGGTGATCAGCTGGGTCACTCCAGACTGCAGCTGCCGGAGCTGAGCCTCCCAGGTGCCGGCGGTCAACCGATCGGTCTCACCCTCGCGCAACGCTCGGCTCAGGTCCAACACGACATCGACCTGGTAGCGCTGTTCTGCGGTGAGGTCGGCGCTGTCCTTCGCGCGCTCGAGGTCGCCCGCGGCCGTCTTGAGATCTTTCACAGCGGCGTCGAGGTCGGCTTGACTGTTTTCGGTGCCACCGGCGACCGCGACCAATGCGCGCTCTGCCGCCGTGAGGTAGTCAACCGCCGGACGCAGCACCGTGACCTGGTCGGCGCTCGACGAGGCGTCCGCCGACTCGACGAGGTCACTGCGCACCCGCAGTCCACCCAGCGTCGCAGCTAGGATCAAGGGAACCATGAGGGCCAGCGCGACCTTGCGGCGCAACGGCCATCCGGACACGGCAAAGCGCGCGCTCGATTCGGGCCTGGCTCGTCCGTGCCTCGCGGGCTGGTTTGACATTGCTCCTCAAACATTTGCGGGAGGTCATCGGCCCCTCAGCGACCTCGAGTCGTTACCCGGCGTCCAAGATATTTCACTGGCTGGACGATGTATAGCCTGATAGAGCGATAGTGATAAATCGGACAGATTCAGAGAAGAATGAGTGCTATGCACGGTCTGTGAAACGGACGCCCTCGCTGTTAAACCTGACCACGACGTTGCCCGCCACATCGGGATCCGTGTGTGCGTTGGGTAGCAAAACAGTGACATCTTGTGCACCTATCGTCGGAGAGCCACCCAATACCGTCCGGATTACTGATCGACTGACGTCTATTACCTGCGATGAGAAACGCTCGCCCGAATAGGGCAACGACTTGGCACCGTAACCGTGAGCGACTCCCGATCGATCGACCCTCCCACGACCACAGTGAGGCTGTGTCACGGCTGAGCGCCTACGCCGTACGCTGCAGGGCGACGAGGACGGGAGGATTCGTTGCAGGACATCGACGAGCACTTCGTTCAGCGCGTTCGAGATCGTTCTGTCCGACCGGCCGATGGCACGGGACGAGACCGACGGACCAACGACACGTCGAGCCTGCTCGCACTCCTCGACGCCCAGATGCAGAGTAGGCATCTCGATTTTGCGGCACGCTGGCTGCAGGGCCAACGGAAGGGCTACTACACGATCGGCTCGGCCGGACACGAGAGCAATGCCGCGCTCGGTCTGCTCTCCAGGGTCACCGATCCCGCCTTGCTGCACTATCGCTCCGGAGGCTTTTACGCTGCCCGAGCATCGGTCAGCGGAGCGACCGACGCCATTCGCGATGTCCTGCTGAGCCTGACATCGGCACGCAGCGATCCGATCTCGGGCGGTCGTCACAAGGTGTTCGGGCATCCGGCGCTGCACATCATTCCCCAGACATCGACGATCGGCTCTCATCTGCCCCGGGCGGTGGGCCTCGCCTTCGCGCTGGACCACGTACGGTCCGACGGACATCAGTGTCGGTGGCCCAGCGACGCCATCGTCCTCTGCAGTTTCGGCGATGCGTCGGCAAACCATTCCACCGCGACGGGTGCTCTGAATGCCGCCGCGTACTTGACCCACCGAAACATCGGCTGCCCGATTCTGTTCGTCTGCGAGGACAACGGAATCGGCATCAGCACCCGATCGCCGGCGGGCTGGCCGGCCGCATCGCTGCAGGCGCTCCCCGGACTTACGTACTGGCCCGCCGATGGCACGGATCCGACGCAGTTGCTGCGGATCACCGACGAAGCCCTCGATACGGTCCGATCGACCCGCCGTGCAGGAGTACTCCATCTGAGGACCGTGCGTTTCCTGGGTCATGCCGGGTCTGATGCCGAGATGGCTTACCGAACCAGGGCCGAGATCCTGGCCGACTGCGACCACGATCCGCTTCTGGCCACGGCGCTGGCTCTGCTCGACGCCGGAGACCTGTCATCGGCCGAGATATTGGATCGCTACGAGTCCGCTCGGCAGGCGGTCATGGACGAGGCCAAGCGGGTCCTCGACGAGAAACCCCTCGACAGCCGAGAGGCCGTGATGGCGCCGTTGGCGCTGCCGCCGGTCATCCCCTCTATTGATCCGGGCTCACAAAAGGCCCGGGAGCGCACATGGGGCTCGCGGCTGCCCGAGAACGAGCCATCGATGACTCTCGCCCAGGCGGTCAACGCGACGCTCACCGACATCATGATTGCCGAACCCCAAGCGCTGGTCTTCGGTGAGGACGTAGCCGTCAAGGGCGGCGTCTACGGGGTTACCCGTGGGCTCCGCAAGCGCTTCGGAGGACATCGCGTCTTCGACACGCTGCTGGATGAGCAGACGATCCTCGGCGTAGCGCTTGGCGCGGCGCTGGCCGGATACCTGCCGGTGCCCGAGATCCAGTACCTGGCCTACCTGCACAACGCCGAGGACCAGCTGCGTGGCGAGGCGGCGACGTTGCGCTTCTTCTCCGACGGCCAATACGGCAACGGCATGGTTGTCCGCATCGCAGGTCTTCCCTACCAGCGCGGCTTCGGAGGGCATTTCCACAACGACAACTCCGTCGCCGTGCTGCGTGACATTCCCGGTCTCGTACTCGCGGTCGCCAGTCACCCCGCGGATGCGCCCGCACTTTTGCGGACGTGCTTCGCGCTGGCCAAACATGACGCTCGCGTATGCGTCTATCTCGAACCGATCGCGCGATACCACTCCCGCGACCTGCTCGAGGATGGCGATGGACGGTGGACCGCCCCGTACCGTGCGCCGGATGCCGAGGGCGCCACACTTCCCCTGGGCGCGATCACGCGACACCGTGACGGCAAGGACATCCTCATCGTGACCTTCGGCAACGGAGTCCATTTGAGTCTGCGCGCTTCGCATACGCTTGCCCAACGCGGCATCGATACGTCCGTGATCGACCTTCAGTGGCTGGCCCCACTGCCCTTCGACGCGCTGGCGACAGTCGTCCGCGACTTCGAGGCGGTCCTCGTCGTGGACGAGACTCGGCACAGTGGCGGAGTCGCGGAGGCGATCGTCAGCGGACTCCTCGACGCGGGCTACCGAGGGCGTCTGGCGCGGATCAACAGCGCGGACAGCTTCGTTCCGCTCGGTCCGGCAGCCGAGACGGTGCTCCTCAGCGAAGACGACATCATCGCGGCGGTCACCGATCTGTGTCCCCGGTCAACGCCGGTACGTCGAGGCCGGCGAGGCGCGTCGGGTCGAGGTAAACGTCCATCGACGTGATCAGCCCGTTTTGCAGCGTGAGCGCGACGACCGCGTGCGGCTCTCCGTCGCGTAGTGCGAGCCAGCCGGCGGCGCCGTTGACGAGCACGGGCTGCACGTCGAGGCCGAGCTGAGCGGCGGCCTTCGCTCGACGCGCGATGGCGTCGGGGCCCCGAACCTCGACGATGGTCCCACTGCCGTTGTCTTCGCGACGTACGACGCCGGGATCGAGGATGGCGACGAGGGCATCGAAGTCTCCATCTCGCGCGGCGGCGAGGAACGCTTCAACGACCTCCTGCTGAGCGGCCGGATCGACGTCGGGCGTCGTGTCCGACTCGCGGATGCGACGGCGTCCGCGGCTGGCGAGCTGGCGCGCCGCTTCTGGAGAGCGGTCGAGAATCGCGCCGATCTCGTCGAACGGAACCGAGAACATGTCGTGGAGGACGTAGGAGAGCCGCTCCGACGGCGTCAACGTCTCGAGTACGACGAGCAGCGCCACACCGACGGCATCGGCGAGGAGTGCCTCATGCTCGGGATCGACGCCCTCTGCTGGGTCGACGATGGGGTCCGGCAGCCGCGCATCGAGCGGCTCCTCGCGTCGCGTCCGACGGGAGCGGAGCATGTTGAGGGCCACCCGTCCGACAACGGTCACAAGCCAGGCTTCGAGGCTCTCGATCTCATCGGCGTTCGAGCGGCTGAGCCGTATCCACGTCTCCTGCACGGCGTCGTCGGCCTCGCTCGTCGAGCCCAGCATCCGGTAGGCGACGGCTCGCAGCCGGGGTCGGTGCGCTTGGAATCGCGCTGCCAGCCAGTCGTGCTCGTCCACGGTCTGTAGATCCGTCCGAGGCGGTGATGCGACGTCACGTTTCCGTGCCGCCGAGAGTCTTCCGATTGTGAGCCTAATCAAGAAGGAGACCGACCATGACGACGTATGGTGCCCGATCGGCCGCCGGGGCGGGGGCCGCGCTACCGCCTGAATCCCAAGCCGCGACCGCCCGCGACGGCTTCGCCACCTACGACGAGCTCAGCGGACCGGACCTCGACGCCGCGTACTGGAGCCCGGCGCGGCTGCCGCTTCCGTCCGGCGGCGAGCACATCCCGCTGGATCCCAACGCGGAGGTCAGTGTCAACGGCGGCGAAGTGCGAGTGACGATTCCGCGATTCACACTCTCGCACGACACGTTCCAGCCGGCGGACAGCCCCAAATATCTCGTCTTCTCGACGGGCCAATTCGATTTACCGGCGGACTCGCCGGCGACGTTCGCGGTCGACCTCGCGGTCGAAAACATCAACGGCAATCCGGACGATTTCCGTGGCGGTATGGCCGCGTTCCACGTCTTCGACTTCGAGGTCAGCAAACGAGTCTTCGCCGTTTGTGGCACGTCCACGCGTGTGCTCGCGCTACACGAACAGCTTGGTGCGTGGGGCGCCAACGAGCCCTTCTACCACGTCGTCGAGTCGCCGTACGAGGACTTCGACGACGACTTCACCCAGCTTCGTACGTGCGAGATCACCCTCGACCGGAGTGCGTCGACCGCGGTCTGGCACGTCGACGGCCGCAAGGTGTACGAGGCCCACGGCACGCTCATCCCCGAACGCGTTCGGATCGGCTTCGGGATCTGGACGATGCTGCCGATCCGGAACGGTCACGGTCGCTCGCTCCGAGGTCAGGGCCTGGACGCGCGGTGGCGCCGGTTCCGAGTCCGCGGAGTCGACGCGTGATCCGTCACCGAGGACGAAGTCATACCGCGGCGCCAGGCATGCCGACGTGCCCGACGACCTTCGCCGACCGATCGGCCGGCCCACCACGCCGCTGCCCGACGGGCTGCGAGCCCCGCACATCGGCTGACGCCAGATACCCGGGCGGCGCTACGCGCCTCGTCAGGCCACGGGCTGTCCGTCCTCGAAGAGCCGAGCCACCTTGTGATTGGCCTGGAACACATCGTCGGGGTCGACCGCGGAGCGGATGCCCGTCAGCTTCAGCCACGCGTCCTCGGCGTACGCCGTCCGCGGGTCGACCGGGTGCTCGGCGAAGTTGAGGTAGCAACGGCCGCTCGCCCACGGAGCCAGCGCCGAGGTGTAGCGGTCGGCGTCGGCCTGGCCTCGCGCCGCCATCTCCGGCGTGGCCGCGATGGCAGCGCCGAACGCGGCGAACTGCGCGTCGAGCTTCGACAGCGCTCCGCCTCCTTCGTCGGCGCGACCCAATGCGCCGCCGAGCTGGCGCAGCTCCGAGATCAGCAGCGACGACTGTGCGTCCGGGCCGACGGCTGCGAGAAACGCGTCGACGCCGGCGTCCGGGAGCGTCTCGAGCATGGCGCTGGACGAGACCACGGGCGTCGGGCCTTCGGGGTCCATGTGCAGGCGAGAGAGGCCTTGCACCGGCGTCCGGTCGAAGGTGTCGATCTCCGGCTGCAGCGCCCGCAGGTCAGCGAGCAGTTCGCGACCCCGATCGTCCGAACCGAGGACGGCGCCGTCAATCATGACAACGTTCCGCCCGCGTACGATCTCGGGGATGTCCGGCAGCGGGGGCAGTCGCAGGATGCGGAACGACGTCGTCACCTCGTCCGGTGCGTTCGGGGCCCACGTCACCCAGGTACGCAGCACCTTCTCGGCGTCGGCGATGTCCCAGACCAGCATGCCGGCGTACGCCGTCTCGATCGGGTACAGCTGAAACTCCAGCGCCGTGGCCACACCGAAGTTTCCGCCGCCACCCCGGACGGCCCAAAACAGCGGAGACTCGTGCGTCGCGTCCGCGCGAACAACGGTCCCGTCGCCGATGACGATCTCGACGGCAGTCAGGCTGTTGCACGCCAAGCCGAGCTCGCGCGCGTACCAGCCCGTCCCGCCTCCGAGCGAATAGCCTGCGACACCGACCTCCGGCGACGACCCATGGAGCGCGGCTAGGCGGTGCTCACCGGCGGCCTGGACTACAGGCCCCCACAGCGCCCCGCCCTCGACCCGAGCGATCCGGCGATCCGGATCGATCTTCACCTTCGTCATCTCCGACATGCGAACGATGAGAGTCTTGTCGAGACCCTGCGCGGCGAGCGGGCCGGCGTTGTGACCGGTGCTCTGTGGGGCGACCGTGAGTCCGTTGTCGCCGGCAACGCGGACAAACGCGGAAAC
>JBKOYM010000005.1:0-3319 GCA_046725375.1 Actinomycetota bacterium
TCGTGAACATGTGTACTTAACCGCCGTGAGCGACCTGGCAGGTCACGCTCGGCCCGGTCGCTCGTGATAGCCGGTCAGTGGCTCGCCGGCCCGCACCTTGTCGAGTACGCCACGGTAGATGCCGTGCCGCAGCTCCAGCTCGTAGCCGTCGTACTCGGGCACGCCGAGTTCGCGGGCGACAGCCAGCTCGGCCTCGACGTCGTACGGCACCCGGACATAGGCGATCGACCACGGCGCCGGCTGCTCGGAGCCGTACTCGCCCTCGAGGATGCAGTAGAGCGGCGTCGGGTCGCCCATGCAGTCGCCGACGCTGCCGGTGTTGAAGGACGTCCGACCCTCGAGCTGGCATTCGTAGTGCGGATCGTGGGTGTCGCCATAGCCGATCAAATCGGGCGGCGGCCCCGCACCGGTCGCGGGTGTGTTCGTGAAGAGCGACTCGAACTCGGCCTGGGTCCGGACGTACCGCACCCGGCGGTGCACCGTCTCCTCGCTGGCGTGGAAGAGCCGTACCCGTCGACCACTGAGCCAGAAGTCGTACGAGAACGGTAGCGACCGCAGCCACTCGCCCTGGCCGGGGCCGAGCTCGTCGAGCCACCACTTCATCGCCGGGTTGTCGAGGTCGCGGTCGAGGTCGGGGAGGAAGTCGTCCCAGTTGCCGAGGATGTTGACCTCGCACCGGTCGCGGCAGATGTCGACGACCTCGCGACCGCGTGGTCCCTTGCCGACGTAGTCGCCGAGGTTGAAGATCCGCTCGATGCCGCGCCGGTCGATGTCGGCCAGGACAGCCTCGAGCGCGGTCAGGTTGCCGTGTACGTCGGAGATGAGTGCGATTCGCTCCACGCCGTCAAGCCTCACACACTCCGGTAGACGGCCAGTGTCTGTTCGGCGACGGAGTCCCAGCCGAAGCGCTCGAGCACCCGCTCGCGTCCAGCCCGCCCCATCGCCAGGGCCCGGGTCGGGTCGGCGACCACCTCGCTGAGCGCGGCACCGAGGTCGGCGACGAAGCGGTCCGGGTCGACCGGTGTCCCGGTGCCGTCGGCCGACTGCTCGATCGGGACCAGCCGCCCGGTGACGCCGTCGTCGACCACCTCGGGGATCCCGCCGGTCGCCGTGGCGACGACCGCCGTCTCGCAGGCCATCGCCTCGAGGTTGACGATCCCGAGCGGCTCGTAGACCGACGGACAGGCGAATACGGTGGCCGCCGAGAGCAGGGCGACGACCTCGTCCCGCGGCAACATCCGGTCGATGACCACGATGCCGTCGCGATTGGCCCGAAGGCCGCGGACGAGCGCGTCGACCTCGGCCCCGATCTCCGGCGTGTCCGGGGCGCCGGCGCAGAGCACCAACTGCACGTCGGGCGGCAGAGTCGCGGCCGCTCGCAGGAGGTACGGCAGGCCCTTCTGCCGCGTGATCCGGCCGACGAACACGACGCTCGGCCGATCCGGGTCGACACCGAGCGACCGTACTCGCGCCGGGTCGTTGACCGGCCGCCAGTCGTGCGCGTCGATCCCGTTGTGCACCACATGCAGCCGCGCCGGGTCGATCGCTGGATAGCAGCGCAGCACGTCGTCGCGCATCGCCTGGCTGACGGCGATCACGGCGGCTGCCGACTCAGTGGCGGTCCGTTCTGCCCACGACGACACGGCGTAGCCGCCGCCGAGCTGTTCTGCCTTCCATGGCCGCAGCGGTTCGAGGCTGTGCGCGGTCATGACATGGGGTACGCCGTGCAGCAGCGCCGCGAGATGACCGGCGAGGGCGGCGTACCAGGTGTGGGAGTGCACGATCTCGGCCCGTTCGCAGTCGGCTGCCATGGCGAGGTTGACCCCGAGCGACTGTAGGGCTGGGTTGGCGCGGTCCAGCTCGGCGAGGCCCCGATAGCCGTGGATCCGGTCCTCGTCGCGAGGCGGACCGAAGCATCGGACTCGTACGTCAGTGTCGACGCGCCGACGCATCGCCCCAACCAGCTCGGCGACATGCACGCCGGCGCCGCCGTACACCTCCGGCGGGTACTCGCGGGTGAGGACGTCGATTCTCATGGCGCGTCTCCCAATCTCGCGGGAAAAACAGGGTGTCGCGGGATAGGCACAGCCTGCCCTATGGTCGCGCTATGGCTGCGTCCCCGCGGGCACCGAAAGTACTCGCCGTGGTACTCGCGGGCGGCGAGGGCAAGCGGCTGATGCCGCTGACGGCCGATCGGGCCAAGCCGGCCGTTCCGTATGGCGGCATCTACCGTCTGGTCGACTTTGCGTTGTCCAACGTGGTCAACTCCGGCTACCTCAGGATCGTCGTGCTGACGCAGTACAAATCGCACAGCCTCGACCGGCACGTCTCGATGACCTGGCGGATGTCGCAGTTGCTCGGTAACTACGTCACGCCGGTGCCGGCACAGCAGCGGGTCGGCAAGCGGTGGTACCTCGGCAGCGCGGACGCGATCTTCCAGAGCCTCAACCTGTTTCGCGACGAGCGGCCCGACATCGTGGTCGTCGTCGGGGCCGATCACGTGTATCGGATGGACTTCTCGCAGATGGTCGCGGCCCACGTCGAGTCGGGCGCCGCCGCGACCGTCGCGGCGATCCGGCAGCCGATCACGCTCGCCGACCAGTTCGGCGTGATCGACGTCGACCCGACCGAGCCCGGCCGGATCCGCGAGTTCCTGGAGAAGCCGACGGAGCCCAACGGGCTGCCCGACGCGCCCGACGAGGTGCTCGCCTCGATGGGCAACTACGTCTTCGACGCCGATGCGCTGGTCGACGCGGTCACCGCCGACGCCGACCGCGACGACTCCAAGCACGACATGGGCGGCGACATCGTCCCGGCGTTCGTCCGGCGCGGGGAGGCGGGGGTCTACGACTTCCGCGACAACGACGTGCCGGGGTCGTTCGACCGCGACCGCGACTACTGGCGCGACGTCGGTACGCTCGGCTCCTACTACGAGGCGCACATGGACCTCATCTCGCCGCTGCCGGTGTTCAACCTCTACAACGACCAGTGGCCGATGTATACGTACTATGGGCCGTCGCCGCCGGCGAAGTTCGTCCAGGGCGCCGCTGGCGAGGACGGGTCGGCGACCGACAGCATCGTGTCTCCGGGCGTCGTGGTGAGCGGGGGTCTGGTCTCAGAGTCGGTCGTGTCGCCGCGCTGCTTCGTCGACGTAGGGGCAAGCGTCGAGCAGTCGGTTCTGCTGGACGGCGTCCGGGTCGGCGCGGGCGCCGTCGTCCGTGGCGCCATCCTCGACAAGAACGTCATGGTGCCCGCGGGCGCTCGGATCGGTATCGACCCCGAGCTCGACGCGGCTCGGGGCCTGACGGTCACCGCCGAC
>JBKOYM010000119.1:0-11412 GCA_046725375.1 Actinomycetota bacterium
GTCATCGCGCTGAACGTCTTCGCCCAGAACGAGGTCGCGCGATCGCTCTACGACAGGCTCGGCTATCTCGTGACCAATGTGAGCATGCAGAAGGAGCTCGACTGAGCGCGTCGTCTGGTCCAAATTTGACCATCCTCACCGACAGTGGGACGCTTGAAGACGGACCCTCCCACTCCGAGCGCTCACTCAGCGGTCGGTCGGTCCACCTTATCGTCGTACCGGCGCATCGCGACCTCATCGTGGAGGACTTATTCATGGCCAAGGCGCTTCTGGGCCATCTTGCTGGGACCGATCCCCGCGCAACCCGAGAAACCTGGCTACTCAGGCAACGCGTCGCCGACCTGGAGGCTGAAGTCGCACGCCTCAAGGCCGAGAACGACGCGCTCGTCGCCAACTATCCGGACGGGGAGACGCTGACTCCGGAACGGCTCGTCGACCTCGAGCCCGCACTCGGCTGACCTGCCTCCTGTTCCACCCGACCGGCCGCCGGTCGGTCTATCAGCATGCCGGCGACCGCGAGCGCGCACAGCAGCAGGCCGGCTAGCGTCGCCGGCCCGATCGGATCACCGAACATCAGGTAGGCCCAGAGCATCGTCGTGGGCGGTGTGAGATACAGCAGTGTGCTCGTACGGGTCGGCCCGATTCGACGGAGTACGCCGAGATAGCAGCCGTACCCGCCGATGGTGCTCAGCACGACGACCCAGGCGACCGCCCAGGCGAACTCGCGGTCGGCCGGCGGCCCGATCTCGCCGGTCGCCCCGGCGAGGCCGATGAAGCAGACGGCCGCGATGACGGTGTGGATCGCGACCGCGTCGAGCACCGACGCGGTCGACGGCGCCCGCCGGTCCAGGACGGTGCCGGCGCTGAGCGAGAGCATGCCCACGACCGGAACCAGGTACGCCCACGGCCCAGCCGACCCGGCACCGACGTCACCGGCGACGACGAGTCCCACGCCTGCGATGCCGAGTCCGAGGCTGGGCCATTGGTGGCGCCGACCCGGCTCGGCCAGCAGTCGCGACGCGGCGACCGCCACGACGATCGGTTGGAGCGCCGCGATCAGCGCGGTCGTTCCGGCCGGTACGCCGGCGCCGACGCCACCCACGACGCCGCCGAGATAACCCACCTGGGTGAGCAGGCCAAGTCCGAGGTGAGCCCGGACGGCCGCACCGGACAGCCGTCCGCGTCGCCACAGCAGCCAGCCGACGGCGAGCGTGCCGGAGACGACCAGCCGCCAGGCGAGCAGGGTGATCGCGGACGCGTGTTCGGTGCCGAACCGGGCGCCGATGAAGCCGGAGCTCCAGCAGACGACGAGGCCGACGCCCAAGAGGAGGTCGGTTGGAGCGAGACCGGGCAAGGAGCGCCGAGCACGAGTCATGCGACCAGGTAACCATACCGGTCTGTATACTCGCAGTGTATGGACGACATTCATTGGACGCCGACCGCCGAGCGGATTCTGGCGGTCGCGAGCGAGCTCTTCTACGCCCAGGGCATCCGCGCGGTGGGTGTCGACGCGATCGCCGAGGCTGCCCAGACGACCAAAAAGACCCTGTACGACCGGTTTGGCTCCAAGGACCGCCTCGTGGCGGCGTACCTCGAGCGTCGCGAGGAGCGCTGGCAGTCCTACTTGCGCGGTTATGTCCAGCACCGTCCGGTCGACGAACGGATCCTCGCGGTCTTCGACGCCATGGACGAATGGCGCGAACGGGACGCCCGGCGCGGCTGCTCGGTCATCAACGCCGGCGCCGAGATCACCAACCCCGATCATCCCGCCCGGCGGCTGCTCGCGCCGCAGAAGCTGTGGGTGCGTGACCTCTTCGCCGAGCTCGCCGGCCAATCCGGCCTGCGCGACCCCGAGCGGCTCGCTGACCAGCTGTTGTTGGTCCACGAGGGGGCTCTCGTGGGATCCTCGGTGGTTGAGCTTGACACCACGATGGATGCCGCTCGTGCGGCGGTGCGCACCTTGATTGCGGCGCACCGCCGCTAGGCTGTCCGAGATCTTCCCTTCGGGGTCGCAGTTGGCGAGGAGGTCGCGTTGTACCTGAAGAGCCTGACGCTCCGCGGGTTCAAGTCGTTCGCCTCGTCCACCACGCTCCGCTTCGAGCCCGGCATCACCTGTGTCGTCGGCCCCAACGGCTCCGGCAAGTCCAACGTCGTCGACGCCCTGGCGTGGGTGATGGGCGAACAGGGCGCGAAGTCGCTGCGCGGCGGCAAGATGGAAGACGTCATCTTCGCCGGCACGGCCGGTCGACCCCCGCTGGGTCGCGCCGAGGTGCTCCTCACCATCGACAATGCCGACGGCGCGCTGCCGATCGACTACACCGAGGTCACGATCTCGCGGACGATGTTCCAAGGCGGCGGTTCGGAGTACGCGATCAACGGCCAGACGTGTCGCCTGCTCGATGTGCAGGAGCTGCTGTCCGACTCCGGGATCGGGCGCGAGATGCACGTCGTGGTGGGGCAGGGGCAGCTCGACTCGATCCTGCATGCGACTCCCGAGGGCCGGCGCGGCTTCATCGAGGAGGCCGCCGGCGTACTCAAGCACCGCAAGCGCAAGGAAAAGGCGCTCCGCAAGCTGGACGCGACCGAGGGCAACCTGACCCGGCTCCAGGACCTCCTCGGCGAGATTCGCCGCCAGCTCAAGCCGCTCGGTCGACAGGCCGAGGTGGCCCGCAAGGCGGCGGTGATCCAGGCCGAGGTACGTGACGCCCGGGCCCGCCTGCTGGCCGACGAGATCGTCGAGGCGCGTGGCTCGCTCGAACAAGAGCTCGCCGACGAGCGGGTGCTTCGAGACCGGCGCTCGGCGGTCGAGCAGGACCTTGCCAAGGCCCGTGCGTCGGAGTCGCGGCTCGAGCAGCGGCTGGCGGCCGACGCGCCGCGCCTCGCTCGAACCCAGGAGACGTGGTATCACCTGTCCGGCCTGCGCGAGCGCATCCGTGGCACCGCGGGTCTCGCCGCGGAGCGAGTACGCCTGGCGACCAGCGAGACCGACGAGGTGGTCCCGGGGCGCGATCCGAATGCGCTGGAGGCCGAGGCCGCCGAGGCGCGCGCCGCCGAGCAGCAGATCCAGGCCGAGGTCGACGAGCGTCAGCGCGCCCTCGAAGCCGCGGTCGAGGTTCGTCGCGAGGCCGAGCGCCAGCACGCCGAAGAGGATCGGCGGATCGCCGGAGCCGTTCGGGCCGCGGCCGATCGACGGGAGGGTCTCGCCCGCCTGGCCGGCAAGGTCGGCGCGATGCGCAGCCGGATCCACGGCGCCGACGACGAGATCGGCCGCCTCGAGACCGCCCTCGCCGACGTCGAGCGGCGCGCCGAACGGGCCGAGCACGACTTCACCGCTCTCGAGACTCAGGTCGCGAGCCTGGACGCCGGCGAGAGTGGGCTCGACGCCGAGTACGAAGGAGCCCAGTCGGCGCTCGACGACCTGACCGAGCGGCTGGCGAAGCGACGCGCGGAGGCTCAGGAGGCCGAGCGGGAGCGGTCGGCGCTGGTCGCTCGGGTCGAGGCGCTGGAGCTGGGTCTGACCCGCAAGGACGGCGCCGGCGCGCTGTTGGCCGCCACCGACCGGGTCTCCGGCCTGCTCGGCTCGGTCGCCGCCCTGCTGTCGGTCCGGGACGGCTACGAGGCGGCCGTCGCCGCGGGACTCGGCAGCGCAGCTGACGCGGTCGCCGTGACCGGCGTCGACTCGGCCATCGACGCCATCGAGCACCTGCGCGCCGAAGACCTCGGACGGGCCGGGCTCGTCCTCGGAGTCGACGACATCGACGACCGTGCGTGGCCAGGCCTGCCGGCAGGCGCCACCTACGCGGTCGACGTGATCGATGCGCCGCCGCAGTTGCGCGCGACACTGCGTCGCCTGCTGTTCAAGGTGGCCGTCGTCGATGACCTCGCGGCTGCCCGCGCCCTCTTGCGGGAGCTGCCCGACGTCACGGCAGCCTCTCGTGGCGGTGACCTGCTCGGTGCCCACTTCGCCTCGGGCGGCTCGTCGTCGGCTCCGAGCCTGATCGAGGTACAGGCCGCACTCGACACGGCCCGGGCCAAGCTCGACTCGGCGACCCACGATGGCGAGCGGCTGCGGTTCGAGGTCGCCGGTCTCGAGGAGGAGACCGAGGCGGCCCAGCAGCGAGTCGACGTCGCGCTGGCCAAGCTGCACGAGTCCGACGCGACTCTCGCCGCCGTGGCCGAGGAGCTCGGCCAGCTCGGTTCGGCCGCCCGATCGGCGCGGGCCGAGGCGGATCGACTGGCCAACGCGATCGGGCAGGCTCAGGCGGGACGCGGGGAGCACGTGGCGGCTCTCGCCGATCTCGAGCGCCGGCTGACCGACGCCGAGTCCAACCCCGAGGACGACCCGGAGGACTCGGCGCTCGACGAGCTGGCCGACCGGGCGCGTACGGCTCGCGCAGCCGAGATGGACGCTCGCCTCGCGCTGCGTACCGCCGAGGAGCGGGCCCGGGCGATGGCCGGTCGCGCCGAAGACCTCCTGGCGGCGGCCCAGGCCGAACGTGGGGCGATCGCCAAGGCGGCGGCCCGACGCGAGCAGCGCCGCCACGAGGCCGAGGTCGCCCGCGCGGTCGTGACGGCCGCCGAGATGATGCTGGGCCGCGTCGAGATCTCCCTGCGCACCGCGCGCGAGCAGCGCAGCGACATCGAGCGACAACGGGCCGGTGACGAGCAGGAGCTGTCAGCCGTCCGGACGAAGCATCGTGAGCTCGCGGCCGAGATGGAGAAGCTGACCGACTCCGTGCACCGCGACGAGATGGCCCGTACCGAGCAACGGCTTCGGGTCGAGCAGTTGGAGGAGCGGGCTGCCGACGAGCTCGGCCACGACGTCGAGAGCCTGATCAGCGACTACGGGCCGGACGTGCTCGTGCCGCAGCCCGACGCCGAGGACGGCACGCCGGTCGAAGCGCGACCGTACGTTCGCGACGAACAGGCCAAGCGACTCCGGGCCGCCGAGCGCCAGCTCGCCCTTCTCGGCAAGGTCAATCCGCTCGCTCTCGAGGAGTTCAGCGCGTTGGAGGAGCGGCACAAGTTCCTCACCGAGCAGCTCGAGGACGTGAAGAAGACCCGGCGCGACCTGCTCGAAATCGTCCGCGAGGTCGACGAGCGGGTCGAGCAGGTGTTCATCGCGGCGTGGGAAGACACCGCGCGTGAGTTTCGCGACGTGTTCGCCCGGCTGTTTCCCGGCGGTGAGGGCCGACTCGTACTCACCGAGCCGGATGACATGCTCAACACCGGCGTCGATGTCGAGGCGCGACCACCGGGCAAGAAGATCAAGCGACTGTCGCTGCTGTCCGGCGGCGAGCGGTCGCTGGTCGCGGTGGCCTTCTTGATCGCGCTGTTCAAGGCCAGGCCGAGCCCGTTCTACATCCTGGACGAGGTGGAGGCTGCCCTCGACGATGCCAATCTCGGACGACTGTTGGAGATCTACGACGAGCTCCGGGCGCACAGCCAGCTCGTCGTGATCACGCACCAGAAGCGGACGATGGAGGTCGCCGACGCTTTGTACGGCATCTCGATGAGGGGCGACGGGGTGTCCGCGGTGATCAGCCAGCGCCTCCGGGAGGCAGCGTCCGCCTAGGTGCTCCGTCCGGAGGGATGTCCACAGGCGGCGTCGCCGCATGTCAGGCTGTGACTGCAATATGATCGAGTGGCTCGGCATCTCATTGAAGCCTTGAGACGTCGGTACTCATGAGAGCACCGCTACGACTGGGGTGCGCCACCGCAAGACGTCCGTGACAAGGGAGGCATCATTTCAGCGCGCCGTGGTGGGATAGCCGTGGGGTTGCTGTGGTGCCTTCCGGCGCTTGTGGCCCCAGTGGTCATCCTCGGCACGACGCCCGGCCCGGCGGGTGGCCCCAGCGATCTGGCCGGCGGCCCGACGGATTCGGTCATCGCCCGCACGGGTCCCTCAGCCGCCGCGCAGTCCGTGCCCGGCCGGCCCGCCGAAGCTGGACCCAGCCAGCCCAACGTCGTCGTCATCATGCTCGACGACATGCGGGCCGACGACCTCGACGGGCCCTGGATGCAAAAGACCAACGAGCTGCTCGGCGACGCGGGCGTTCGCTTCGCCAACACGTTCGTTCCGCTGCCGCTGTGCTGTCCGGCGCGGTCGTCGTTCTTGACCGGGCAATACCCGCACAATCACGGTGTCTGGAGCCACGAAGAGCCGTGGGGCTATCCGGCCCTCGACGACGACGAGACCCTGCCGGTCTGGCTGCAAGACGCCGGCTACAACACGATGTTTCTCGGCAAGTACCTCAACGGCTACGAAGGACAAGACCCGCGGACCGGCGACGTAGAGGGCAGCTTCTACGTGCCGCCGGGTTGGTCGGACTGGAAGGCCTCGCTCGGGACCAACGGCACGTACAACTACAGCCGGACGATACTCAACGACAACGGGACTCCCCGATCGCTGGTCGGCGAGTATCAGACCCGGGCATACGGACGGATCGGTTCCGACATGGTCCGGCGCTGGGCGGCCGAGCCGAATCCGTTCTTCTTCTGGCTCAACTTCACCGCGCCGCACACCGGCCTGCCGTGCGAGCCAGACGACCCCGGCTGCGCGTTCGGCGGCTCCAATCCCAGCCTCGAGCAGGAAGACCCCCGGGTCGGCGGATCGCCCGCGGTACCACCGGACCGTCGCGGGCGCTACGACGGGTTGGTCAAGCAGATCCCGGGGTTCGTCATCGAGAGCGACAGCGACACCGCAGGCAAGCCCAGCTACCTGCGTGACCGACAGCGGCTCACCGCCGGACAGCGGGCGGGCCTACTCGAGACGACCCGGCAGCGCTACGAGGCCGAGTCGGTCGTCGACGATCAAGTGGCGCGTCTGATCGCCACGCTGCGCCAAACCGGCGAGCTCGACAACACCGTCGTGATGCTGACGTCGGACAACGGGTATTTCCTCGGCGAGCACCGGATTCGGATCGGGAAGATCTTCCCGTACGAGCCGTCGATCCGGGTTCCTCTCTTGATGCGCGGGCCGGGCATCCCCGCCGGACAGGTCCGGACCGATCCGTTCTCGATGATCGACTTCGCGCCGACCATCATGCAGCTCGCCCACGTGCAGGCACCGATAGCGACCGACGGCATCTCGATGCTTTCGGCCGCGCGCGACGGCGACCGCGGCTGGCAGCGGGCGCTGCTGACCGAGACCGGGCCACGCGACACAGCCGCCGCGCTCGAACCCGACGGCACACCGATGCCGTACGACGACGAGCGCCCGAACGCGTTGAGCCCGACGCAGGGCGTCCGGGTCGAAAACCTCATGTACGTCGAGAACATCGGCGGATTCCGCGAGCTGTACGACCTCAGGAGCGACCCGAACGAGATGCACAACCTGGCCCACGATCCGAGGTATCAGCCCCAGATGCGCACCTTCGCTCGGATCCTCCACCAGCTGCGCGGGTGCGCGGGAGCCGAGTGTGACGTGCCGGTGCCGCCGGTGCTTCGCCCAGGCGCCCTGCCGTCCTCGGTCGCCCCGACGATGTTGCCCGAGGCGCCGCCCAAGCTTCCGACTGAACGGCCGGACCCCGAGCCGTCAACGTTGCCGAAGTCCCCCTCGACGGACCACCGGTAGCCCGGGACGTCGGCTGGGCAGACGCATGAAACCGTCGCGGGACTGAAGTGACTGATGCTCAGCAAGTGTTTATCGATTCGGCATGTGACGGCCACGCTGAGCGTGACATCATGGAAACAGCACCTTGTTCGTATGGGGAAGAGGGGATTGCGATGATCGTCATAAGCCTGACGATGCTTTTTATTGTGGCGGCAGCGGGTCTTATCGTGGCGTACTTCGCATATCCTCATCGCGGACAACCCGTGCCGCGGTTCCCACGCCTCGGACCCGCACTCGACCGCGCCGGCGACCGACTCGGCATTCACGAGGCCGACCCCGAGCGGTCGAAGCGGCATTCTAGTGCCCGGCCCGGCTGACGCCGTCGGCGATCAGCGCCTGGCCGGCGCCGGCGGGCACGATCGCGGTGTAGACCCGGTCTAAGCCCCGATCAGCGCAGGGTGTCCCACATCTGGGTGAGCAGCGGGATGCCGACGAATATCGTCGGCCCGAGCAGTATCGCGGCCGCCGCCGCGTAGGCACACGCGGCCGCGCGCCAGCCTCCGTCGCGCGGCGCGGCGAGCCGCTCGAGCCGAAGACGAGTCGTCGATGCGTCGGAGCTGGCGGCGAGCGCGGCCGCCGGCGGAGTCTGTCCCGCGAGCGCGACCAGAGCCCGGGCCAGCGGCACCGCTCCGGTTCGGGCCCGGGCCGCATCGTCGGCCAGCAACTCCACCAGCACCTGGGATTGGCGCAGCGGCAGTTCGCTTCGGGGCCCTCGCGGGAACGCCGCATGCAGGGCGGCGAATGACTCGACGACGAGGTCGTGCCGGGCCCGGACATGGGCGTGCTCGTGCGCGAGTACGGCCGCGACCTCGGCCGGGTCGAGTTGGCTCATCGCCCCCTGGCTGACGACGACCCGGTTCTTGCGTACGCCAGGCAGGCAGTACGCAACCGGGGTCGGCGCCGCCACGATGCGGAGCTCGGGCTCGATGCCGGAGCGATCGGCGAGCATGTCGACCAGCTCGCGCAGCCGCCGGCGCCTGGCCCGAGTCGCCCGGCCGACCCGAATCGCCGCCCAGACCAGCCGGACCAAGACGACCAGCGTCAGCGTCATGAGCGCGGAGTGGGCGATCACCCGCCAGGCGCTCGGGTCGTCGACCTGGATGAGCCAGAGCGACGCCGACGCCCCGGCACCGACGATCGCGAGCACGGCGGCGAGGGCCATCGCCTGCCAGAGCACGACGCCGGCGCGTGGCGCCCGGAGCGGCCAGCTGGCGCGGCTGAGCAGGGCCGGCGCAGGACCGGCGAGGGCGAGGCCCAAGAGAGCCAGGAGCGCCGTTGTCACGGCTGCTCCTCCCGTTGGACTCGCGCCAGGGCTTCTTGCAGAGCCGCCGCCTCTTCCGGGGTCACCCGGTCGGCGAAGTGGACGAGTGCCGCGGTGCGATCGACATGCTCGACCGACAGCGCCTCATGCATCAGCTCGGCGGTGAGCTCGGCGCGGCTGTGCGTCGGGACGTACCGATAGGCACGGCCGTCGCGAGTACGGGTCACCATGCGCTTGTGGGCGAGGCGGTCGAGCACCGTCATGACGGTCGTGTACGCCAGGTCGCGCTCCGCGACGAGCTCGTCATAGACCTCGCGGACCGTCCGGGGACCGTCGGCGTCCCAGAGTCGGTCCATGACATCACGTTCGAGGTCGCCCAGCCGAGGCATAGGTCTCTTCGCCACGATCCCATCGTAACTACGCCCGGTAGTACGTCGAACCCGGTGCGGCTGCGTATCGGGACCAACTATTGGCGAGTTCGGATCGGATTTAGCGGGGCGGGTCTCTGCACCAACTCGCCAATAGTTGGGGTCCGGGGGATCACACCCATCGGGCCGAGTGCGCTCTCTGGAAGGATGGCGTCTTGTGACCGACGTCTTGATCTATGTCCTCATCGCGGTCGCCGTCGTCGTACTCGCGGTCGCCGGCTGGTTCGGCCTGGTCGCCCCGCGTCGACGCCCGCCAACCGAGCCCGTGCCACCCGAAGCCCCGGCGCCGGAGGCGCCGGTCGCCGAGGCGCCCGTCGAAGCGCCGGTCGAGGAGGCGCCACCGGCCCTCGAAAAGCCGGCGCCACCCGAGGGTCGCCTGGCCCGGCTGCGTGCTCGGCTGGCCCGCTCGCAGTCGACGCTCGGACGCGGCCTGCTGACCGTGTTGTCGCGCGATCGGCTCGACGACGCGACGTGGGAGGAGATCGAGGACGCGCTGCTCACCGCCGACGTGGGAGTCGCCCCGACCCAGGAGCTGGTCGGCAACCTGCGTACGCGCTTGCGGGTCGAAGGCGCCGCCGACCCCGAGGTGGCCCGGACCGCCCTTCGCGAGGAACTGATCACGCTCGTCGACCCGTCGATGGACCGGACGCTTCGGGTCGAGGGCGAGGACCAACAGCCGGGCATCGTCCTCGTCGTCGGGGTCAACGGCAACGGCAAGACGACGACGGTGGCCCGGATCGCGCGGGTGCTCGTCGCCGAGGACAAGACGGTGTTGCTCGCCGCCGCCGACACGTTCCGCGCGGCCGCGGTCGAGCAGCTCAGTACGTGGGGTGAACGCGTCGGCGTCGAGACCGTCCGAGGACCCGAGGGGAGTGACCCGGCAAGCGTCGGGTTCGAGGCGGTCAAGCGCGCCATCGACGAGCGCGTCGACACCGTACTCGTCGACACCGCCGGCCGGCTGCACACGAAGGCCGGTCTGATGGACGAGCTGGGCAAGGTCAAACGCGTCATCGAGAAGCAGGCGCCGGTCACCGAAGTCTTGCTCGTCATCGATGCGACGACGGGCCAAAACGGGCTCACCCAGGCGCGGGTGTTCGCCGAGGTCGTCGACGTCACCGGGCTCGTGCTCACCAAGCTGGACGGCACCGCTAAGGGCGGCATCGTGATCCAGGTGCAGCGCGAGCTCGGCGTACCCGTGAAGCTCGTCGGCCTCGGTGAGGGCGCCGACGATCTCGCACCGTTCGAAGCCGACGCGTTCGTCGACGCCCTGCTCGGCGACTGACGCGGTCCGATGACGGATCGCCCGATCAGAGTCGCGATGGTCGTGCTGGTGAATCGGCGCGGCTGGATCCTGCTGCAGGAGCGCGACAAGTACGCCCCGATCGCACCGAACCAATGGGGATTCGTCGGCGGCCACGTCGAGGACGGGGAGAGCTTCGAGGCGGCGGCCTACCGCGAGCTCGGGGAGGAGACCGGGATCGCCTGGTCGTCCGGGCTGCGCTTGTGGCGCGAAGAACACCTGGCGGGGTCTGATCGCGCGCTCCGGGCGATCGGTCAGCTGTGGGTAGCCGCCACGAAGCTGACCGACGACGACATCGTGCTCGGCGAAGGGCGGCAGATCGTGTTCGTTGATCCGGCCCGCGTGCCAGACCTCGATCTGGGCGCGACCGTGGCGCGGATGCTGCCGGACTTCGTGGGCTCGGCGACCTACCGAGCGCTCGCGGCAGACGCCGCCCTGCTCTGACGGTTTTGCGTCCTCATGGTTGGTTTCCGGCGGCCGGACCAACCACCAGGGCGCAAACCGTAGGGTGGCGCCTGTGACACTCTCGATCGACGACGTACGGCGGGTGCACCTCGGTCGGTTCGTGCGGCCGCCCGAGGAGACCGGGACCGGTGCGCCCCGTGTCGAGGACGTCTACGGCTATCTCGTACGCCACGAGCGCGGTCTCGTGTTGCTCGACACCGGCATCGGCGAGGCGGACGACGAGACCGAGGCGTGGTATCGGCCCCGACGGATCCCGCTGCCCGAGGCGCTGGGCACCGCCGGTGTGAAGCTCGACGATGTCACGCTCGTCGTCAACTGCCATCTGCATTTCGACCACTGCGGC
>JBKOYM010000122.1:0-18539 GCA_046725375.1 Actinomycetota bacterium
TGTTGGCCGGGTCCTCGGTCGTGATCCGACATTGGAGGGCGGCGCCGCGCAGCTGGATGGCGTCCTGCCGCAGCCCCAGGTCGGCCAGCGTCTCGCCGGCTGCGATCCGCATCTGCGACTGCACCAGGTCGACGTCGGTGACCTCCTCGGTCACGGTGTGCTCGACCTGGATACGGGGGTTCATCTCGATGAAGACGTGCCGCCCGTTCCGATCGAGCAGGAACTCGACCGTGCCGGCGTTGCGGTAGCCGATCGACCGCGCGAAGGCCACCGCGTCGGCGCAGATCCGTTCCCGAAGCGCCGGATCGAGGTTGGGTGCCGGTGCGATCTCGACGACCTTCTGGTGCCGCCGCTGGACCGAGCAGTCCCGCTCGTACAAGTGCAGCATCTCGCCGGTCGCGTCGCCGAGCACCTGCACCTCGATGTGCCGCGGCTCGACGACGGCCTGCTCGACGAACACGGTCGGTTCACCGAAGGCACCGTCGGCCTCCCGCATCGCAGTCTCGAGCGCGTCGCGGAGTTGGCCCGCTGAGTCGACCTGGCGCAGCCCTCGACCGCCGCCGCCGGCGACCGCCTTGACGAACAGCGGGTACGGCATGCCCTCGGCGGCTTGAATGAGCTCGTCGACGTCGCGACTGGGCGGGACCGAAGCCAGTACGGGAAGGCCGGCCTCGCGAGCCGCTTCGACCGCGCGGGCCTTGTTGCCGGCCAGCCGCAAGACGTCGGCGCTCGGCCCGATGAACGTGATGCCGGCGGCTGTGCATGCTTCGGCCAGCGCCGGGTTTTCGGACAGGAAGCCGTAGCCCGGATAGACCGCATCCGCGCCGGCCCGACGAGCCGTGGCCACGATCGCCTCGGGATCGAGGTAGGCCCGAACGGGGTGGCCGCGCTCGCCGATCTCGTACGCCTCGTCCGCCTTGAGTCGGTGCTCCGACCCGCGGTCCTCGTACGGAAACACCGCGACCGTCTTGGCGCCGAGCTCGTACCCGGCCCGCAACGCCCGGATGGCGATCTCGCCGCGATTCGCGACCAGCACCTTGCTGAACATCACCGTGAGCCTAGTCGGACGTCTCAGGGAATGGGATCGGCTGCCCAGGATGAGGACCTCTCGCTGACGGTCGATGCTCGACGTCCACTGTTGCCGGAAAACTGCACGTCGACGGTGGCCGCACCGGTCAGTTCCCGGCAACAGTTCGGCCGGGCAGGGCGGCGAGGGTCAGACCGTACGCGGCGCGGTCGCGGCATCGAGCCGTTCGGAGACCGGCTCGGACTGCGCCCACGACGCCAGCAGGGCAAGCGATGTCTCCGATTCGCTGCCCGGGGCCGCGGTGTAGGTGACGAGCATCTGATCCGGCGCGTCCGGCAGCTGCAGCGTCTCATAGTGCAGATCTAGGTCGCCGACGACAGGGTGCCGGATCAGCTTGCGGCCGCGAGTCTTTTGCCGGACGACCCCGGCCGCCCACCAACGCCGGAACTGCTCGCTGTGCATCGACAACTCGCCGATCAGCTCGGCGAGCAGCTGGTCGTCGGAGTGCCGACCGGCGAGCCCGCGCAGAACCCCGACCGTGTCGCGGGCGACCTGCTCCCACTCCGGGTAGTGATCGACCGATCCTAGGTCGAGGAAGATCAGTCGGGCCATGTTGCGCTCGCGGGGCGGCAGGCCGTCGAAGTCGGCGTGCAGCGAGGCGCCGAGGCGGTTCCAGGCCAGCACGTCCATCCGCCGGCCGAGGACGAAGGCGGGTACGCCGTCGAGCCGGTCCAGTAGCTGCCTGATCCCGGGTCGTACCTGCTCGCGCTTGGCCGGCCGGCGGCGCTTGGGAGCCGGATGCGCGAGCTGATGGAGGTGAGCCCGCTCGACCTCGTCGAGTTGGAGTGCGCGAGCGATCGCGTCCAGCACCGCGTCGGACGGATGCGCCGCTCGCCCCTGCTCCAGTCGTACGTAATAGTCGACGCTGAGCCCGGCCAGCTGCGCGACCTCTTCGCGCCGGAGCCCCGGAACGCGACGTCGCCCGTAAACCGGCAGGTCGGCCGCCTCCGGGTCAAGTCGGTTGCGTCGGGAGGTCAAGAACTCGCCGAGCTGGGTGCGCTCGTCCATCCGTCCAGTATGCGCATGTCGACATCGGCGAGGGTGGTCCTGTCAGTCCCAGGTTTGGCCGGGTCTGGTCCGCTCGAGCGAGCCGGATCAGTCTCGTGGACATGACTGACAACGCCATTCCAACCCGCAAGCTCGGCACCTCCGGCCTGGAGGTCAGCGCGCTCGGTCTCGGCTGCATGGGCATGAGCGACGCGTACGGTGACTACGACGATGCGCGATCGCTGCGGACGCTCGAACGTGCCGTCGAGCGCGGCGTGACCCTGTTCGACACCTCCGACATGTACGGCTCCGGCCGCAACGAAGAGCTGGTCGGCCGAGGCCTCAGGGCGCATCGCGACAGCGTCGTGATCGCGACCAAATTCGGCATCACCCGCGTGACAGACGGCGAGATCACCGGCGTCCGGGGCGACCGGGAGTACGTCCGCAGCGCCGTCGAGGCGTCGCTTCGCCGGCTGGGCGTCGACACCATCGACCTCTACTACCAGCATCGAGTCGACCCGAACACGCCGATCGAGGAGACGGTCGGCGCGATGGCCGAGCTCGTCACCGAAGGCAAGGTGCGCTACCTCGGATTGTCGGAGGTCAGCGCCGACACGCTGCGTCGGGCGCACACGGTCCATCCGATCACGGCGCTGCAGACGGAGTACTCGCTGTGGTATCGCGATATCGAGTCCGACATCCTGGCGGCGTGCCGCGAGCTCGGCGTCGGCTTCGTCGCATACTCGCCGCTGGGTCGCGGCTTCCTCACCGGTGCGGTGCGGTCCCTCGACGACCTGCGGGGGGACGAAGACTTTCGGCACACCGTGCCGCGGTTCCAGGGCGACAACATCGAGCGCAATCTGGCACTCGTCGACGAGGTACGCGGCCTCGCCGAGCGTCGCGGCGTCACGCCGGGCCAACTCGCGCTGGCCTGGCTCCTGACCCAGGGTGACGACATCGTGCCGATCCCGGGGACGACCCGGCCCGAGCGCCTCGACGAAAACGTCGGCGCCGCTCAGATCGCGCTCACCGGTGACGAGCTGGACCGTCTGGACGCGGTCTTCGCCGCGAGCGCCATCCACGGCGACCGTTACAGCGAGGACAACATCCGCATCCTCAACACCGGCGCCTGACACCTGGCCGGTGAGTGTTGGCGTAAAACTGCAGGTCGCGGCGAGTTGGTGCGAATTTGCGCCAACACTTGCTCCGGCCTGGGCCCGAACGCCGGCAGTCATTTGCCATCCTGGGGGCGATGACGATCAAGCGGCGTCGCCTCTGGGCTGGTCTGGTACTGGGCGCAATCTGGCTCGTGGTCGCCGGAGCGGTCGCCATGGTGGGGTTTGCCAACGACTCACGGACCGTCGTCATCGGGGCCCATACGACGACCGTCAGTCCGACGTTCGACGGTTACGCCACCCTCGACTTCGGGCCGGTGCTCCCACGGTTTCGGGTCGCGTCCGATCAACCGTTCGACCTGGGCGTCAACGTCGATGTCGGCGACACCCAGGCGGCCAGCATCGACGAGGTCATCCAGCGCGACGCCGTCATCGCTAGCCAGCCCGACGGCGAGGTCCGCGAGCTCAAGCGCACTCTGCTCGACCTGGCGATCGACCACGGCCTGCGTGGCCTCGGAGCCGGCTTCCTGGCCACGCTCGCGGCTGTCGGCGTGTGGCGTCTGATCGGCCACCGCCGCCGGGCCGAGCTTGCGGACGCGGTCCGGCGCGAGCTGCACGAGCGAGAGCGGCGGCCGATGCTGGTGGCGAGCGTCTCGGTCGTCCTCGTGGCTCTCGCGGTGACGGTCGCGGTCGTACCCGGTCCGGAGCCGTCGGAGCCGGCCTCCGGCCCCTCCGTCTGGGTACCCCTGCCGTCACTGTTTCCGGACCAGTCCCTCGATCCCGAGCTCAACCGGATCCAGGTGCTGACCGGCGGCGCCAGTCGTGGTGGCGTGCAGCTCATCGAGAGTGCCGTCACGACGTACAACAACTCGCTGGTGTTTTATCGCGACCTGACCGAACGGGCGGCCGAGCTCGACGATCGGCTACGCGATCCCCAGGAAGGCGACACCGTCGCGCTCATGATCGCGGACCGGCACGACAACATCGGCATGGACTCGGTGGCCCGGGCCGTCGCCGACGCCGGACATGCATCGCTTGTGATCGACGCCGGCGATGACACGTCGAGCGGCGGCTCATGGGAGCGGTTCAGCGTCAACTCGCTGGCCGATGCGTTCGAGGGCTTCGAGGTCGTCGTGGTCGGCGGCAACCACGACTATGGCGGCGCGATCGTCGACGCCTACCAGGATCAGGGCTTCACCGTCTTGTCCGGCGAGCCGGAGACCGTCGAGGGCATTACGTTCCTCGGCGACAGTGATGTGCGGGCCAGTGGCCTAGTCGCCGGACGAACCGAGTTTGACGAAACCGACGAGGAGCAAGGCGAGCGGCTGGCCAACGTCGCGTGCGACAGCGGCGACGTGAGCACGCTCGTGGTTCACGGACCGACCGCCGGCAAGGCCACCGCGGAGTCGGGATGCGTCGACCTCGTGCTCAGCGGGCACGCGCACCGTCAGATCGGCCCGGATACGACGTACTCGATCGACGGCCGACCCACGACGGCCTATACCAACGGCACGACGGGCGGCGCCGCGTACGCCTTCGCCCTCGGCAGCGCGCTGCGACGGCCGGCCGAGGTCACGCTGATCACGTACCACGACGGTCGGCCGATCGGGCTGCAGCCGGTGGCATTCACGACCGACGGGTTGATCTCGGTGCGGCCCTGGGTACAGGTCGGCGCCGGCCTCGCCGACGAGGACGGCTCTGCGACCGAGCGGAGCGGCGCGAGTTCCGACTTAGGGTCGGCGTCGGGGCGTCGGGACCGACCGTAAGTCGGAACTCACGCGGGAGGACGAGCGAGGCGGCGCAGGATGCGAAGGAGAGTCGTCGTGTTGGCCGGCGCGAGGATCAACGACTGGCGAGCGACTCGACGATGGAGGTCGTCCCGAGGGTCGGGTTGGCGCTCCTTGGGCAATCTCGGCGAGATCGCAGGGAGTGTCGCCGATACGATCGCGGGGTGTCCTTCATCGACGATGTCCTTGCGTACCCGGCGTGGGCGCTGATCCGCCTGCGCGACTCCGACGCCCTCACCGTGGTGGGCGGCACCCGCAAGGACATCGAGTGGCTTAGCGACATCCCGATGTCGCAGGGGCCGCCGGAGTCCGGCCGGCGCTTCGACCGGCTCGTGCTCGTCCCGTACGCGCAGGTCCGCGAGCGCGGGTTCGAGGCGCATCACGATGGGACGCCGCTATCGGACATCGCCATCGACTACGAGCGAGACGTGCCGCTGGCCGAGGCGGTCGCGGCGCTGCCGGACCGGCCCGTGACATACACGGATCGAGGCGGGTTCGAGATCGGCGACGCCGACTACGGCAAGCTCGTTGACGCGATCATCCGCGACGAGATCGGCAACGGCGAGGGCGCGAACCTCGTCATCGGCCGCCGCTGGACAGCGCAGTTGGCCGACTGGGATCACTCCGGCGCGCTGAGCGTGCTGCGGAGGCTCCTCGAGCGCGAGCGCGGTGCGTACTGGACGTTCTGCGTCTTCACCGGCGACCGTTACCTGATCGGTGCCAGCCCCGAACGCCACGTCTCGGTCGACGCCGGCAACGTCCGGATGAACCCGATCAGCGGCACGTTCCGGCTGCGTGGCCTCGACACCAGGGCGGCTCGCAAGGCGGCGCTGCTCGACTTCCTCGCCGACGAGAAGGAGATCTACGAGCTCTTCATGGTGGTCGACGAGGAGCTGAAGATGATGTGCGACATCTGCCACGAGGGCGGTCTGGTGCTCGGGCCGTACCTGAAGCAGATGACCCACCTGATGCACACCGAGTACCTCCTCGCCGGACGCACCCAGCGCGACGTGCCGCAGGTGCTGCGCGATTCGATGTTCGCCGCAACCGTCACCGGCAGCCCGGTCGAGAACGCCTGTCGACTGATCGCGAAGTACGAGACGACCGGACGCGGCTACTACGGCGCGACGATGGCGTTGATCGGACACGACGACGAGGGCCGGGCGACCGCGGACGCGCCGATCCTGATCCGGACCGCCGACGTGTCGATCGACGGGCGGCTCACCGTGACGGCCGGCGCGACCCTGGTGAGGGACTCCGACCCCGCGTACGAGACGGCCGAGACGGCCGCGAAGGCGGGTGGCATCCTGACCGCGTTCGGGCTCGCCGACGCGCCGACTCCGGCCGACGACGTTGCCGGACTCGAGCACGACGACGACGTGTTGGTGGCGTTGGGGTCGCGCAACCAGCGACTCAGCCAGTTCTGGCTCACCGACCAGTCGGCCACGCCGCCCAACCCCGCGTTGCAGGGCAAGAGCGCGCTGATTCTCGACGGCGAGGACGACTTCGTCAACATGCTGCGGCACGTGCTCGGCGTACTGGGCATGTCGTCGACGGTCGTACGTCACGACGCCTGGACACCGTCCGCCGTCGGCGACCACGACCTGGTCATCGTCGGCCCGGGACCTGGCGATCCACGCGACCACGCCGACCCCAAGATGGCCGCCATCAGACATGCGGTCGAAGACCTGCTCGACCGGCGACAGACCTTCTTAGCTGTCTGTCTGGGACATCAAGTCGTGTGTGACCTGCTGGGCCTCGACGTCGGCTACAAAGACATTGTGTTTCAGGGCACCCAGACCAAGCTGCCGATGCTCGGTCGCGATCGGCTGGTCGGCTTCTACAACACGTTCGTCGCGCGGGTGCCCGACGGCGGTCTGCCGGACGGTGTCACAGTCGAGACCGACCCGGCCACCGGCGACGTGCATCTGATCTCCGGCCCGCACTATCGGGGAGTCCAGTTCCACGCCGAGTCGATCCTGTCCCAGCACGGATACGACATCGTCGCCGAGTTGGTCGCGTCCTTGCTGGACGAATGACGTGCGCGCGGAGCCGGGCGACCCTACATCGCGACGTGACGATTGCACCACGCCGGGTCGATGCGTGGTGCATCTGTCACGCACCCGAATGGCTCGGGTGGCGGGAGCGTGCCGTACGGCGCGACGACAGCCCGACATGTCGGATTCGCCATGGTCTCTGGCGGCGCATCCATACCCTCGGGGCGAGTCGACACCATGACCCGGGTCGTCCTGGTCGATCACTACGACTCGTACACCTTCAACCTGGCCCATCTGATCGCGTCGGTGACCGGGACGCTGCCCGACATCGTGGAGCACGACGCGGTGTCCGTCGACGAGCTGCTCGGGCAGGAGTACACCCATGTCGTGCTGTCGCCGGGGCCAGGGCATCCGGGGCGGCCGGAGGACTTCGCGATCGGGCCGGCGCTGTTCGACGCCGCGAGGCTGCCGGTGCTCGGCGTCTGCCTCGGGATGCAGGGACTGGTCACGTGTTACGGCGGCTCGGTCGAGGCGGTCGAGCCGGCGCATGGTGAGGTGAGCAAGGTCGTACACAGCGGGCGCGGTCTGTTCGCCGGGCTGCCGCAGGACCTGCCGGTGGTGCGCTATCACTCACTCGCGGCGATCAGGGTGCCGGACGAGCTCGAGGTGACCGCGCGCAGCGACGACGGCGTCGTCATGGGAGTGCGGCATCGGACGCTGCCGCAGACGGGGGTGCAGTTTCATCCGGAGTCGGTGCTGACCGAGCACGGCCAGGCCATCGTCGACAACTTCCTGGCCGGTGTCCCGTGACGAGCCGAGCAGAGTTGTCAGCCGCTAATAGGGCCCCGACCCGAATAGCGGCTGACAACTCGCGGGGAGCCTCATGAGATGGGTCGACCCAGAGGCAGTCGCAGTCGCGCTGGCGCGCCGATACGGTCGGATGTTTTGGCTGGACGGCGCCGGCGCGAGGGAGTGGTCGGGGCGATGCAGTGTCGTGGGCTGGCTCGAGGAGTCCGACCCGTCGATTGTGGCGCCGGCGGCGATCGACGCGTTCGCCTCGGTCGAGGGGGTGCTGGCGGAGGCCGCGTCACATGAGCGGCTCGTCGGGTGGTTCGGGTACGCGGCGCGGTCCGATCTGCCGGCGCTGCGATCGGAGTCGGACGTCGTGCCCGACTCGTGCTGGCTGCATGCGAAGCGGTATCTCGTGTTCGACCTGGCTCGGCGGGTCGTGACGCCGGTCGGATTCGACGCCGAGCCCGAACTACCGGTCGACGACGTTTCCGAGACACCGGCGCCCGGTGGCGGCCGCGTGGTGAGCACGTGGTCGGAGGCCGAGTACGCGCCGGCGTTCGACGAGGTCCAACGACAGTTGCGCCTCGGCAACACGTACGAGGTCAACCTGACCTACCGCCACGTCGTGGCGTCCGGCGACGATCCGATCGACGTCTATCGCCGACTGCGGCGGCTCAACCCGGCACCGTACGCGGCCTACGTCCAACACGACGGCATCGCCGTGCTGTCGTCGTCCCCGGAGCGGTTTTGCCGCATCGAAGAACCGGCGATCGAGACCCGGCCGATCAAGGGGACGCTGCCACGCGGCGACGATCCGGTCGCCGACGCCGAGCACGCGGCCCGGCTGCGGCGTGATCCGAAGCTGCGGGCCGAAAACCTCATCGTCACCGACTTGCTGCGCAACGACCTGTCGATCGTGTGCCAGCCGGGTTCGGTCGGCGTGCCCGAGCTGATGCGGGTCGAGTCGTACGAGAACGTGCATCAGCTCGTCACGACCGTGCACGGCCGGTTGCGCGACGGCATCGGCCCGGTCGAGGCGATCCGGGCGCTGATGCCGGGGGGCTCGATGACTGGCGCGCCGAAGCTCCGCACCATGCAGGTGATCGCCGACGTCGAGGATTCGGCGCGGGGCGTCTACGCGGGCGTGCTCGGGTGGCTCGGTCCGCATGCGGCCGATCTCGGCATGGTGATCAGGTCGCTGGTCTACGACGGTGAGCACTACGTCGCGGGTACGGGCGGGGGTGTCACGGTGCGGTCGGACCGGGCCGACGAGTACGCGGAGTCGCGGCTCAAGCTCGACCGGGTCCTCGCCGCGCTCGGGTTGTGAGGCGCGGCGCCCACTCGCGTCACATGGTTACCAGGCCTCATGGGAAACTGCACGCATCACGGGCTACAACCCATGGTCAGTGCGGTTTACCAAGGCCTCATGGTAATCCGACGCCGGTGCGATTGGGCGGGGTCGTGGGGCCGCCGGTCGACGGGTCCCGCGCCCCCATATCCTGCGGGCTTAGGACGTAAGGTCGCCCTCGTCGCTGTCGAGAGTCACCTCGGTCTGCTGCTCGTCGCCACCGCGGAGGTAGTCGACGGTGACCTTGTCGCCCGGCCGGTAGCTGCGGATCAGCGCGATGAGGCCGTTGGCGCTCGTCACGTGATGGCCGTCGACGGCGGTCACGATGTCGCCCTTCTCCAGACCGGCCTCGTCGCCGGCGCTGCCGGAAGTGACCTCGGCGATCCGCGCGCCGATCGCGGTGATCTGGTCGGACTGGACCGCGTCGGTCACGGTGATGCCGATCCGGGCGTGGCTCGGAGTCTCGCCGTCGACGAGCTGGTTGGCGATTGATCGAGCGAGGTCGATGGGGATCGCGAAGCCGAGGCCGATCGAGCCGCCGCTTTGGCCGTAGATCGCCGAGTTGATCCCGATGACCTGGCCGTTGGCGTTGACGAGCGGCCCACCGGAGTTGCCCGGGTTGATCGCCGCGTCGGTCTGAATCGCCGGGAAGACGGTCGCCTCGCCGCTCGCCGTCTCGCTCGACGCCGATACGGGTCGGTTGAGTGCGCTGATGATGCCGCTGGTGACGGTGCTCTCGAGGCCGAACGGCGAGCCGATCGCGACGACCTCCTCGCCGACCTCGAGGTTGTTCGACCTACCGAGTGTGGCCGGCTGCAGTCCGGAGACGCCGTCGGCCTTGATCACAGCGACGTCGGTCACGGGGTCGCGACCGACGATGGCGGCCTTGGCGGTCGAGCCGTTGCTGAAGACCACGGTGATCGACCCGCCGTGGGCCGCGGTTTCGACGACGTGGTTGTTCGTGAGGATCTCGCCGTCGGAGCTGATGATGATGCCCGTGCCGTTGCCGGCTCCCTGGGCGCCGGCGACGTTGATCTGCACGACAGACGGCTGGACCGCCGCCGCCACCTTCTCGACATCGCCGCTCGGCGCCTGGCTGCTCGCATTGCTCACCGGCGTCGTGTCGAGCGATGTCACCGCTGCTGGCGTCGACGCCGAGTCGTCGGTGACGGCGTTGTAGCCAGCGGCACCCGCGGTCCCGGCCAGAGCCCCGGCGAGTACGGCGGCGACCACGATGGCCGGGCCGCCGTGGCGGCGCGGGGGTGGGAGGGGGCCGGCCTGACCGTGCGGGGGCAGCGGCGCTCCCAGTCCGGGGCCGGGGTATTGGCCGCTCGGTGGCTGTCCGGCCGTCAGCGGACGGTTGGCGGAGGCGCCGTAACGGTGGGTATTGCTCTGCGCATCGCTGGTGTGCTCGGTCATGACTCCAGAGTTATCGGGTCGCCTTAGATCCGACTGAGATGGTCCTTGGACCGACCCAAGAGATTCAACTGCCGACGTTATGCCTGGTCAGCGGGTTGATCATGGCGAACGGGAGCCGGCTGACCCGGAATCCACAGCCGGAAGATGGCGCCACCGGACTCGGCATTTCCGGCTGCGATCGTGCCGCCGTGCCGGTGCGCCGTCTGCTGCACGATGGCCAGACCCAACCCCGATCCGGGCAGCGTTCGCGACTCGGTCGAGCGATAGAACCGTTCGAAGATGTGGGGCAGATCGGCGTCGGAAATGCCCGGCCCCTCATCGGTCACCGTGAGCGAACCGCCGTCGAGTCGGACCGTCACGGTACCCAGCGGCGGGCTCCACTTGGCGGCGTTGTCGAGCAGGTTCATGATGGCGCGCTCCAACAGGTGCGGGTCGCCGAGGACGAGCCACGACTCGGCGTCGACGTCGAACGTGATGCCTGGCGCGCGCCGGCGTACTCGCTCGATCGCGGAGTCGAGCAGCTCCGCGAGGTCGGCCGGCTCCGGGCCGCGGACGAGCAATTCGTCGCGGGCCAGCTCGACCAGGTCGCCGACGAGGGTCGACATCTCCTCGATCTGGGCGCGGATGTCGGTGAGCAGCTCGCTGCGCGCCTCCTCACTGAGGCCACCGCGCTTGTCGGCTTGGGCGAGGAGCTCGATGTTGGTGCGCAGGCTGGTGAGCGGCGTACGCAGCTCGTGACCCGCGTCCGCGATCAGCTGCCGCTGCCGCCGCTGCGACGCGTCGAGCGCCACCAGCATGGAGTTGAACGCGATGGTCAACCGGGCCAGCTCGTCGTCGCCGGTGATCTCGATGGGCCGCAGCTCCTCGGTGAGCGCGACGTGTTCGGCGGCGTCGGTGAGCCGGCGTACCGGCCGCAGGCTGTTGGTGGCGACCGCCCATCCGGCGACGCCCGCGATGAGGACGCCCGAGACGCCGACGACCCAGAAGACCAGGCCGAGCCGGTCGAGTATCCGTTGCGTCGGCTCCATCGACTGGGCCAGGGTCAGGGCGACGCCGTTGGACACCGGGACCGTCAGGACTCGATAGTCGACCCCGCTGACGTCGACAGTACGGATCGACTCCGCCGACTGACCCTGTGCGACGGCGAGCTCGGCGTCGCTGACCAGGGCATTGGCACCCTTGGTGCTGCCGTTGGAATAGACGATGGTGTACTTGATGTCCCCCGCGACGAGCACCTCTTCGGGGAGCTGAACGAGGTCAGCGACGTTTTCCGGGTATGCGATCGCGTCGGCTCGGCGCAGCAGCGAGTCGTCGAGCGAGTTGACCAGCTGCACGCGGACCGTGAAGAAGACGGCGACGCTGACGGCGGCGACTGTCAGACCCACTGCCAGTGTCGCGAGTAGGGTGATGCGGGAGGCGAGGGTGACGCGGGCCGAGACCTGTTCCCGCAGCTTCATGGAGCGGTCTCGCGTAGGACGTAGCCGACGCCTCGTACGGTGTGCAGCAGCCGTGGCTCATCGCTGGCCTCAAGCTTGCGGCGTACATAGCCGACGTACACCTCGAGCGAGTTGGCCGTCGTCGGGAAGTCGAATCCCCATACCTCCTCGAGGATGAACGACCGCTCCAGTACGCGGCGGGGCCGCCGCATGAAGAGCTCGAGCAGCGCGAACTCGGTGCGGGTCAGCGACACCGAACGTTCGCCGCGCATGACCTCGCGGGTCGCGGTGTCGAGACTGAGGTCGGCGAACGTCAGCAACGTCTGCTCGCCGTCGCCGTCACGCGTCGTGCGCCGAAGCAGTGCGCGCAGCCTGGCCAGCAGCTCCTCGAGGGCGAACGGCTTGGTGAGGTAGTCGTCGGCGCCCGCGTCGAGTCCGTCGACCCGGTCGGCGACGGCGTCCCGCGCGGTCAGCACGAGGATCGGCACGTCGTTGCCCGCGCCACGGAGCGCACGGGTCGCCTCGAGGCCGTCGAGCCGCGGCATCATCACGTCCATCACGATGGCGTCGGGGTTGATCAGCGGAGTACGCGCCAGCGCCTCGGCCCCGTCAGCGGCGACGTCGACGGAGTACCCGTTGTACTCCAGCGAGCGGCGCAGCGAGTCGCGGACCGCCCGATCGTCGTCCACCACGAGGATGCGCATACGTTCAGATTGCCACTTTGGCCTGAGGCGTGACTGAGAAGGGGCGCGGGCGCGCCGGCCGGGCGCCAGTGCCGAGGCGCCACAGCCGAGGCGAGTATTGGCGTGAAATCCAGGTCGAGACGGCGTCTGAACCTGAATTTCCCGCCAAAACTCGGCGGACAGAGCGGTGCGGACGGCGGGGTCGGCAGGCGTACGCGGGGTCAGGCCTGGGTCGTCGCGGGGTCCGGATCCCCCGCCGTGCCGTCGAGGATCGCCCGGGCCGCGCTCGCCGCCCGCGCACCGTAGCCGCCGCCGAACATCACCGCGTGTACAAGCAACGGGTGCAGCTGATGCAACGGCACCCGCTCCCGCCAGCCCTCGGCGAGCGGCGCCGCCTCGTCGTACGCGTCGAGCAACCGCTGCAGATGCGGCGCCCCGAACAGGCTCAGCATGGCCAGGTCGGTCTCGCGGTGGCCCCCGTGGGCGGCCGGGTCGATGATCCACGCCTGACCGTCGTTGCTCCAGACGACGTTGCCGGACCAGAGATCGCCATGGATCCGGGCCGGCGGCTCCGACGGTCCGGCGAACTCCTCGAGCCGATCGACCACCGCCTCGATCACGCTCGCGTCGTCGGGTTCGATGTGATGGCGATCGCGGGCGGCCTTGACGTACGGCAACACCCGCCGGGTCGCGTAAAACTCCGCCCACGTCGGTGCCGGACCGTTCGGCAACGGGGCGAGGCCGATGTATCCGTCGGACTCGGCGCCGAACCCGTCGGAGCCCGCGCCGTGCGTCGCCGCCAAGCCTCGTCCGAGCCGCTCGGCCGCCTCCGCGGTGGGACGACCCGGTTCGACCCAGGCGACGATGAGGCAGTCGTCATCGGCCGCGTACACCTCGGGCACGGCCGCTCCGCCGGCTTCCCGGAGCCAACGCAACCCGCGAGCCTCGACGGTGAAGAAGCCGGCGGGGCTGTGCGGACGCGTCTTCATCACGGCGGACCGGCCGTCGCTCAGTCGGAGTCGGGTCGCGGTACAGATGTCGCCCCCGGCCACGGGCGTTGTCGCGACGACACTCGTGTCGAGGAGGCGCTCGGCGCGTGCGGCGATCGTTCCCATTCGGGCCATGCCTCCTGAGCCTACGACGCCGCGTCCGGACTTCGGGCGTACCGTCGCAATTGCGATGATGTGCCCGAGTTCAGTCGGGATCGACCCCGTCCGCGCCGGCGACCTTGTCGACGAGGGTCTTGACCAAGGCGTCTGATGTCCGGTCGACGATGGCGAACACGGCCGCGAAGCCGTCTGTCTCGCCGTAGAACGGATCCGGCACGGCGCGATCGTCATCGGTCGCGAGCGGATCGAACTCTCGGAAGCGTCGCACCCGGCTCCGGTCGCCATCGTCTCGAGCCAGGCTCAGCATGTCGTCGGCGTTGGCGTCGTCCATCGCGAGCAGGAGGTCGTACGCGTCGAACCAACCGACATCGAACTTCTGCGCCCGATGCGCCGACCCGTCGTAACCCTCCGCCGCCAGATGGGCCGCCGCCCGCCGATCCATCGGCTCCCCGATGTGCCAGGTGCCGGTGCCGCTCGACGCGACTTCGACCCGGTCGTCGAGCCCGGCGTCGGATAGCTTGGCGGTCAGGACGACCTCGGCCATCGGCGATCGGCAGATGTTGCCGAGGCAGACCAGGCCGACCCGATACGTCGACCGTCGGGTCACGACCACTCCCGCTGGCGACGCCTGTCGTTAGGGAAGCCCGCCGACAACGCCGCAGTGACCAACGAGATCACGAGGGCGCCACCGACCGCGGTCCAGAACCCCTCGACGTGAAAGTCGACATCGACTTGATCGGCGACCCAGGCGGCCAACTTGAGCATCAGGGCGTTGATCACCAGCAGAGCGAGGCCCAGGGTGATGATGATGAACGGCAGCGACAGCAGCTTGATGATCGGCGCGATGATCGCATTGATGACGCCGAGGATCGCGCCGACGATGACGAGAGTGATGGCCTGATCGGTCGTCGTGTCGCCGCCGACCGTGATTCCGGGGAAGATCCAGGCCGCGATCGCGACCGCACCCGCGTTGAAGAGCACCAGAGTGATAGCCCGAACCATGCCGCCATACTGGCACGACCGGCTCCAGTTGCCCGCCGATCCGCCGCAGTTTCCCGGGCGATCCGTCGCAGTTGGCCCGGCGATCCGCCGCAGTTTCCCGGGCGATCCGCGGCAGTTGGTCCGGCGATCCGCCGCAGTTGTCCCGGCGATCCGCCGCAGTTGGCCCGGCGATCCGCCGCAGTTGGCCCGGCGATCCGCCGCAGTTGCCCGGGCGATCCGCCGCAGTTGCCCGGGCGATCCGCAATAGGTGACGCTGGGGCATGCCCGATACCGCGCAATTCGAGACCTTGCTGGCTGAAGGCCTCGCCGTCGACGTGGAAGCCCAGTGGGGCGCGGGCTTCCTCGAGGGCCGGTACGTCCCGGGCGAGCCATCGTGGACCTGGCCGCAGATCGCCCGGCCGTACCTCACCGACTCCCGGCGCCTGCTGGACATGGGCACCGGCGATGGCGCACAGCTCCTGACGCTCGCGCCGCTGCCGCCACTGACGATCGCGTACGAGGAATGGCAGCCGACGGTCCCGGTCGCGGTCGAGACGCTGCGGCCGTACGGAGTCCGCCTTGTCGTCTGCCTCGGCTCCGACGACGACACCGACTCGCGGCGGACCCGACCAGGGTTGCCCTTCGCCGCCGGCGCGTTCGATGTCATCGTCAATCGGCACGAGGCCTTCGACCCCGATGACGTGCGGCGGATGCTGCGGCCCGGCGGCGTCTTCGTGACGCAGCAGGTCGGCCGCGACGAGGGGGCGAGCGTACGCGCGCTGCTCGGGCTGGATCCGTATGCCGCGGAGTGGACGCTCGCGGTGGCCCGAGACCAGCTGATCGCGGCCGACTTCACAGTCGTCGATGCTGGAGAGGAACGAGTGCCGGCTCGGTACACCGACATCGCGGCGCTGATCGCGTACGTCCGCAGCACACCGTGGAGCGTGCCGGGGTTCGACCCGGTCACGATGCGGGATCGACTGCGGTTGTTGCACGAACGGTGCGTACGCGATGGCGGGATCGACGCGGTCACCCACCGGTTTTGGGTCGCGGCTCGGAGGGCATGAGCCGGGCAACTCTGGCGGATCGGCCGGGCAACTGTGGCGGATCGACCGGGCAACTGCGACGGATCGGCGGGGCATGTGGGACGGATCGCGAGGATAACCGTGGCGGATCGCGAGAGGGGCTAGAGTCCGCGACATGGCCGTATCGTCAGACTCCTCGCTCCCTCGGATCCGACCGGCGCTCGACTCGATCCCGTCGTACGTGCCCGGTAAGCCGCCGCCGACCCGACCGGGGCTCACGACGTACAAGCTCTCCAGCAACGAAAACCCGTACCCGCCGCTCCCCGGAGTCATCGAGGCGGCGACCAAGGCGGCCGCGCACTTCAACCGCTACCCCGATATGGGCGTCACCGCGCTGTACGCGGCGCTCGCCAAGCGGTTCGACGTGCCCGAGCATGATCTCGCGGCCGGCACCGGTTCGGTCGCGGCGCTCTACCATCTGCTGCAGGCGACGTGCGCCGAAGGCGACGAGGTCGTCTACGCATGGCGATCGTTCGAGGCGTACCCGATCGCGGTCCCACTGACCGGCGCCACATCTGTGCGGGTGCCCGTGACCGGCGACGGGCGGCACGATCTGCCGGCGATGGCCGATGCGATCACCGACCGGACCCGAGTCGCCATCGTGTGTACGCCCAACAACCCCACCGGGACGGCCGTGCATCGCGACGAGCTGCTCGATTTCATCGAACGCGTGCCGCCGCAGGTACTCATCGTCATCGACGAGGCGTACCGGGAGTTTATCCGCGACCCCGACGTTGTCGACGCGGTCGACCTCTATCGCGATCGCGACAACGTCGCCGTGCTTCGGACGTTCTCGAAGGCGTACGGACTCGCCGGACTCCGCGTCGGGTTCGCGATCGCGCCGCAGCGAATGGCCGAGGCCATCCGCAAGGCCGTGCTGCCGTTCGGGATCTCGCAGATCGCCCAGGACGCGGCCGTCGCGTCGCTCGCCGCCGAGGATGCCCTCCTCGAACGCGTCGAGGCGCTCGTCGGCGAACGCACCCGCGTACTCGACGGCCTGCGCGATCAGGGCTGGTCGGTGCCGGACAGCCAGGCCAATTTCGTCTGGCTGGCACTCGGCGAGGAGACGATGGAGTTCGCCGCTGCCTGCGCCGAGTCCGGGATCATGGTGCGCCCGTTCGCCGGTGACGGGGCTCGCGTGACCATCGGTGAGGTCGAGGCCAACGACGTATTCCTCGGGGTCTCCGAGCATTGGCGCGCCGCACGGAGCCTCTAACGCCGAGACTTCGCGTCATGCCCAGGTCCTCGCGAGTTCGTCGCAGGGGTCGCCCACGCCAATAGGTTCGTCGCAGGGGTCCCCCACGCCAATAGGTTCGTCGCGGGGGTCCCCAGCGCCAAACGTGACCGAGCGCCAATCGTCGGTGCGTGGCAGCATGTGTGCAGTGATTCTGGACATCAAGACCCTCCTCGAGCTACCCACCTGGACGATCTTCGACGTCGACCACGAGGGGCGGGTGCTCGCCGGCTACGACGGACCCGGTTCTGTGCAGCTCGTCGAGCTCGACCCCGACGGCCGCCGGACGCCGCTCACGATGCTGCCCGGCGCCTGCTCGGGTCGCTACCTTCCCGGCGAGCGGATCGTCGTCGTCCAGCATGACGACGGCGGCAACGAACGGGCTCAACTTTCACTCCTGCGGCTCGAACCGCCGCCGTCGGAGCCGGTGACCCTCGACGGTCTCGAGCCGCTGGTCCGAGACGAGCACTACCTCCACACGCTGTGCGACGTGCGGACCGATGCGGTTGTGTACGCGACCAACCGGCGCAACGACGTCGACTTCGACGTGATCGTGCACCGGCTCGGCGACGGCTCGGAGAAGGTGCTCTACGACGCGGGCGGCTACGTCACCGACGTCGCGGTCGCGCTCGACGGCGATGCGGCAACCGTCGAAGTGCTGTCGCTGCTGCCTGCATCGACGCAGGTGCGGCTGGCCGGACCGGAGGGAGTACGCGACGTCACCGACGCCGACGATCACGCGGCCCACCACGACGCCCGACTGCTGCCCGACGGCAGCCTGATCATGGCGTCCAATCACGACCGGGAGTACTCGGCCGTCGTCCGCGTCGAGTTGTCAGGCGCATATGGCCCTGGGAGGCAACATGCACCTGACAACTGGACGTGGCTCATCGAGGCTGACGACCACGACCTGCGCGTGTCGCCGGCGCCGGATGGCAAGCGGCTCCTGGTCACCCATCACATCGACGGCGGCTGCGTACTCGCCGTGCACGACGCCGACGGCCGGCACGAGTTCGACGTCGAACTGCCCGCGTACGGCGTGACGACGACTCGATGGTCGGCCGGCGGCCGCTACGTCGCGATCGGGTTGGTCGCGCCGACGCTGCCCGGCGCGGTGCTGCGGCTCGACGTCGAGTCGGGCGTCGTCCATACGGTCGCGTCGGCCGCTGACGACATGCCGGCGGGGGTGCACGAGGCGATGGTCGAGCCCGCGAGCCATCGGGTGCCGGCTCGCGACGGCGAGCAGATCCCGTGCTTCGTGTACGCACCGGCCGACGGGACCGCCGACGGTTCGGTCGTCATCAACATCCACGGCGGGCCGGAGGCGCAGGCGCCGCGGGTGTTCAGCCCCGTCGTTCAGGCGCTGGTCGCCGCCGGTCACGTCGTCTTGGTCCCCAACGTTCGTGGGTCGACCGGCTATGGCAAACGGTGGTACTCCCTCGACGACGTCAGGCTCCGGCTCGAGTCGGTCGCGGACCT
>JBKOYM010000101.1:0-13976 GCA_046725375.1 Actinomycetota bacterium
ACTCCTCCGCGAACTCACCCTCGACCCATCCAAGCGCTACCAACCAACCGGACGACCACCCGGCCCCAACCGCTGAGAACAACGGACGGCCGAACCCACCACTATTGGGTTCGGCCGTCCGCGATGTCTTGAGACATCACAGTGGTGGCAGGTGTTGGATTCGAACCAACGTAGGCGATGCCGACGGTTTTACAGACCGCTCCCTTTGGCCGCTCGGGCAACCTGCCAAGTCGCCCACCCACGGTTGTCTCCCCGAGGTGGGCCGCGCACACGATAGCGCAGCGTCAATGCGAGACGCTCACCCGCCCGTTCGGCGTGGGTTAGTCACACTTGGTGTAGACGATCCCCGCGCCACTCGACCTGCAAAGACGGCGTTTGCCGACGGCACTTGTCGCTGATCTGATCGTGCGCCTCGACGACGACGGTGATCGGCCGGGTCGTCGAAGCCTCCCCAACGATACCTGGGTACGCGCGGACGCTCGACGGCGTGATGGAAGGCGGGCCGGCTTGGCGCCAGCTGCCCCCGGGCCGACTGACGCCGCGTCACACGCCCGATCGCCACGTCCACCGACCATCGAGCAACGTCCCGGCGACAGGCATCGCACGCAGCTCGTCGGCCGTCGCCGTCATCGGGTCGCGGTCGACGATGACCAGGTCCGCGACCGCACCATCCCGGATCGGCAGGCCGCCGCCCCGTACCGACGACGCGAGTGCAGTCTCGATCGGGATCGCCTGCTCCGGATGCCACGGCGCACGACCGTCGCGCCTCCGATGCACTGCGGCGGCGATCGCGAGCCACGGGTCGAGCGGCGCGACCGGCGCGTCGGAGCCGAAGGCGAGGGTCGCGCCGGCCGCGACGAGGTCGCCGAAGACGTACGCCCGATCGGCCCGGTCGGGCCAGTGGCGGTCGACGACGTCGCGGTCGTCCATCGCATGCTCCGGCTGCACACTCGCCGTGACCCCCAACGCGGCGAACCGTGGCAGGTCGGCGCGGGCCAGCAGCTGCGCGTGCTCGATCGACCCACCGGCGCCGACCGCCTCGAACGCGTCGAGCGCCAGTGTGTTGGCCCGGTCGCCGATCGCGTGGATCGCCGGCGAGATGCCGTGCTGCCAGGCCCGACGGATCAGCGCCGCCAGCTCGTCCGGCGGCACGTTGAGGATGCCGTGGGCGTCGGCGCCGTCGGCGTAGGGCTCGGCGCAGTAGGCGGTACCGGTGTTGAGCGCCCCATCGGAGATGACCTTCAGCGGACCCATCGTGATGAGGCCCTTCCCGCCCGGGGCGGGATCGCCGGTGCGGAGGCCACGCGCGATCGCCGCGTCGAGCAGCTGCGGGTAAACCCCGCACGAGACCCGCAGCGCATCATGCCCGTCGGCCACCCGTCGTACCCACGCGTCGAGCTGCCACGGCATTTCGAGCTCCACGACGCCGACGACCCCACGAGCGGCGGCCGCCCGGACCGCATCGGCGACCCAGCCCTCGAGCACGTCGCTCGGCACGGCGCGCAGCTGCTCGGCGATCGGGTACCACTCGATCTCGCGCAGCACGCCGGTCGGATGGTCGGCGACGCCGTACCGGTGAGCCGCAGCGGAGTTGACCCAACACGAGTGCAGATCCCAGGCCGCCAGGACGACCGGCACGTCCGGCGCGACGGCGTCGAGCAGCTCGCGATGCGGCGTGTCCGGCCACAGCCCGGCGCGGAATCCGTACCCCTCAAGCGTCACACCGTCGGACGGCGGGTCGGCCCGCAGCCGCTCGGCGACGACCTGCGTCACGTCGGCCGCCGACGCCGTCTCGGTCAGGTCGAGCCGGCCGCGGGACAGCGCCCAGTTGTCGAAATGCACATGGTGGTCCCACAACCCTGGCAGCACCCACCGACCGTCCAGGTCAATGACCTCGCCAACGTCGTACGCGCGGTCAGCCGGGTCGACGACGAGACAGCGACCGTCGCGGAGTACGAGATCGCGCAACTCACCAGTCGGGACGAGCCGAGCCGAGCGCAGTCGAAGAGCCATAGACAGCGATCTTGAGGGATCGAGGCAGCCGAAGCTATCGCGACCCCTCAAGATCCGTTGGCGGCTACGCGGTGACGTCGCGCCGCGAGAGGCTCATCGACGCGACGACGGCGCCGAGCGCCACGTAGACGGCGATCGTGACGAACGCTCGCGTCGCCGTGACGTCGTCGGTCCCGCCGGCCACGAAGGCCTCCAGCAGCAGGCCCGGGAAGAGCTGGCTCGCCGGATCCCACGCGTCCTGCAGCAGATGCTCGAACGGCCCGGCCCACGCGATGCCGACGCCGAGCGCGATCGGCACCGATCGGAGCAGGACGCCCAGCATCATGCCGAGCACCGCGTACCCGGTGATCCAGAACAGCACGGCAGCGTAGTCGGCGACACCCGCAGCCAGCCCGTCCAGCGTCATCCACGCGCCGGTGTCGATGTCCTGCGACGGCGCGAACAGCCGGGCCGCGATCCAGGTGAGCACCATCGTCACGGCGAGCACGCCGGCCGAGTACGCCAGCAGCGCCGCCATCTTGCCGGCCAGCAGCCGTAGCCGGGCGGGCTGTCGAAGCAGCATCGTACGGAACGTGCCCCGGCCGAACTCGACGGCGATCGCGCCGACGAACAGCACGAACACGAAGAAGCCCGCGAACGACGCGGCCCGCCGAAACACCTCGGTGCCGCCGCCCGCATCGGCCAGGTCCTGCAGCGTGAGCCCCTGCCCGGCGGCGCCCGGCCCGGCCGGCTCCGCGCCCGCGAGCACGATCGCGGTGCCGCCCACGGCGACGAGTACGACCGCGGCCGCGGTGAGCAGCCACACCCGGCGGCGCAGCAGCTTGACCATCTCGGCCCTGAACGCGCGGATCATCGGTCTCCTCCTTCAACCATCGCGAGATAGTGCGACTCCAGACTCGGACGCTGGACGTGCAACTCGGAGAGCACGATGCCGGCGTTGATCGCCTCCTTGTTGAGGGCGACCGCGACATCGCGAGTCTCCTCGATGCTCAGCGGCACGGTGATGCCGTCCCGCCCCAGCGCGGCGTCGAACCCGGCGGTACGCACCACGTCGGCGAGCCGATCGAGGTCGCCGGGCCACTCCGACGCCAGCGTCAGCACCGGTGCCGCCAGGCCGATGAACCCGTCGGCCGGTCCCTGATAGCGCAGCGCCCCATGGTCGATCACGATCAGCCAGTCGCAGACCTGCTCGACCTCACTGAGCAGGTGCGACGACACGAGTACCGTGCGGTCGTCGTGCGCGATCTCACCGATCAGCGCCCGCATCTCCTTCATGCCGGCCGGGTCGAGCCCGTTCGTCGGTTCGTCGAGCACCAGCAGCTCGGGGTCGCCGATCAGGGCGGCCGCGATGCCGAGGCGCTGCTTCATGCCGAGCGAGTACTGGCCGAACCGGTCCGATCCGCGGCCGGACAACCGTACGAGGTCGAGCAGCTCCGGGATCTGGCCCGTGTCGTAGCCGCCGAGCTCGGCGATCACCCGCAGGTTCTCGATTCCGGTGAGTCCGGGCCAGAAGGTCGGGCCCTCGATCAGGGCACCGATTCGGCGGACGTAGTCGGTCGGCCGGTCGAGCGGAAACTCCAGGACGGTGCCGCGCCCGGCGGTCGGCCGGACCAGGCCGAGCAGCATCGCCATCGTCGTCGTCTTGCCGGCGCCGTTGGGGCCGAGGAACCCGGCGACGACACCGCGTGGCACGTCGAGGCTCAGGTTGTCGACCGCGACGTGGTGGCCGTAGCGCTTGGTCAGCCCCTGGACTTCGATGACCGAGGGGCGCCCGTCGGGAAAGTGGTGGACTGTCATGCCCTCCACGATCGCGTCGACGCCGGCGTACGTCGTCCGGTCGGCGCGGTATCTTCGCGTACGCCAGCGGGCGTACGCGATGGCACGACCCGACTGATCTCGCTCAGGTCTCGCAGCGGGCCTTGAGCCCGTCCGCCTCCATGCCGAGGTAGCGCCGGATCCGCCCGCCGACCAACCGTCCGAACAGGCCGGACAGCGGGCCGGTCAGTTCGAAGCTCAACCGGACCGTTGCTCGATCTGCTCCCGGCTCGATCGTGTGGCCGGCGACCATCGACACTCCGCCGGACCGGGCACTCCACACGAACGAGCGGTCCGGCTCGAGCTCGGTGACCTCCCACACCGTCCCCCGCATCTTGGGCTGCTTGAGCCGTACCCGGCTGCCGACGCCGAACGCGCCGTCGTCCAGTCGCTCCGCCGACTCGACCGACCCGGTCCAGTCCGGCCAGCGCTCGACGTCGACCCAGGTCGACCAGATCCGGTCGGCCGTCGCCCCGATGTCGACCGACGTTTCGAACCTCATCCGCATCCTCCGATCGCCCCGAACTCCCCACTGAGTGAACCGTTGCCGTGCCAGACTACGGAGCCCTAGCGGGGTTGCTCAGGGGGGCGTGCCACCGGTTCTCGGGACGGTGGCCGCCAGGTTCGTCGGCGGCGGCTAGATTGGGCGCTTCACCCACTGAGTGAAGGAGGACGCCCGATGGCCGGCGACTCGTCGTTCGACATCGTGAGCAAGGTCGACCGTCAAGAGGTCGACAACGCCCTGACTCAGACGGCCCGCGAGATCTCGCAGCGGTTCGACTTCAAGAACACCGGCGCCTCGATCCAGTGGCAGGGCGAGTACGACGTAGAGATGAGCGCCAACTCCGACCAGCGCGCCCTCGCGATCCTCGACGTGTTCAAAACCAAGCTGATCAAGCGCGGCGTCTCGCTGAAGGCGCTCGACGCCGGTGAGCCACGTACGTCAGGCCGGGAGGTCAAGATCGGCGCGACGCTGAAGAACGGGATCGGCTCCGACGAGGCGAAGAAGGTCAGCAAGCTGATCCGCGACGACGGACCCAAGGGCGTCAAGGTCCAGATCCAAGGCGACGAGCTTCGCGTGACGTCGAAGAAGAAGGACGACCTCCAAACGGTCATCGCCCTTGTCAAATCCGCCGACCTCGACTTCGCGGTGCAGTTCGTCAACTACCGCTAGCCGTCATCGAACCGTTGCGGGGTGTCGGCGCGCCCCGTGTGGGTACCTCTGTCATGGTGTGACGCGTCAGCTCAACCAGGGAGCACCATGAGCAACGTCGCCATCGCTACCTTGGCGACCATTCTGGCGCTGGGTGCTTGGGCCTCGACGAGGGATTCGGACCAGCCGGAGGCTTCGAACACCACAGCGGACTCGGGCCAGCAGGGCGCCTCGACCATCACAGCGGGCTCGGATCAACCGGAGCCCAAGCCGATTCGCATCACCAGGGTGAGCTATGACCCGCCCCGTCCCGACGCCGGTCGTCATGCTCACCTCGATCGCGAATGGGTCGCGATCAGGAGCTTCGGGCAGCGCAGCCGCCAGTTGCGGGGTTGGACACTGCGGGACTCCAGGGGCCATGTCTTCCACTTCCCTCGGTTCCAACTCCGTCCGGATGCGACCGTCAGGGTCCACACCGGCGAGGGCGAGCGGTCCCGACACGACCTGTACTGGGGCAACGACAACGACGTCTGGGGCAACACCGGCGGCCGCGCCACCCTCCGAAACGAGGATCGGCGGCGCATCGACCGCTGCCGCTGGGGTGACGGTGACGGTCTGAAGCACTGCTGACGCGTTCGGGCGTCCACAGAGACGGCCCCCTCGGTCGCCTGGCGAGCCGAGGGGGACCGCTCTCATGTGCGCGTAGCGCCCCTAGTCGCGTTGTCTACTGCTGACCAGGAGGTGTGCCACCGCCCCGGTTCGTCACGGGTCCCAACTCCTCCCCCGTGTCGCTCGCGCTGTGACACTGCGCGATCTGGGTCTCGGTCTGTGTCATCCCGCTGTTGCCGGGACCGACGACGATGGTGCCACAGTCCTTGAACTTGTCGGCGTTTGCAGGGCCACCTGCCCCAAGGACTACGGATCCGGCCAGCGCGAGCGCGCCTAGAAGTGCGGCGATTGTGCGTCGCATGCGCATCCCCCTTCTCAAGGATGGAACGGACAACCCCCGAGTTCCACCCATATGGAAAATCTCGATGCCGCGGGTGTCAAGGGCCTGGGCCATAGCGCCCGTCAGCAGCCGCCGCGCCGCGTCACTCTGGGTGAGCAACCGGGCCGCGTCTGTCCACGTTGTCAAGGTGCCCTCTGAGTCGAGACTTCGGCGTCGTCGACCAGCGGTAGCCGCCGGGTCAGACCAGCAACCGCAGTATCAGGTCCGGCCAGAGCGACGTCGCGATGAGAGCCGTCAACGTCATGCCGAGTGCGGTGCGGACCCACGGGTTGCCGGTGCCGACCGAGACAGCCACCGTCGTCGCGGGCCCGCTCGATCCGGTCACGGGCACCAGCCCAGGGGGTGCTTCCTCAGCGGCATCGCCGGCCGGTGCCAGCGTGACGGCGGCCAAGCGAAGGTAGTAGGCGAGCCCGATCACGACGTTGACCGCCATCACGACGGCCAAGATGCCCTCACCGTCGGCGATCACCGGCCGCAGCGCGACGTACTTGGCGAGCAGCCCGATGATCGCCGGTGGAAAGCCCGCCAGTGTCAGTAGCGCCGCCAGCAACGTCACGCCGGCCAGCCAATCCGACCGCACCAGGCCGCGAAACGCCGCGAAATCGGTCCGCCCGACCCGGGCCCGTACGTGTGCGACGACGGCGAACGCCGCGAGGTTGGCAAGCGCGTAGATGCCGAGGTAGCGGATCGCCGCCTGCAAGCCGTTGTCAACCGTGCCCGACTCGCCCGCGTACACCGCCACGACCGGCGCGAGCACAAACCCGGCCTGCGCAACCGACGACCAGGCGAGCAGCCCGACCGCGTCGTCTTGCCGCAAGGCCGCGAGGTTGCCGACCGTCATCGTGGCTCCGGCGACCACGCCGACGAATGGCCCCCACGTGTGCACCATCGGTCCGAACGGGCCGGTGACCAGCAACAGCACGCCGGCGACGCCGGCCGCCTTGGACACCACCGACAGGTACGCCGCGATCGGCACCGGCGCACCCGCGTACGTATCCGGCACCCACATGTGGAACGGCACCGCACCGATCTTGAACACCAGACCGGCCAGCGTGAGGATGATGCCAGCCTGCAACGCGGACTCCGGCCCGACCCCGCCCTGCACGCGGTTGCGTACTTCGTCGAAGAACACACTGCCGGTCGCGCCGTAGACCAGCGAGACCCCCATCAACGTGATCGCGGTCGCCGTCACCGACGCGAGGAAGAACGTCCACGCCGACCGCGACGCGAGGCGATCGCCCCGGCGCAACGCGACGAGGGCGATCGACGGCAGCGACACCAACTCGAGCGCGGCGACCAGCGACACGAGATCGCGCGACGCCGCAAGCGTCAACGCCCCGCCGGCCGAGCTCAACAGCAGGAAGTGAAACTCCCCCGGCGGCATCGATGCGTCGTCGGCATGGACCGCGGCCATCAGGACGACCAGCGCCGCGCCGGCCAGGATGATCCACCACAGCCCGATCGTGGTGTCGTCGACGACGAAGCTGCACTGCTGCTGGTGCTCCAGCGCGGCCCGCCCGGTGAGTTGCGTACACATCGTCTCGCGGTCGCCGCCGGTCATCCCCACGGCCGCGACCGCGGCTCCGCCGAGGGCGACCAGGCTGCCGGACGTACCGAGCAGCCACGACCGGACACCGGCGAACGCGTCGCCCAGCAACAGCACGACGCCCGCCACCGCCACGATCGCCGCCGGCCCCAGGGCCAGCCAGTCGAATCCCGTCAGGCTCATCGGACGCCTTCGAGGAGCCACGGCATCGCCTGCTCGATGATGCTGCTGAGCACACCCGGCACGAGCCCGAGCACAGCGATGCTGACGACGAGGATCCCGGCCGTGATGCGCTGCGCGCGATCGAGGTCAACTGTGGCCTCGGCATCAGCCCCGCCGAGTTGATCCGTCACTCGGGCCCCGACGATCCGCCGACTCGAGTCGGATCCTTGGTCGCCGAGCTGCGGATCGTCGCGGCCCGAGTGACGGATCAGCTCGTCCCCGCTCGGCGTTCCTTGCAAGAGCCGCCGCATGAGGCCCACGAAGTACGCGGTGGTCAGCACGATGCCGAGGGCGGCGATGCCGAGCAGGGTCCAGGCGCCCGCCCGATCCATCGCCGGCCCGACCTCGTACGCGCCCCGCATCGCCAGCATCTCGCCCCAGAAGCCGGCCAGCCCCGGCACACCAAGACTCGCGACGCATCCGAAGCAGAACGCGGCGGCGAGCCACGGGCTGCGGGCGTACAACCCGTGTCCCAACGCGGCAAGGTCGCTGCTGCCGTACCGCTCCTTCAGCCACCCGGCAAGGAAGAACAGCAGCCCCGTGATGAGTCCGTGCGCGACGCTGATGAACACCGCGGCAGTGAGACCCGACTCGGTCAGCGTGCCGATTCCCAAGGCGACGAAACCCATGTGGCCGATGCTGGAGTACGCGACGAGCCGCTTCAGATCGGATTGCCGGAGGCACGCGAGCGCCGCGTACACGATGCCGGCGACGCCGAAAGCCGCGAGCCACGGCCCGATCTGCTCGGCCTGCACGGGCAGGATCGGCACCAGGATGCGTACGAATCCGTAGACGCCGAGCTTCAAGAACACGCCGGCCAGCAGCACCGATCCAACCGTCGGAGCCTTCGCATGCGCATCGGGGAGCCAGATGTGCAGCGGCAGGAGCGGCGTCTTGACCGCGAGGCCGAGCGTGATCGCGACCGCCAGCAGCATGTTGAGCGTGCCGGTGAACGCGGGCACGCTGCGCGTCAACGCGTCGATCTGGAACGTGTCGGCCTGCCATCCGACGCCGATGAACCCGATGAACATCAGCGCCGACCCGAGCACGGTGAAGAGCAGGAACCTGGTTGCCGCCCGCCGCCGTCCGGCCGGGTCGTGCGGGTCGCCCCAGCCCGCGATCACGAACCACATCGGGATCAACGCGAGCTCGAACCAGATGAAGAACAGCACGAGATCGAGCGCGGTGAAGACGCCGAGCGTGGCGGACTCGATCACCAAGATCAGCACGATAAGCGGCCGCCGGCCGGGCTGATTCGGTTCGTCGGCGGACCGCTCGTGGGCCAGGGTCAGGCAGCACAGGCCGGACAGCGCGGTGGTCAGGAGGACAAGGCAGTACGAGACACCGTCCATGCCGAGGTGCCAGTGAACGTCGAGCGCCGGAATCCACTCGTCGTCGACCTCGCCCGCGTAGACGGCCGAGGCGTCTCGGGTCACCCGGATCAGCCAGGCGACGACCAGCGACACCGCCGACGCGGCGACGCCGATCCGCGCGGCGTCGGCCTCAGACCAGCGCTCGCCGCGCCACCACACCGCCATCGCGACGAGCGCCGGAGCCAACACGACCAGGCTGAGCCACCCCATCAGACCGTCACCCCCGCGAGCACGGCGGCCAGCGCCATGCCCAAAACGGCAACGGTGACGTAGGTCTGGACGTTGTGCGACTGCGCCCATCGCAGCAGCCGCGAGGCCCCGATCGCCCCGGACGAAGCACCGCGTGCATACGCGTCGACGACGTCACGGTCGGCCGCGAGGGTCAGCTCGCTCGCAGCCAGCGTCGGCGCGACGAGGAACCTGTCGTACGCCGCGTCGACGACGAACTCCCGGGCCAGCGGCGGCCGAATCGGCCCGAGCCGCTCGGCCGGATCACCGATGCGGCCCAGCAGCCAGGTACCGGCGGCGACCACCGCCAGGATCACCGTGCTCGTCACCGCGACCCACGTGTGCACGGGTTCGGCCTCGGAGCCCGCGAGCCAGCCGGGCCGGACCACCGCGATTCCCAGGAACACCGTCGGGACCGCCAAGGCGACCAGCGGCCACCGCATCAAGCCTGGCGCCTCGTGAGCCGTCTCGGATCCACGCCGCTCACCGGCGAAAACGAGGCGCCAGGCCCGGGTAGCGTACGCCGCCGTCAGGGCAGCGGTGACCATCGTCCCGGCGACGATCAGCCACGCGAGCCAACTCGGGACCGGGCCCTCGCCGCTCCCCGTCGCGGCGTCGTAGGCCGCACCCACAACGGCGTCCTTGGTGAAAAACCCCGACAGCGGCAGCAGACCGGCCAGTGCGGCGAAGCCGACCGTAGCGGTCGCGAACGTCCACGGCATCGCCCGTCGCAGGCCACCCATGGGGGCGAATGCCGTCGACCCGACCGCATGCGCCACCGACCCGGCGGCCAGGAACAGCAGCGCCTTGAAGACCCCATGGGCCAGCAGGTGAGCGATCGCGGCGACGACACTGCCGACCGACAACGCAGCGAACATGTACGCGAGCTGACTGACGGTCGACCACGCGAGCACCCGCTTGAGGTCGGCCTGGGCGAGTGCGAACGCGGCCGCGATCAGCATCGTGATCACCGCGATCAGACCGACCGCGATCGTCGCCGTCTCGCTCGCTACGAACAGCGGATGCATCCGGGCCACCAGGTAGACCCCGGCGGCCACCATCGTCGCCGAATGGATCAGCGCGCTGATCGGCGCCGGGCCGGGCATGGCGTCCGGGAGCCAGGTGTGCAACGGGAACTGCGCCGACTTACCGACGGCCGCGAGGAGCATGAAGAGTGCGGCCGCGGTGACCGTTGACTCGGACAGGTCGCCGGCTGTCAGCGCGTCGAGTACGACGCTGATTCGGTAGCTGCCGGCGGCCTGGCCGAGCACCAGGATCGCGACCAGCAGACCGACGTCGGCGAGCCGCGTCATGAGGAACGCCTTGGCCGCACCGTCACGGGCGTCGGCGCGCTCCCAGTAGTGCCCGATCAGCAGGTACGAGCAGACGCCCATCATCTCCCAGCCGACCAACAGCACGAAGAGGTCGTCCGCGACGACGACCGCGGCCATCGACGCCGAGAACAGCGACACGATCGAGGCGTACGCCCGATACCGCGGGTCGTCGGCGAGATACGCCACCGAGTAGATCTGCACCAGCAGTGCGATCGCGGCCGCGAGCAGCAGCACGGCCGCCGACATCGAGTCGGCGCGGAGCGCGAACGACAGATCCGGCGCGTCGGCAGTGCTCCAGGCATGGCCCCACGAGCCGCCGACCGGGTCGGCCTTGCCGAGCCGTGGCAGTGCGACGATCAGCGTGGCGACGAAGGTGACGGCCGCTCCGCCGACGGCGATCCGGGCGACCTCGAGGTGGTCGACGGCCGCGAGACCGATCAGCGCCGCCAACGCAGGCAGCACGACGACGAGCGTCAGCCCGATCACGACGGGTCACCTCCGACCCGATCGACGTCGACGTGCCCGTACGCACGAAACAGCCGCAGCACGATCGCGAGACCGAGCCCGATCTCGGCCGCGGCCAGCGCGATGATGTACAGCGTGAAGATCTGGCCCGACACGAGCACATCCTGAAACCAGACGTCGAACGCGACCAGGTTGAGATTGGCGGCGTTGAGCATCAGTTCGACACCCATGAGGGCGAGCACCGCGTTGCGCCGGGCCAGCACGCCGTAGACGCCGACCCCGAACAGCGCCGCGCTCAGCAGCAGCGGCCAGAGCAGCGGCATCAGCCGTCCCCCTCGGACTTGTCAGCCTCGACTCGGGCCGGGGGCCTACTGAGGGCTGACAACTCGCCGTCCGACCGCCTCGACAGCACGATCGCGCCCACGAGGGCCGCCAAGAGAACGACGCTCACGACCTCGAAGGCCAGCACCCAGTGCCGAAAGATCGCGTCGCCGACCGACTCCGCCGCCCCTGCCGGCCCGCTGTCGACGTCGATCTCGGCCCCTCGAAACCCGTCGACGAGGACCACCGCGAGTACCGCCGTCGTCGCCACCCCGGCGAGGATCGCCACCGGCTGGTTGCGCGTCGTCGTCGCCGCCTCCGGACCCGTCGGCGCCCGGGTCAGCATGAGCGCGAACAACAGCAGCACCACGACCGCACCGACGTAGATCAGCACCTGCACCCAGGCGACGAACTCCGCTGTCAGCAGCAGATAGCAGCCGGCGAGAGCGCCGAGCGTCACGACCAGCCACAGCGCCGCGTGTACGAGATGGTCCGTCGTCACGACGAGCACCGCCGACCCGAAGGCGAGGCACGACAGCAACCAAAACAGCACCTCGACCGTCGTCACGACTCCTCCCCGTTCGATTGCTTCGCGGCCTCCCGCTCGGCCGCCTTGCGAGCGGCGGCGACCTCCTTCGGCTCCTCGGCGCTCGCGTCGTACGCCGGCGGCGGCGGCACCGTCCACATCCAGTCGCGGAGCCGATCACGCTCGTGGGTCAGGTCGAGGATGTCGTACTCGGCGTACTCGAACTCCGGCGTCCAGTGCAACGCGTCGAACGGGCAGGCCTCGATGCAGATGCTGCAGTACATGCACAGCGAGAAGTCGATCGCAAACCGGTCGAGCACGTTGTGGCTGCGCTCCCGCCCACCCTCGACTTGCGGCGGCGTGACCTCCTTGTGCGAGTCGATGTAGATGCACCACGCCGGGCACTCGCGGGCGCAGAGCATGCAGACGGTGCAGTTTTCCTCTTGCAGCGCGATCACGCCACGCGACCGGGGCGGCAGCTCCGGCTTCGCGTCGGGATATTGCGACGTGACCGACCGACGCAGCAGGTTGCGCGCGGTGATCCGAAGCCCATGCAGCAGGCCGCGCCCGAACGCATTCATGCGATCTTCACCGCCACGACGGTCGTCAGGGCCAACTGCAGCAGCACCACGGGGACGAGCACCTTCCAGGCGAGCGTGTTCAGCTGATCCTCTCGCAATCGCGGGAAGGCGACCCGGACCCAGATCACCACGAACGCCACGGCGCCGGTCTTGACCAGCGTCCAGAGCCAACCGAAGTCGTCAGCGGCCGGACCGTGCCAGCCACCGAGGAAGAGTACGGCGGTCAGGGCCGACAAGACGACGATCCCGGCGTACTCGGCGAGCAGGAACATGGCGAACCGGATCCCGCCGTACTCGGTGTAGGGCCCGAAGACCAGCTCCGAATCGGCCACCGGCATGTCGAACGGCGGCCGCTGCAGCTCGGCCAGCCCGGCGACGAAGAACACCACCGCGCCGGGCAACTGCCACAGCAGCCACCACGGTTCCCACGCCTCAACGATGCCCGGCAGCGAGAGTGTCCCGGCCGCCATCGCGACGCTGGAGGCGGCAAGCACGAACGGCAGCTCGTACGACATCAGCTGCACCGCGACCCGCATGCTGCCGAGCAGGCTGTACTTGTTGGCGCTGGCCCACCCACCCATCAGGGTGCCGAGCACACCGACGCTCGTGATCGCGAGAACGAAGAACAGCCCGATGTCGAGATCCTGGCCGACCAACCCCGGACCGAGCGGGATCGCGATCATCGCGACGAGGTACGGCACCAGCGCGACTCCCGGTGCGATCTCGAACACCGTACGGTCGGCGGCGACCGGTGCGACCGACTCCTTCTGCGCGAACTTGACCCCGTCGGCGACGAGCTGCGCCCACCCGTGGAAGCGGCCCGCGTACATCGGGCCGACTCGCGACTGCATGTGGGCCATCGCCTTGTGTTCGGTCTGGCCCACGAGCAACGGCAGCAGCAGGAACGCCGCGAGTACAGCGGCACAGCGCAGCGCGACCTCGAACGCGTCAGCCATCGGACTCCCCCGGGCCTTCGGCGGACTTGTCAGGCGCATGTTGCCCCCCAGGGCCATATGTGCCTGACAACTCGTCGGGGTCGGCGCCCTCGGGGTCGCGTGGGCCCCACTCGATCGGGTCGGGGAGGCCGGGTGGCGCCACGCGGCGGCGCGAGGGGGCCGCGTCGGCGTCCGACTCTCCCGGCTCCTTCCGCCCCGGCCAGTCCTTGACGACGCGAGACACCAGGTAGAAGTCCTTGCGCAGTGGGTGACCCTCGAACCCGTCCGGCAGCAGCAGCGGCTCGTTCGGACCGCCGACGAACTCGACGCCGAACATCTCGTGCGTCTCGCGTTCGTGCCAGGCCGCCCCGGCGTACACCCCGATCAGCGAGTGCACTCGCGGCTGGTCCCTCGACACCAGCGTCCGCAGCAGCACGTGGTCGACGCCCTCGGGC
>JBKOYM010000093.1:0-15557 GCA_046725375.1 Actinomycetota bacterium
GCGCCGATGTCATCGACGGAGTGTCGGCGGTCACCGGTTTCCGTGGCGTTGACACCGGGGCCCTCGGGCGAGAAGGGTTAGCCAACAAGGTTCGGTAAGGGAGGCCAGGCCACGATGAAGACTCCGCCGATCGTGTCACCGCAGGAGTGGAATGCCGCCCGCGAGGAGCTGCTGGTCGAGGAGAAGAAGCTGACCCGGGCCCGCGATGCGCTGGCTGCCAAGCGCCGCCGGATGCCGTGGATGGCGGTGGAGAAGGACTACCGCTTCGACGGCCCGGAGGGCCCGTTGAGCCTTCTCGACCTGTTCGAGGGTCGCCGCCAGTTGATCGTCTACCGAGCCTTCTACGCTCCGGACGTCACCACGTACCCAGAGGGGGGCGGCGCGTACCCGGAGCGAGCCTGCGTGGGCTGCTCATTCGTCGCCGACCAGGTGGCGCACCCCGCACACCTGAACGCGCGGGACACGACGCTCGTGTTCGTTTCGCGCGCCCCGCAGGCCGAGATCCGGGGGCTGAAGGAGCGCATGGGCTGGGAACTGATCCCTTGGTACACGCTCACCGACGACTTCGACAAAGACTTCGGCGTGGACCAGTGGCACGGAACCAACGCCTTCGTCCGCGACGGCGAGCGAATCTACCGCACCTACTTCATCGACAGCCGGGGCGACGAGGCGATGGGCAGCACCTGGAGTTACCTGGATATCACCGCGCTCGGCCGCCAGGAGGAGTGGGAGGACTCGCCGCAGGGCTATCCGCAAACTCCACCGTACGGGTGGTGGAACTACCACGACGCGTACGGCAAGCCCCTCTAATCGCCGTCGTGCTCGCCGCCGAATCGTAAGTGGAGGTGGGCGGCCATCGGGCGATTTGCCAATGCGGACGCGGATCGTCCGGATAGGGTCTTAGGCTCTCCGACATGGCTAGTCGATGCACCAGGTACATCTCGGCGGGCGGTAAGGGATGGCGACGATGGGTGGGACCATGACGCGTTACGCGGTTGCGCACCTGGACGAGATCGAGGAATTTGCCGACGCAGGCTGTCTCTATCGGCCGATCCGACACCACCTGGGCATCACGGCGTTCGGCGTGACTGCTTGGACGGCCCGTGCGGCCGGCGACCGCGTGATCAACGAGCACGACGAGGGCGACCCCACTGCTGACCAGGAGCTCTTCCTCGTGCTGCGCGGCGACGCGATGTTCGAACTCGACGGTGACCGGGTCGATGCGCCGGCCGGAACCCTGCTGTTCGCCCCACCCCGCACCAATCGCACGGCCGTCGCCAAGGAGGCAGGGACGATCATCATCGCGCTGGAGGGCACGCCGGGAAAGGCGTACGAAGCCCGCGGCTGGGAATTGTGGGCCCCGCTCGCCCCCCTCTATCAGGCGGGCGAGTACGCCGAGGTCGCCGACCGTCTACACGCCACGGTCGCAGCCGCCCCGCAGTACCCCATGTTGTTCTTCAACCTCGCCTGCTGCGAGAGTCTCTGCGGCCGGACGAGTGAAGCACTCGATCACCTCCGGCACGCCATCGCCATGTCGGAGGAGTTTCGCGCTGCTGCCAAGGACGACTCCGACCTCGATCCGATCCGCGACGAACCCGCGTTCACACAAATCGTCAGCGACTAGCTCGGACACCAGAAACGGTCTCTACCGAGGACCGCTCCATCGCACTCGACCGGGAGGCATCGTGAGACTTCTTCTCACGTCCGCGGGCGTCAAAAACGCCAGCATCCGCGACGCGTTGGTCGATCTGCTGGGCAAGCCGATCGCCGACTCGAGCGCCCTGTGCATCCCCACCGCGCAGTACGGGCACCCCGACGTCGGCCCCGGCGCCCGGCCCTGGCAGTTCATCAGTGGAAACTCCGACCTTCCCATGGTCGAGCTGGGCTGGAAGTCCGTCGGTGTGCTGGAGCTCACCGCGCTGCCCAGCATCGACGAACAACACTGGGTGCCGTTGGTCCGCGAGACCGACGTCCTGCTTGTGGCAGGCGGCGATGCCCTGTATCTGTGCCACTGGATGCGACAGTCCGGGCTGGCGGACCTGCTTCCGTCGCTGCGCGAGACGGTCTGGGTGGGACTGAGCGCCGGGAGCATGGTGATGACCCCCAGGATCGGGGAGGACTTCGTCCAGTGGAGACCACCGACCGGTGACGACACCACATTGGGCATGGTTGACTTCTCGATCTGTCCACACCTGGCTCAAGACGGCATGCCGGGCAACTCCATGGCCGACGCGGAACAATGGGCGGCCAGCATCTCAGGTCCGGCGTACGCGATGGACGACGAGACGGCCATCAAGGTGGTCGATGGCACCGTCGAGGTCGTCTCCGAGGGGCACTGGAGACTCTTCCCCTCCTAGCCGTTGATCGCTCGAAAGAGCCTGCGGCCCTTGCCGCCTCCGACGTCTCGCGGAGTGGAGGCAAGGCGCGTGCTCGGACTCTGTCGTGGCCCGTCCGGGGTCAGGATGCCGGCAGACCGTTGCACACTGGGGAGGTGGTCGTCTCGCCCCGGTCGAGCCGGCGGACCAACCTGGCGCTCCTTGCGCTGCTCGTAGCGGCGTTCGTTTCCGGCTGGGTCGGGTTCGGGGTGGAGGGTTCGCCGGACTCCCGGGTCGTGAGCGTGATCCACGGCATTCTCGGCCTCGGGATCCTCGTGTTGGTCCCGTGGAAGAGCATGATCGTGCGCCGTGGACTGCGCCGACGACGCCGGCACGGTCTTGCGGTCGCGTTCGCCGTGGTGATCGCCGCCAGCCTGCTGGCCGGGATCGTCCATTCAACACTCGGTCCGCTCGAGTTGGGTGGGGTGAACGCTCTCGCTATACACGTGGGCGCCGCCGTTGTGGCCGTGCCGCTTGCAGTGCACCACGTGGTCCGACGACCGCAGCGGCTCCGCGCGACGGACCTGTCCCGGCGAACCGCGTTGCAGGCGATGGGCGTGGCCGGTGGCGCGGCACTGGCGTACGGCGCGGTGGAGGCCGTCACGCTGGCGGCGCGTCTGCCAGGGGCACACCGCCGCGCGACCGGATCGTACGAAGCCGGGTCCGGCGAACCGGCCGCAATGCCCATCACCCAATGGTTCACCGACAGCGTGCCCGACAGCGATGTGGACGCGTACGAGCTGCTGGTCAGCCGGCCCGACCAACCGACGCTGCGACTACCGTACGGCGAGCTGCTCGCGTTCACCGGCACGACGCTGACGGCGGTGCTCGACTGCACCGGCGGTTGGTGGGCGGAGCAGACCTGGCGCGGCATCCGGCTGGAGACCCTGCTCGGGCCTGTGGACGACGGGTCGATCATGGTGCGTTCGGTTACTGGCTACTCGCGACGTTTCCCACCCGAAGACGCCGCCTCGCTGCTACTCGCCACACACGTCGGCGGCGTCCCACTGTCTCCCGGTCACGGTGCGCCGGTCCGCCTGGTCGCGCCCGGCCGCCGTGGCTTCTGGTGGGTCAAGTGGGTTGAGCACGTGAGCGTCGAATCCCAACCCTCGTGGTGGCAGCCACCGTTTCCTCTGCAGTAAGTACGACAATCGCGACCGGCCCTCGACCCCAGCCCGCGCCGCTGCGCACGCGGCCGGCCCCGGACCCTCGACGCGATTCTCGAGCTGACAGCAATGACGATGTCAGAGTGCGGTCTGCCCAAAGATGATGCAGAAGGGGTGGCCCACCGGGTCGAGGAAGACCCGAAAACCGGTCTCACGCTCACCTCGCGCGCGGGTTGCACCGAGGGCGATCAACTGTTCCTCAGCTCGGTCCGGGTCGGTCACGCGGATGTCGAGGTGCATCTGCTGGGGATACGCCGGGTCAGGCCATCGTGGTGGGACCCATCCGGTCGCCCGCTGGAACGCCACTTCTCGCCCTCCCGGCTGCGAGCCGACAACCACCCACTCCCCGTCGATGTCTTCGTTGACGCGCATCCCTAACACCTGGCAATAAAAGCCTGCCAGCGACCTGGGATCTGGGCAGTCGATGACCGTTTTCTCGAGACGTCCGATCACAAGCTCGAGGATGCCATGCACACCGCCGCGACAGCCGTAGGCAGTCGGCTTCGTGACACCACGCGGAAGGCACCGCCGTCGCCGCGAACGTGCCACCGCTAGAGGAAACCCTCTCAGGGCGCAAGAGGTGGCGCTCGTGGCCATGCTGTCCTATCGTCGTACTGACTGGCCATTCAGTCAGTAGACGGCGGACGAGATTTGACATGCGACGCGCCACGGCGGCCTTGGTGGGACTCGTGCTGGGCGTCAGCGCGGCCTCGCCTGGATGCACGGACTCTCCCGACGATCCGGCGAGCCCGCAGCCCGAGCCTTCTGCTTCGGCGGCGTCGTCCTCGGACGTGATGCCGCTCTCGCTGCTTGTCTTCAACGTGGAGTACGGCGGCAGCAACGCTACGGATCAGGTGATGGCCGACGTCGACGCGGACGTCGTCGGAGTTCTGGAGTCCTACAACCGGCTGCCGGAGATCGCGGCGAAGGCCGGCTACCCGTATTACAACGTCGGCCTGCAGATCCTCTCGAAGTACCCGATTCTGGAGCCGTCGGGCGCCGACGGCCGGTACGCGTTCCTGGAGGTGCGGCCGGGTGAGGCGGTCGCGATGATCAACACCCACCTCGACTACGTGCAGGACGGCCCGAACCGGCTGGAGCGCGGCGTACCGCTCGAGGACGTCCTGGCCACGGAGCGGGAGGTCCGGCTGTCGTCGGTGGAGACGCTCCTGCCTTCGGCGACCCGGCTGCTGGACCAGGGCTGGCCGCTGCTGTTCACCGGAGACCTCAACGAGCCCTCGCACCTGGACTGGACGAAGGCCACGGCGGCGCAGCACGGCGGTCTCGGCCCGGTGCCTTGGCCGGTGAGCGAGGCGCTGGTGGACGCGGGCCTGCGCGACACCTACCGCGAGACGCACCCCGATCCCCTGACCGACCCGGGCAACACGTGGGGCCAGGTCGCGGGCAGCGGGGGCAGCCCGCGGCGGATCGACTACGCGTACGTCGGCGGGCCGGTCGATGTGGAGAGCACCGAGGTCGTCGGGGAGCAGGGCGCTGATGGCGTGGACCGCGGCTACCCGCGGTGGACGTCGGACCACCGCGCCGTACTCGCGCATCTGGACGTCGCGCCGATGCCGCTGCCAACCCTGGTTGCCCTATCGAGCCGTCTGGTCACGGTCGGCGACACCGTGACGGTGACCTACCGGCTGCCGCCTGGCGACTCGTCCGGCACGGTCGAGCTCGGCGGTCCGTCGACGGCGTCGTACGACGTGTCCGGGCCTGCCCGGACCGTCGAGGTCGACACGGACTCACTCGCGGCCGGCGCCTACCGAGTCGACCTGGTCGACGAGGACGGGTCGGTCGCCGCGAGCAACGATCTCTACGTGCGCCCGCGGGCCGCACGTGTCGACCTGACCACGGACGCGGAGACCTACGACGTGGGCGATCCGATTACGGTCAGATGGACGGACGGGCCGGCGAACCGCTGGGACTGGATCGGCGTCTATCGCTCAGGAGCTGCGGACCCCAAGACCGACGACTACCTGGTCTGGGGCTACACGGGTGGCCACGACGCCGGCGCCCTTCCCCCGACCACCGAGGGCGAGCTCGTCCTGGGCCGCGACCACCAGGGCCGCCCCTGGCCGCTCCCACCGGGCCGGTACGTCGCCCACTACCTCCTCACGGACCAGTACGTGAGCGTGGGGTCGACCAGCTTCACGGTGCGGTGAGCATCTCCGGAGCGTTTCACCGCGAGCAACGGGTACGCACTGCTTGGCCCGCTCGTGAGGCTGTCGGCGCCGTACCGAGGGGATCAGGTGAGCTTACGGGCGCGACGATTTGGCTCGTACCCGCCGTCGAGCAGGCGGTCGGCTGGCACTTGGCGCTCGCCGTGCTGGCGGTCGGGCCGTTCGCCGGCATCGTCGCAATGCGGCGCCTGCTCGTCACACGCGCCGCCTAAGATCCGGTCACTGCGGTCATCCAAACAATCGTGCATGAAGGTGGTGCGGACGGAATCAAGGCTGACCGATCCGTGGGGCGACCTTGTCCGCGAACAGCCGCTGGGCAGTCGAGGCTTGTGCCGTCGTGAGTCCAGGCAGGCGCGCCCAGAATGCGAAGTGGTCGAAGGGCACTGCGGCGTAAAGATCGGCCAGGCGAGCCGCCACATCGTCGGGCGTGCCGACCAGGAAGGCACTCGGATCGAGGTCGTCGACCGTACGCCGCGGCGCGCCAGGCAGCTCCGACTCCAGGTAAGCGATCCCGGGTCCGGCCTGCCGCCATGCGGTCTCCGCATCGACGGCCACATGGCACACGTGGGTCAGCACAAACGGAAGGCTCGGCCGAGATCGCCCGCCGCGCTCGAGGGCGGCGAGATAACTCTCGTACCGCTGCGCAGCGTGCGCCGGCTCCGACACATAGCACAGCAGTCCATCGGCGAGCCGAATCGCACGGTCAAGCGCAGGCTCACCATGCGCACCGACGTAGATCGGTGCCTCGGACCCGGGACGCGGCTCGAACGGCCCGTCCGGCACGAGAACCGGCGCCCCTCGAAGCCGGTCCGGCCCTCCCGCCATGCCTGGCGGATGATCCGAAGTCCTTCCTCGAACCGAGATGGCCGGTGCGCGCGGTCGACACCGAACAACGCGTACTCGTGCGCCGCATAGCCCTGCCCGACGCCAAGAACCAGGCGGCCACCGGACAACGCGTGCACGATCGCACCGTCTTCGGCGACCTTGACCGGGTGATGCAGCGGCAGCACCAAGACATTCGTGCCGACCCGGATCCGGCTGGTGCGTGCGGCAATGGCTGCGGCCAAAGTCAGCGGCGAGCCCGGGAATCCGTCCGCGGTCCCGTGGTGCTCGGACAGCCATACCGCGTCGAATCCGAGAGCGTCGGCCTCGTCCACGAGGTCGAGGCACTCGCGATAGTAGGCCGCCACAGATCCTTTCCATCCACGCGGCCGCCGAAAGTCGTGCATGACACCGAAGGTCGGTACGGGCATGCTCCTTGATATCGGCTGCATCAACTGGTGTCGAGCCGTCCGACAGCCAGCCCGACTCTCATCCACCCTCGATTTAGACCAAGCCGTACGGACTGTTCTGACCACCGCCATCGAAGGTAGCGTCGTACGATCGCTGACTACACCGGAAGACGGCTCTCGATCGTCGGCCTGGGAGGTTCGACGGCGAGAGTGTCCACGAGTCTGGCCGCGCTGAAGCTGGCCCTGGAGGGAGCAAAGGGCGCCGGCGCCAAGACGGAGCTCCTCGACATCCGCGCGCTCGATCTTCCGATGTACAACGCGGACACCCGCGAACCGACCGAGGCCGCCACCAGGCTGATCGAATCGTGCTACGCGGCCGACGGAATGCTCTGGGCCAGCCCGATGTATCAAGGGACGATCGCCGGTGCCTTCAAGAACGCAATCGACTGGCTCCACCTGCTGGGCGACCGCGACCCGCCGTACCTGAGCGACAAGGTCATCGGGCTGATCAGCGCCTCCGGCGGCATGCATGGCCTGCAGGCCATCATCACGATGGAGTTCGCCGCCCGGTCGCTTCGCGGCTGGTCCGTTCCGTACGTGGTTCCGGTGGCGGCGGCGTCCCGGGTCTTCGGCGAGGACGGTCAGGTCCGGGATCACACCGTCGGCCGGCAGCTCCGAGCGCTCGGTGAGGAGACCGTTCGCGTCGCCGAGAAGTTCGCCTTGGACGCTTCAGCTCACCGTGCCGCTGAGTGCGAGCGCGCGGCCGAGCGGGTCGCACTGTCGGGCTAGGGCCCGCGTAGATCGCGGCTATGTGAGTGCGTTTGGACTAATCGTATCCAGTGGCAGCGGCGATAATCTGCGCAGACAGGCGTCACATGACGCCGGTGGGAAGAAACGGCGGAGATCCCCGTGAGAATTTCGTCTGGAAGCCTGTCGGATCCGGCGCGAGGCGTTCGTAGAACAGGTGAGAGGCGGCCGGAAAAGGCCGCTGGGACAAAGGAGTCGTGGGATGACGCGGTACCTGATCTCGTTCGATGACGGCTGGATGGACTTCCCCGAGTAAGAGCTGCCCGACGTGGCCAAGGCCGCGCACGCGGTGGTCGAGGAGGCCAAGGACGCGGGTGCGTGGGTCTTCGGCGGCGGGCTGGAGAGCCAGCGGGCAAATATCGTCGCCACCGATGGGACGGTCACCGACGGCCCGTACCCGGAGACCAAGGAGGTCATCGGCGGATTTGCGGTCGTCGACGTGCCTACACGCAAGGAGGCGTTGGAGTGGGCAGCCAAGATCGCCGCCGCCTGCCGCTGTTCGCAAGAGGTACGAGAGCTTCTGCCCGACCCGACCGTCTGACCGAAGAGGCCCCCCGCCCGGACGGATCGGCCCAAGCGCTAACGCTGCGGCGTGTACGTCAGCACGACGGTGCCATTGCCGATCTCGGTCACCTCGGCGAGGTCGAGCTGGGTGGTCGCGATCCCGGGGAGAAGTGTCTCGCCGGACCCGGCGATGAACGGAAACACCCACAGGTGCAGCTCGTCCACCAACCCGGCTTCCAAGAGGGCTTGGCTGAACGAGCCGGTGCCGTACTTGAGCAGCGTCCCGTCGCCGGACTCCTTGAGCTTGGCAACCGCCTGGACGGCGTCGCCCTGCAGGATCTCGGCGTTCCAGCTGACGTCGGTCAGGGTGCGCGATGCGACGTACTTCGGCATCGAGTTGATCCGGTCGGCGAACTCGCCCGGCCGGCCCGGCCACGACGACGCGAATACCTCGTAGGTCTCCCGCCCGAGTACGAGAGCCTCGGCGGGCTCCATCAGCCTTGCGGCGTACGCCATGTGATTGTCGTCGCGGAATCTCCCCTGGGCAGCCCAAAATTGCTCCCCGGAAACCATTCCGTCCAGTGAGATGAACGTAGATTCGACCAGTCTCCTCATGGCAAAAACCTACGTACTCATGTGCGGACCCGTCTTGTACCGAACCGCAAGTCACAAGACGATGAACTGCCCGCCTCGCACCAGTTCGGCCGGAGTGTGACCGATCAGCCGTCGCAGCGCCCGAGTCAAATGCGGCTGGTCGTAGTAGCCCGCATCGCAGATCACGTCTGCGATCGACACACCCGCTCGCAGGAGTCGCGACGCGTGCCGGGCCCGCTCGATCGCCAGCAGCTTGCGTCGCGACAGACCGACGGACCGCACGAATCGGCTCTGGGCGGTCCGCTCCGACATCGTGCGTACGACTCCGCCATGCTGGATCTCCTCGACCAGCGGGTCGAACACCAACAAGCCGGCGCGTTCCAGACGGTCGACGAAGACGTCGATGTTCTGCGGCGTTGGCATCTCCCAGGCGCGGCCATCGAGCAGGATCCGACCGTCCGACAGCCTCGGCAACACCGCGTCCTGCAGGTTGGCCAGCCGGATCGGAGGAAACATCGGCAGATATGCCCCGAGACGGAGCTCGGCCCCGAAGTACTCCGAATCAGCCGGGCACGACATCGTCGTCGCCTTCGTCTCCGGGCCACGCAGGTGCACCGTCGTCGTGCCACCGATCCGCGCGAACGCAATCATCGGATTCGCCTTGGCGATCGAGCTGAAGTCGGTCGGACTGTCACAAGCCGCGGTCCAGACGCCCACCAGCTTCCCGGTCGGCCCGCTGACAACCTCGTGAGTCAGACCCACGTTTGCGTAGTCAACCAAACATCCAGCCCGATATCTCGAGACGGCCCATCGGCGCCGCTGGATTCGCGACGTCGAAGCCCATGCGTATGGTCATCACGTGCCTGTTCCCGACTTCATCCTGCAGTTGCGCGCCAAGGTCGGCCACGACCTCCTGTGGCTTCCCGGTGTCACAGCGGGACCTTCGACCCATGCCAGCCAGGTCCGGCACTCCTAGCGTTGTGTACCACCCCATGGACGGGAGGTCGGCATGCCCGCTATTTCCGAGCGTGAGAACCGGGAGATCGAGGCGGCCACCGCCGCTGGCAAGACCCCGGTCGTCTTCATCCATGGCCTTTGGGTACTGCCGAGCAGCTGGGCCAACTGGGCAGACTTCTTCGAGCAGGCAGGCTACGCGTCGCTGACACCGGACTGGCCGGACGATCCGGAGACGGTTGAAGAGGCCCGAGCGAACCCGGACGTCCTCGCCAAGAAGACCTTGAAGCAGATCGCCGATCACACGCTCGAGATCATCAACGCCCTCGGCAAGAAGCCAGCGCTGGTCGGGCACTCGACCGGGGGGTTGCTGGCGCAGATGCTAGCGGGACGGGGTTTCTCAGCGGTCACGGTGGCGATCGACCCTGGGGTCTTCCGCGGCGTTTTGCCGCTGCCGGCGTCCGTGCTCAAGGGAGTGGGTCCCTTCCTGGTCGACCCACGCACGAGGGGCCGCGCGATCACGCTGACATTCGATCAGTTCAAGTACGGCTGGACGAACGCGCTGGACGAACAGGAGTCGAAGGAGCTCTACGAAACGTTCCACGTCGCTGGCTCAGGGATTGCTCTCGTGCAGATGGGCAACGCGAACCTCAACCCGTGGACCGAGGCGAAAGTCGACACCAAGAACCCCGACCGCGGCCCCCTGCTGATCATCGACGGCGAGAAGGACCACACCGTGCCGTGGGCGATCGCGAACGCCGCCTACAAGCGGCAGAAACACAACCCCGGCGTGACGGAAATCGTGAAGGTCCCGAACCGAGGCCATTCCCTCACCATCGACCACGGCTGGCGCGAGGTCGCCCAGGCGACACTCGACTTCATCAAGCGATTCGCCTGAGCGGCGATTCGCGCAAGGTTGAGTGCCAGGAATGGTTGATCCGATTGGCAACGCCGGACGGGGACGGCTCTCCGAGGTGTTGGCCACGCGTGGCGGACGGGCGGATCCCGAGGCGCCCTTCGTCATCGAGCACCGCGAGGCGCTCATCTACATGCTGTGTCAGGCGGCCGAGCTTGAGCACGGCATCATGTGCCAGTACCTGTTCGCGGCGTACTCGCTCAAACAGGGCACGGACGAGGGCCTCACGCCGGAGGAGCTGGAAGCCGTCACCCGTTGGCGCCACACGATCGCCCATGTCGCCACCGAGGAGATGCTGCACCTGGCGCTCGTGCAGAACGTCCTCTCCGCGATTGGCGCGGCACCTCATCTGGCCCGGCCGAACCTTCCCGCTCCCGCGCACCACTATCCCGGCGCCGTGAACCTGATGCTGGTGCCCTTCGGCGAGCAGGCCCTCCAGCACTTCCTGTTCCTCGAGCGCCCGGAGGGCATGGCGCTCGAAGGTGCCGCCGGCATCGATGCGCCGGTGCACGAAGCAGTGCCTCTCATGACCGAGGGCGACATCGTCCCCCAGCTACAGGACTTCGCAACCATCGGCCACCTGTATCGCTCGATCGAGCAGGGGCTGGCGCACCTTGCCGACAAGTTCGGCGAGCGCTACCTGTTCGTCGGCCCGCCACGCGCACAGGCGACGAGCACCGACTTCCGGTGGCCCGAGCTCGTCGCGGTGACCGACCTCGCGTCGGCCCAGCGAGCGCTCGATACGATCCTCGAGCAGGGCGAGGGGGCGCGCGGCCGTTGGGATACGGCGCACTTCGGAGAGTTCGTCCGGGTACTCGAGGAGTACCGCGCGATGCTTGCGGCGAATCCGGCGTTCGACCCGGTCCGGCCCGTGATGTTCGCGCGCGTACGTCGTGGCGAGCGCGACGAATCGATCCCCCTCATCGCCGATCGCGCGACGTCCATGTGCACTGATCTCTTCAACGTCACGTACGAGATCCTCATCCAGATCCTGGAGCGGTACTTCGCGCACACGGAGGAGACCGACGCGCAGCTTGGCACGCTCGCGAGGGCGGCCAGCACGCTGATGGGCGGCGTGCTGAGGCCGCTCGGTGAGTTGATAACCACATTGCCGGTCGGGCCCGGCCACCCCGGACGCACCGCTGGGCCCAGCTTCGAGCTCTTCTACGAAGACGACGACCTCCTCCCGCATCGCGAATCCGCCTGGACGCTACTCGAGGAGCGGGTGCGCGACGCCTCGACCTTCTGCGATGCCGTCACGGAGGGCTCGCCGGAGCGCGTGGCGAGCGCGCTCGGACCGGTTCAGCGCACGCTGACCGCCGTGGGAGACGCGCTCGCCGGGCACTTCGCGGATTGGAGAGCGGTCAGTCGATTTGCGACCGGCGGCGGTAAGGCAGGCGCGATCGCAACGGAGAAGGAGCCGGTGCATTTCGAGGAAGACATCAAGCCACTGTTCCGCGAGAGCGACCGCGATGCGATGCGCTTCGCCCTCGATCTGTGGTCCCACGACGACGTTTCGACCCACGCCGACGCCATCGTTGACCGGCTCGAGGCCGGCACGATGCCGTGCGACGGAGCATGGCCCGCGGAGCGTGTCGCCGTCTTCCGCCGCTGGATCGACGCCGGCAAACCCGCATAGATCTTCCCAGCGTCGTCCCATCACCCGACCGCCGAGCGAGTCGTCAACCGCGACGAGCCGGTCCATCGCAGCGAGATCGACGCGAGCGACAACTCATAGAGGAGACCAACCCACTAGCCTTAAGACCTCTGAGCAGGGCGCGCCGGAAGCCCGATCTGATGCGGGGAACGTCAGCGAGGAGGAACGTGATGCTCGCCAAGTACTCCGGACGGTGCGCGATCTGCCCAGAGCCGATCCGGCCCGGTGACAGCATCGCGAGTCTCGGCGAGGACTCGAGCGCCTGGGTACACGCCGCGTGCGAGCCAAGCAGCGACGCGATCGTAACTGCCTCGCGCCAGGGGCGGCGTTCTAGCGGGCACAAGCGACGCCGGCCCGCCAAAGCGGCGATGACCGCTCCGGCTGGCGCTGCCTCGGTCTACACCGATGGCGCATGCGCCGGAAATCCCGGACCCGGAGGGTGGGCATGGGCGATCGATCACGACACGTGGGACTCCGGGTTCGTGCCCGCCACCACCAACCAGCGGATGGAGATCCAAGCCGCGCTCGAAGCGGTCAAGTCGATCGACGGGCCGCTGATCGTCGTGAGCGACTCGACGTATGTCGTCAACTGCTTCCGCGACCGGTGGTGGGCCGGGTGGCTGGACCGAGGCTGGATCAACTCGCAGAAGAAGCCCGTGGCCAACCGCGACCTGTGGGAACCGTTGGTTCAGGCTGTCAACGATCGGGGCGACGTCGCCTTCCATTGGGTGAAGGGACACTCGGGCCACGAGATGAACGACTTCGTCGACCAGCTCGCCGTGAAGGCAAGCCTCGTCGCCGGCTGAACTCTAAGTCTCCTGCTGCCTCGCGTACGAAGGCAGCAGCCGAGGCCGGATCGCGCGGTTCAGTCCTGCCGTTCGGTCAGCGCCTCGGTCAGAAGCGCCACCAGAGCTTCGGTCTGGACGTCGGCGGAGGATGCGACTTCGGTGTCCGAGCCGTCGAGCGCGCGTGCGGCCAGACCCGCTTTGGCGTCTATGAGTTCCGCGATCTTAGCGTCGATCGTCTGGGCGGCAATGATCCGCCAGGCCGTGACGGGTTCGGTTTGCCCGATCCGGTGGACGCGGTCGATGGCCTGAGTCTGTTCGGCGTTGGTCCAGGACAGCTCGGCGAGGACGACGTTGCTGGCGACCTGCAGGTTCAGGCCCGTACCGGCGGCGGTCAGGGAGCAGATCGCGATCTCGACGCCCTCATCGTTGACGAATGCGTCGATATTGCGCTGGCGTACGGCGGGGGTCTGGTCGCCGCGGACCGACGCGTAGCGAATGCCGCGGGATGCGAACAGGTCCGCGGCCGCGTCCATCACGTCGATGTGCTTGGCGAAGAACACCACCTTGCCCGCGTTACGCGCCAGCTGGGCGGCGTAGTCGGCAGCCAGCGTGGCCTTCGCCTGGCCGATCCGGCGGACCATTGCGAAGACGTTCTCGCCCGAGGACGACTCCGCCGCTTCCTTGAGCTCCCAACCCACGACTCGGCGTACGAGGTCTTGGTCGATTCCCTTGGCAGTCTCCTGGTTCGGACGCGCGGCCAGGGCGGCGTCGTACCGCTGAAGCAGCCGCAACGCGAGGTCCCGCTCGGCGTCGCGGATGGAGCGGGTCGTGGCCAGGTCGAGCTCCACCGGGAGGTCGGCGATCCGCCTCGCCGGAATGTCGTTGGCGACGTCGACCTTGCGTCGCCGGACGATGCCGAGATCGATGACGGCTTGGCGTGCCGCGGGCTGGAAGCCGCGATCGATAGGTGTCAGGCCGGTATCCTCCAGCGCCGTCATGAGCTCTGGACCGGGCTTCTTGACCTCGATCCAGCCGAGGAACTGCCAGATCGCGCGGAAGTCGTCGATGTCGTTGATCAGCGGGGTGCCCGTGAGCGCCATCATCAGTGGCTTCGGGACCCGCTGGCGGATCCGGTCGGCGATCTCGAGGACGTGCTGAGACCGCTGGGACTTCTTGTTCTTGATGAAGTGCGCCTCGTCGACGACCATGCCGCGGAAGCCGTGGGTCGCGATCCAGCCCACGTGGCGGTCGAGCACTTCGTAGTTCACGACGACGATGTCTGCGAATCCGTCGACTGTCTCGCCGCTGCCTTGGATCACAGTGACGCTGCGCGAGGGCGTCCAGCGGGCGGCCTCACGGGCCCAGTTCGTCTTGACCACGCTCGGCACCACGCAGAGCAGCGGGTAGGCGTTCGCGGCTCGGGCGGCAAGCAAGGCCTCCGCGGTCTTGCCCAATCCCGGCTCGTCCGCCAGCAGGAACGTACGGTGTCCGCCGGCAGCGGCAGCGACCACTCGGGCTTGGTGCGGCATCAACTCGAGGCCGGACGGCAGTCGCGTCCGAGCCGGTTCGGGCAGATCCATGCACGACGACGCACCGGGTGCGGCGTTCTCGAACGAACTCAGCAGCGGATCGATGAGCTGCCAGCCGGCGAGGCGTCCCCCCGTCGGGCGGCGCCGTTCGGCCGCGGAGAAGTCGGGCGCGAGAAATGGGTTGGCTAGCTGCGCGTTGGCCACCGACTGCGGGACGACCTGCCGCTCCGCGCGTACGACGGTCTCGGGCGTCCGTGGCTGCGGGGGCTCGGGGTCTGGCTCCACGCCACCGGCTATTTGCATCTCACGCTTCAGCCTCAGCGCAGAGTCGCTGATCTCGGCGTCCTCGTCGAGGAGAAGGAACAGCGACGGCTCACCGGCTGCGGTCTGCGCGAGGATCGTCGCGATTCCGTCCAGTCGTTTGAGCTGTTTGTCCCGCTCCGCCTCGGTAAGGGACGCGTTCGACTTCACGCGGGCGCGCTCATCCCGCGCCAGCAAGGCGATCGCTTGAAACTTCGTCCGCTCGATGTGTCCACGCTGCGCGCGACTCTCGACCTCACGGACCGCCTTGGCGAGGACAGGCAGGATCCCGTCGTTGTCATGCTCTCGTCGCCTCGGGTGCTGGGCTGTCCCAGTACTCCGGGAACGACGACGTTGGCGCTGTGCCAACCAAGTCTCCTTCCGTGTTTTCGCGGCAGGCCGACACGACGACCCACCCGGGCACCGTGGCGACGCGACGCCGGATTGTCCCGCCATCGGGCCGCTCGACAAGCCCTGGGGAGGCTTCCGCGGAGATGAGCGACGCGAACGTCGCTCGGCGCCGGCCTCGACGATCTGAACGAGCGGCAC
>JBKOYM010000161.1:0-15182 GCA_046725375.1 Actinomycetota bacterium
CAGCTACCAGCAGGAGGTCGACCTACAGGCGCTGTTCAAGGACGTCGCAAGCGAGTACCTCGTCGAGGTCAACGTCGCCGAGCAGTTGCCGAACGCGCTCGACCGGGCTATCCGCACGGCCGAGTACGCGCGGGCGCCGACGGCGCTGATCATTCCGGCCGACCTCCAGGAGGAGGACTACAACCCGCCGGAGCACGTGTTCAAGCACGTGCCGTCGAGCCCGCCGAGTCACTCGCACTCGGTCGTTCGGGCTCCCGACGACGAGGTCGCCGCTGCGGCAGAGATTCTCAACGCCGGCGAGCGGGTCGCGCTGCTGATCGGTCAGGGTGCGCGCAACGCCGTCGCCGAGGTCGAGCAGGTCGCCGAGCTCACCGGCGCCGGCATCGCCAAGGCCCTGCTCGGCAAGGACGTCCTGCCCGACACGCTGCCGCACGTCACCGGCTCGATCGGCCTGCTCGGTACCCGGCCGACGTACGAGATGATGCGCGATTGCGACACGCTGCTCATCGTGGGCTCGAACGTGCCGTACTCGCAGTTCTACCCCGGTTTCGGCCAGGCGCGGGGCATCCAGATCGACATCGACGGGCGCTTCATCGGCATGCGCTACCCGACCGAGGTCAATCTGGTTGGCGAGGCCAAGGCGACTCTCAACGCTCTGATCCCGTACCTCGAGCGCAAGGACAACCGTGAGTGGCGGGGCGCCATCGAGCGCAATGTCGAGCAGTGGTGGTCGGTGATCGAAGACCAGGCGATGCTCGATGCCGACCCGGTCAACCCGATGCGCATCGTCTGGGAGCTCTCCGAGCAGGCACCCGACGACGCGATCATCACCGCCGACTCGGGCTCGGCAGCGAACTGGTACGCCCGCCACCTGAAGATGCGGGGCCGGATGCGCGGTTCGCTGTCCGGAACACTCGCGACGATGGGTCCGGCCGTGCCGTACGTCATCGGCGCCAAGTATGCCCACCCCGACCGGCCAACGATCGCCCTCGTCGGCGACGGCACGATGCAGATGAACGGCCTCGCCGAGCTGATCACGATCGCGCGCTACTGGCAGGAGTGGGACGACCCGCGATGCGTTGTCTGTGTCCTCCACAACAATGACCTCAACCAGGTGACGTGGGAGCTACGTGCGATGGGTGGGGCGCCGAAGTTCGAGGAGTCGCAGATCCTCCCCGACATCTCGTACGCCGCTTTCGCCCGTGGACTGGGCTTCGATGGCATCGAGGTCGACAAGCCCGACGACCTGGCCCCGGCGTGGCGCACGGCGCTCAACGCGGATCGGCCGGTCGTCTTGGACGTGCGGTGCGATCCCAACGTGCCGCCGATCCCACCGCATGCCACGTTCGACCAGATCAGGGCCATGACGGAGGCCGTGCTGAAGGGCGACCCGGACGCGTGGGACGTCGTGTCGAAGGGGCTCAAGACCAAGATGGCTGAGTTTTTCCACGTCGGCCGAAAGGGCTGAGGCTCGCGGTTGTCATGGCAACGCAAAAGGAGCTCGCCCGGACTCTTCTCTCGCGGCATGGCACGACCTATGCCGAGCGGGCGGGAATCCCGCTCAAGGACAAGCCGTCCCCGCTCTATCGGCTGTTGGTCCTGTCGCTGTTGCTGTCCGCCCGTATTAGCTCTGACATCGCCCTGCGGACGGCGAGGGAGTTGTCGCGCTCGGGCTATCGAACGCCGAAGGCGATGGCGGCTGCGACCTGGCAGGACCGCGTCGACGCACTCGGACGCGGCCACTATCGCCGCTATGACGAGCGGACGTCGACGATGCTGGGCGACGGTGCCGAGCGGCTGATCGAGGACTACGGAGGCGATCTGCGCCGGTTGCATGATCGCGCCGACGATGCGTCCGAGGTCGAGGAGATGCTGCAAGGCTTCCCTGGCATCGGCCCGTCCGGCGCCGCCATCTTTTGCCGCGAGGTGCAAGCTGTGTGGACGGACCTCTGGCCATACGTTGACGACAAGGCGCTCCGCGGGGCGAAGGCGCTCGGACTGCCGGACGATCCGCGGCAACTCGCCCGACTCGTCGATCGCTCGGACCTGCCGCGGCTGTTAGCCGGCTGCATCGACGCCGCCACCAGCCGTGGTGTCGCCGACGACGTACAGGCGGCCGCCGGTTCGCGCGACGCGTGACATTCGACGAAGAGGTATGACGCCGCGCTGGCAGCTCCCCCTTCCGGGGCTCGCCCGCACCTGACTGGTGGCGAAGGGCTCTGGCCGATACCCGTCGGACCGTTACGACCGATTCGGCATGGGCACACAACAAAGCACGGCAAGATTCACCCGCATCCCGGCCACGAGGGCCGTTGTGCAGAACCCGGCTCGGCCGGGCTGGAGGCGCTTGGTGACAGTGACGACGACGCTTGACCGGTACATCGGACGCCAACTGAGTCGGCTCTGCGAGACGGAGCAAGGTCTCGCCGACGAGTTCCGACGGGTGGCGGAGCGGCACGCGGCCGAGGCCGACCTAGCCCACAACTGCGAGCTGCTGGCACGGCAGTGTGCCGCCAACGTCGACCTGCTCAGCCCGCACCTCGAGCGATACGCCTGCCAGCGGCCGTCCAATGAGTCAGGTCGGCCCGGTGTGAACCGCATCGGGCGGGGGATCGTGCGGCGGAAGGTCGCCGGGACGAGCCCGCGGCAGCGGGAGCCCAGGTTGACGCTGCTCGACGACCTGGGCAACCTCTATCTCGCGATCGCCGCGGCCGACCTGTCGTGGATCCAGGTCGGACAAGCCGCGCAGGCGCTGCGCGACTCCGACCTGCTCGCCACGGTGTCGCAACGCAGCGAGCAGACGACGACGCAATGGCGCTGGCTGAAGACCCAGATCAACCAACTCGCGCCGCAGACCTTGACCGTGGGCTGATTTCTGATCGGATCGCGCGACGACGAGGCATGCCGCTGTCGATGAGGGGTACTGCCCGCCGCGCACCCGAATGTCGAACCTGGAGGGAATATGAAAACTGATCAAGATGCGCGACGAGGGATCGGATCGTCGCCGAAATCCGGTCCGGACGCAGCCTGAGTTGGTGCTGTCGGGACGGACCAACGACGAGGTGGACGACGATGCGTGACCCGCTTCGCGGCCTCGACTCCGGCACGCTCGAGAAGGTGGGCGCCGCCGGCCGAACCGGGTGGCGCGAGCCGATGCTCGCCACGCTCACCGATCAGCGGTTTTCCGACCCGAACTGGATCTTCGAGCGCAAACTCGACGGCGTTCGGGCGATCGCGGCCCGCGACGGCGGGTCGGCCAGCCTGTGGTCGCGCAACCACAAGTCGCTCGACCGCGGCTATCCGGAGTTGATTGCCGCACTCGAGAAGTTCGGCGAGTCACGGTTTGTGGCCGATGGAGAGATCGTCGCGTTCGACGGTGACCAGACGAGCTTCGCCCGCCTCCAGGCGCGGATCCACCTCACCGACCCGGATCGGATCCGGCGCACCGGTGTCGAGGTCTACTTCTACCTGTTCGACCTCCTTGTCGTCGGCGATTACGACCTGACCCGCCTGCCGTTGAGGGTGCGCAAGCGCATCCTGCGTCGCGCCTTCGGCTTCGAGGATCCCTTGCGGTTTTCGACGCACCGCAACACCGATGGCGAAGAGTCGTACAAGCAGGCCTGCGCAAAGGGTTGGGAGGGGCTGATCGCCAAAAGCGCCGGCAGCCGCTACCACGCTGGTCGCTCGACCGACTGGCTGAAGTTCAAGTGCGTGCGCGACCAGGAGTTCGTGATCGGCGGCTTCACCGAGCCAGCGGGCTCGCGCGAGGGGTTCGGTGCTTTGTTGGTCGGCTACTACGACGGCGATTCGCTGCGGTACGCCGGCAAGGTCGGCACGGGATACGACGACGAGACCCTGCGAACGCTGCGCCGTCGCATGGACGGCATCGCACAGGAGTCGACGCCGTTCGATTCGACCCCGGCCGAACGAGATGTCCACTGGGTGCGATCGGATCTCGTGGCGCAGATCGGCTTCACCGAATGGACACGCGCCGGCAAGCTCCGGCATCCCCGCTTCCAAGGTCTGCGGTCGGACAAGGCGGCCACCGAGGTGGTGAGGGAGACGCGATGAGTGATCAGCGCGAATTGACGATTGAGGGCCGGAGCATCGTAATGTCCAATCCGGACAAGGTCCTCTTTCCCGACGACGGTCTCACTAAGACCGACCTGGTCGACCACTACCGACGTGTCGCGGATGCGATGCTGCCGCACGTGCATGGCCAGCCCCTGACGCTGCGCCGGTTTCCCGACGGCATCGGAGCCGACGGCTTCATTCAGAAGGAGGCCTCGGACTTCTTCCCCGACTGGATCGACATCGCCAAGGTCCCGGCCGGATCTTCCTCGACACCAACCGCAACGGTTACGGCCAGACGTTCGTGTCGCCGTATTCGCTGCGGGCCCGACCCGGCGCCGCCGTCGCGACCCCACTTGACTGGCGAGAGCTGGGCAAGTCGACTCCCAGCGTCTACGACACCCGACGGATCGGTCGAAGGCTAAGCCAACGCACCGATCCGTGGCTCCGCATCGACAAGGACGCCGCCGCGCCCGTCGATTCGGGCCCGAACGAGCCAGGTTCGACGTGATGACGAGACCCATCTCGACCGGCCCAGCCGTCATGCGAGCGTGATCCGCGGCCCCGCATGGGTACTCATCCCCTCATGCGAAGCGACCCCCTGATCGCGATGCTCGGCATCCTGATCGCGCTGGCCCTCATGATGTCGATATTTCTCGCGGCCTACCGCTACTACAAGACGCGCGAGCCGCGGGACACGCCAGACCGTTGACGCGACCGTGTGCCGTATCAGCCGGCCGTGAGCTGCGCCCGGAGATTCTTGAGGATGCGGCTCAACAGCCGGGACACCTGCATCTGAGTGACGCCGAGGTTGGACGCGATCTGCGACTGCGTCCACCCCTTGAAGAACCGGAGATCCAAGATCTTGCGATCCCGCTCGGGGAGCTCCTCGAGAAGCGGCGCGAGCGCGACCCGAATCTCGGCGCGTTGGAGGTCACGGTCCTGGTCGCCGAGCCGATCAGCGAGCGTGTAGCCGTCGCCGGTCGGTCCTCGGCCGTCGATCGAGGTCGGAGTGAAGCAACCGTCGGCTGAGAGTGCCTCGTCGACTCGCTCCTCAGGCACTCCAAGGCGTTCGGCTGTCTCCTCTGAACTCGGAAGACGTTGCAGCTCCTGGACCAAGCCGTCGTTCGCTGCGGAGATGTCCGCCTGCAGTTCCTGGATCCAGCGTGGGGCCTTCACCGTCCAGCTTTTGTCCCGGAAGTGCCGCTTGACCTCGCCGGCGATGGTGGGCACCGCATACGAGGCGAAGTCATCTCCCTGTGCCGGGTCGAAACCGTGGATCGCCTTCATCAATCCGACATAGGCGACCTGGGTAAGATCCTCCGCCGGCTCACCGCGACCCCAATAGCGGGCGGCGATCGAGCGGGCCATGTCCATGTTGAGAAGGGCGGCCTCGGTCTGGAGGCGCTCCCGCCGCTTGCCGCGACTGGATCGGGCTGCCGTCAGGAGTCGGTGGGTACGGGCTGCTTGCCGACTGCGTTTGGCCCGCCGACCTGGTTGGTGGGTGTTGCGCTTTCTGCCATTCGAGCGTGCTGCGGGCATGTCACTACCGCCTTCGTTTCCGAAGGGCTTGTGGCAGGGGGCTCGACCACTAATTCCTCTGTAACACGCGGTTCCCTCGGATCAAGGCGAGATGCGTCGTTCGGTCGGCCGTCTTACTTAGTGGGACTCGTCGTTTCGCCAAGCGACGCGTCCGTCAGCCGTCGGGCCCGATCGCGGTCGTGCTCCGAGGCGTACGTCGCGTCCAAGAAGACCTGCGTGACTTCGGGGTGCCGCTGCCCGATCTGGCGCTCGATACGCGTGCTCACCCTTTCGATCTCGTCGGAGTCGAGGCCGTCGGCCAGGTCGAGCCGAGTCGCCAGCAAGATCTCGTCGGTGCCGATGTGCATGGTCAGCAGCTCGACGATCGCGTCCACCTCCGGCACCGCCATCAGCTCGTTCCAGAGCTCTTGACGCAGCTCGGGATCAGCCGACTGGCCAATCAGCAACGCCATGTTGTGCCGTCCGAGATAGAACGCCACCAACGTCAAGAGCACCGCGATCGCCATCGCCGCGGTCGCATCCCACACCCGATTTCCGGTCGCCTGGTGCAGGCCGACTCCGGCGGCGGCGAGGATGATCCCGACCAGCGCTGCCGCGTCCTCGGAGAACACGGTCTTGACCGTCGGATCGCGAGACCGGCCGAGGTGTTGACGGAAGCCGCGGCCAGCCGCGCCGGCCTCGCGGCGAAGCTGTACGACGGCGCGTACCCATGACGCGCCCTCGGCAACGAAGGCGAACCCGAGTACCACGTACGACCACAGGTACGTCGGCGTCTCCTGCTCGGCTGGCGCGGTGAGTCCTTCGATCGCCTCGTACAGCGAAAACACGGCGCCCGAGACGAAGATTCCGATCGCGGCGAGCAACGACCAGAAGAAGCGCTCGGATCCATAGCCGAAAGGGTGTGAGCTGTCGGCCGGGCGGGTGCTGCGCCGCAGCGAGGTGAGCAGGAACACCTCGTTCACCGTGTCGGCGACCGAATGGGCTCCCTCTGCCAGCATCGCGCTGGATCCGGTCACGGCGCCCACGAGCAGCTTGGCCGCCGCGATCAAGGCGTTCATGCCGAGCGCCAACAGAACCGTCAGTCGGCTCGCGCTGCGTTGTTGCTTCGCCATGGCAGATCCGTACCCGCATGGTCGACGGCAAACCGGGTACGCACGACTCGACCGTGAAAGGAGGGCCATGAGCAAGATCGACAACCCGTTGCCCCCTGACGCTGAGAAAAAGACCGTCGAGGAGCTTCAGACCACGCTGATCGAGTTGATCGACATCGCCCTGATCGGCAAACAGGCCCACTGGAACGTTGTCGGCTCGCACTTCCGCAGCGTCCATCTCCAGCTCGACGAGCTGGTGGCGGCGGCGCGTAAGCATGCGGACTTGATCGCAGAGCGAGCCGTGTCACTCGGAGGCAATCCGGACGGGACTCCTGAGACCGTCGTCGCTGAGCGGTCGAACGGCGCGGCGGCGACCGGTTACCTCGTCGATGACGACGCCATCGGACTCGTCGTCGATCGACTTACGCGATCGATCGGCCGAATCCGCGAGGCGATCCGAGCCGTCGAGGAGACCGACCCCCCGAGCCAGGACCTCCTGGACGCCGTGCTATTGGATCTGGAGAAGCAGTCCTGGATGTTCCAGGCCATGCTGCGGTCGTGACATGCGGCTCACCGGACTCCAACCGCTGGCGCGCGCCGAGGGACCTTTCGCCTCGGTTTGTCTCGACGTCAGCCGAACCACCGAGAACGCCGACCACGAGCTCCGGCTGCGATGGAAGTCCGTCGCGGGCACCTTGAGCGCCGACGGTGCGCCCAGCCAGCTGCTCGACGACCTGGCCGAGCGACTGATCGAGCCGTTGTCCTACGGGGGAGACCTGCAGCGGTATGTGGTCGTGTCCGCCGACGAATGCCTGATCGACACCGTGGCGCCGCTGCGGTCGACGCAGCCCGACTACGGGCACTTCGGTCCGATGGCGCACGTGATGCCCCTTCTTCGGCTAAGGGCGAGGACATCGCCCTACGTTCTCGTCAAGGTCGATCACGTCGGCGCCGATATCGTCTGTGCCGACGCGACCGGCCTCGACACCCGACTGTGGCGAAGCGAGGGCGACCACGAGGTCTTGCACAAGGTGCCAGGCGGCGGCTGGTCGCATCGCCGATACCAGAGCCGGGTCGAAGATTCGTGGGATCGCAACGCCGACCAGGTGGTCGAGGATCTCGACAAGCTCGTGGCTGATCACCGTGGCGAGCCGGTCTTCCTGGTCGGCGACCCGTACGCTCGCTCGGTCGTGCGTACTCACGCAACCGGCCGGATAGCCGCGCAGCTGATCGACGTTGGCCACGGCAGCCGAGCGGCGGGGAGCTCTGACGAATCCGTCGAGCGGTCGATCGTCGATGAGCTGGCGGCTCGCCGCGCCTCCGCCCGCGACGACGCGCTGAGCTCCTATCGAGCACGGCGCGCTCGCGCCGAAGGCGTCGCCACCGACCTGTCCGGGGTTGTGGAGGCATTGCGTGAGGGGGCACTGGAGACCCTTCTCATGGTGGACCGGCCCGACTCGCCCAATCGCCTGTCGGCGGGACCCGCGCCTTCTCTGCTCGGTCACGACGCCGACGAGCTGACGGCGCTCGGGGCCAGCGAAGGGTTCGAGGATCGTGCCGACGAGGTGATCATACGGGCTCTGATCGACGTCGACGCCGAGCTCCACCTGCTCGACGACCCGCCCGACGAGCTGTCGGACGGCGTCGGCGGTCTGCTGCGTTTCGATACCGCGAGGTCCGCCTGACGGATCAGGCGTCGGTTTTGTCGTCGTCTCCTCGGCGATGGCGTGGACCGTCGAGATCGCCGGGATCGTCGCCACCGGCCCGGCCCACGAATGTGCCGCTCTCCGTCGTGCCGGTCGTACCGTGCCGGTCCGGCGCATCGGGGTCGTCGACGCCTCCGGTCGCCCGAATATGGGCGCCGCCTGGCTGCGCGGGAGCGTCCTGCTCCGCAAGATGACGTCGTTGGCGATCGCCTGTCAGCCAACGCCGGATGGTCGACCAGATAGCCATGGGTATCCGCCTCCCTCATGCATATGCCCTAGTAGTACCCATGACGACGGATTTCAAGCTCGTCGCGACCGGCGGTCGGTATTGCTGCATCGAGACTCATGACGACGCACCTCGATACGTTGGTCGGATCCTCGTGCGCGTGAATGGCTAGCGAAGGAGACCACATGTCCTACGGCCGCAAGCCGCCGGCGTTTCTGTTCGACCTCGACGGGACGTTGGTCGACAGCGTGTACCAACACGTCGTCGCCTGGCGCGAGGCGTTGAAACGCAGCGGCATCGACCTGTCGGTATGGCGTATCCACCGCCGCATCGGCATGAGCGGTGGCCTGCTGGTCCAAGCGCTGCTGAGCGAGACCGGAGTGCAGCTCGACGCCGACGACATCGAGGCGCTCCAGACTTCCCACGCCGAGCTGTACGCCGAGCAGATTCGGTCAGTGGACCCGCTGCCAGGGGCGTCGGAGCTGCTCGCGTACCTGACGGACATGAAGGTGCCGTGGGCGATCGCGACCAGTGGCCGGGCTCGCGGTGCCAGGCCGATGCTTGCCAAGCTCGGCGCGCCCGACAACACGGTGATGGTGACGCGCGACGAGGTCGAACGCGCCAAGCCCGACCCGGATCTGTTCCTCGCCGCGGCCGAACGCCTCGGCGTCGACATCTCAAACGCGATGGTCGTCGGCGACAGCAGCTGGGACATCCTCGCAGCCCGTCGAGCCGGCGCGATCGGGGTCGGCGTGATGTCCGGCGGATACGGACGCGGTGACCTCGAACGCGCGGGCGCCTTCCGCGTCTACGAGGATCCGGCCGAGATGCTGCGCCACATCCACGAGTTGGGCGTTCGCCATTAGGGCGTCTCGTCTGGCTGACGTGGGGAGTACCCATCAGTACGCCGTCGATGTGCAGTCGCATGGAACGCGATCGAAGGGGTACGCACCCCCTATGTCGCACCAGGCCAGAGAGCCCAGGGATGAGCCGATACCTGACGTCAACGTGGGGATGGAGGAACCGTCCAATGACGTCCTTGAGCAACATCGGATGGATACCGACGAAGACGAGCTGGAAGACCCGAGCGCGTCGCCTCGTCCGGTCGAAGCAGACGCCGCGGACGTTGACGAACAACGCCGTGGCGTCCCTGAAGAAGCGGACGAGTGGAGGGAAGAGTGAGTACGGGCGTCGCGCGGCACGTGACCTTGCGCGTCGGACGAGGACCGACCTGGCGCGACGGGCGAAGAGCGACTTCCCGAGCCGCGCCAAGAGTGACCTCGCGCGTCGCGTCAAAAGTGACTTCCCGATCCGTGCCAAGAACGACATGGCGCGTCGCGCCAAGCGCGCGCTCGGGCACGACAGGGCGCGAGACATCGCACGCCGCGCCAAGAGTGAAGTCCAGCGTCCTCTCAAGCGATCGATCGGAGACAACCTGAGGCACCTGCCGCGCCTGCCCGAGCGGTCCCAGCGAACGGTGCCGTTGGTGGAGGTCCACACACATACGAGCCCGGTAGGCGTGCGCCGCTGGATCACGCAGATCGGTGGTGCCGCGGGCGCAGGGGTCGTGGCGATGTACTACTTCGACCCCGATCGAGGGCCGGCCCGGCGCGCGAAGATCCGCGATCAGGCGGTCCATGCTCAGAAAGAGGCCCAAGACGCGATCGATACGGTCTCGCGCGACGTGGGCAACAGGATGACCGGGATCGGTGCCGGACTGCGCTATCGGATCGCCGGACGCAAGGTCGGCGATGTGGTCCTCGTCGAGAGGGTTCGCTCCCGCCTCGGCATGGTGTCAGGGCACGCGAGAGCCATCGATGTCACCGTCGCTGACGGCGCAGTACGGCTCAATGGCGACGTACTCGCGGACGAACACGACTGCGTCGTACGCGGGGTGTCCAAGGTGCCCGGCGTACGGTCGGTCGACGATCAGCTGCGCCTCCACGCCAACCCGGAGGGCGTCTCCGCGCTGCAGGGCGGGTCCCAAGCTCGGCGCCGCGCCGATGTGCTGCAGGAGACCTGGTCGCCGGCGACCCGGCTGGCCGCCGCCGCGGCCGGAGTCGGCCTGATGGACACCGGCCGGCGTCTCGGTGGTTTGGCCGGGCTGGCGCTGCGTGGCGGCGGCGTCGCGATGGCGGCCAGGGCCGCGACGAACCGGCCGCTGCGCCAGGTCACCGGCATCGGCGCTGGTAGCGACGCCGTCGAGACCGAGGCAGCCGTCACGATCGACGCGCCACCCGACGAGGTGTGGCCCGTCGTGAGCAACTACACGAGCTTCCCGACGTTCATGTCCAATGTCGTTACCGTCGAGGAGCGCGGCGAGGACGGTGTGACCCGGTGGACGGTGCGAGGGCCAGCGCACAGCGACCTCACGTTCGAAGCGCGCGAGACCTTCCGCGAGGAGGGTCGCCGGATCGGTTGGAAGACTCTGCCGGACCAGGCCATCGGGCACAGTGGTGAGATCGCGGTGCAGCCGAATGACGGGCGCTGTCAGGTCCGGGCGCGAATGCGCTACAACCCGATCGCAGGTGAGATCGGCCATGGTGTCGCGAGCCTCTTCGGCGCCGACGCCGGCCATCTCATGCGTGCGGACCTCGTTCGGCTGCGTGACCAGATCGAGCGGCGAAAGCACGATCGAGAGCCTGCGGCGGCCCCCTCCTGACGACACATCCGCTCGTGCATGCGAGGCCGTGACATGGGTACGTCCGCGACAGAAAGCGAAGGAGGACAGAGATGGCAGCCACCACTGAGACAGGTCATGTGACCGGCACTCGTGACAAGGACTACAACATCATCTGGTTCACCGAGGCGTGCCTCGACAACGCCCTTCGGCTGGAGACCTACATCCAAGACGCCGAGCGGGACAGTGACAACGAGCTCGCCGAGTTCTTCCGCCGAGCGCAGGGGGAGAGCCGCAAGGGCGCCGAGCAGGCGAAGGAGCTCCTGCGGGCCCGGCTGGGTTGATGACCCGAGCGAACGGGGGAGACGGGGACAGGACCGCGGCGGCTCCTCGGCAGACATCTGCCGAAGAGCCGCCGTAGGTCGATCCGGCGGCCGTCACGGTCGACCCCATGCCATCCGTTGGTCGGGCTAGCCGGCCGGTTGTTGGACCGGCGCTGGACGACGTCGGAATCAAGCGCGACGGGATTTTCGTGACGAATGCGGTCAAGCATTTCCGATTCCACCGTGAGGTACGCGGCAAGCGCCGCATTTACCAGACGCCGGACGTTTCGCACATCAGGGCCTGCCGGCCGTGGCTCGACGCCGAGATGGCTCTGACCGACCCCGACGTGGTCGTTCCGCTCGGCTCCTCTTATCGCGTCACGAAACAGCGCGGAGCCCGGACGGTTCGAACGAGCTGTGCTCGACGCGATCTCGGGTGGTCAGGTCATCCAGCGGGGCGACGGGCGCTATAGCATCGTTTGATAGCGGGCCCACTACCGCGGTTTGGTCCCGGCGATCTCGGGGTACAGACGCCGAAACTCGTTCGCGGGGAGCGGCTCGCGAGCTGGGAGGCTCTGTGCACCACGAGATCGTCATGCGGCGTGCCCAAGTAGCAGTCACCTGCCAATGCCCCTGCCACGAGCCCGGCCGGACCGAACATGAGGGCTGCGCACACGAGATGGCGCCGCATGAGCTCGTGATCGACCACATCGACGAGCACGGCCACACCTCCAGTCGCTGCGAAACCTGTGGGTCGGTCGCCGACGACCCGTGACCTCACGGTCGACGTGAGTTCCGAGTTGTGGTCGGTGTGGGGCGGTTGACACCGACCACAACTCGGAAACCACGGGGGTGACCGATATCCGGTGGGGAGTCGCTGGGCTGCGCGGATACCATCGCGGAGTCATGTCGTACCCCTCATGAGGAGTGTCCGGTGTCCGATATCCGCGTGATCGTTGTGTCGTCAGGTGCTGCCGAACGCACGGTCACGACGGGGACGAAGGCCCGGGAGTTGTTCGCCGACGACGCCTCGGTCATCGCCGTCCGGGTGGGCGATGACCTGCGCGACCTGGCGTACGAGCTGGCCGACGGTGACCGGGTCGAGCCGGTGGCGATCGACTCCGAAGACGGCCGCGCCATCCTTCGACACTCGACCGCGCATGTGATGGCACAGGCGGTGCAGGAGCTCTTTCCCGAGGCGAAGCTCGGGATCGGGCCGCCGGTGACCGACGGGTTCTATTACGACTTCGATGTCGCGGAGCCGTTTCATCCGGAGGATCTTGAGCGGATCGAGACCCGGATGCGCAAGATCATCAAGGAGGGCCAGCGCTTCTCGCGCCGCGTCGTGAGCGAGGACGACGCCCGATCCGAGCTCGCCGACGAGCCGTACAAGCTCGAGCTGATCGGTCTCAAGGGCGCCGGCGGCGACGGAGCCGAGGTCGAGGTCGGCGGGTCCGAGCTCACGATTTACGACAACCTGCGCCGCGACGGGTCGTTGGCCTGGAAGGACCTGTGTCGCGGTCCGCACCTCCCGACCACCAAGCGGATCCCGGCGTTCAAGCTGATGCGGACGGCCGCGGCCTACTGGCGCGGGGACGAAAACAACCAGCAGCTGCAGCGGATCTACGGCACCGCCTGGGAGTCGAAGGATGCGCTCGCCGAGCATCTGCACCGGCTCGAGGAGGCGGTCCGTCGCGACCATCGCAGGATCGGCGCCGAGCTCGACCTGTTCAGCTTCCCGGAGGAAGTCGGTCCGGGGCTCGCGCTCTTCCATCCAAAGGGCGGCATCATCCGGAAGACGATGGAGGACTACTCGCGCCGGCGCCACGAAGAGGCAGGCTACGAGTTCGTCTACACCCCGCACGTGACCAAGCAGCAGCTGTTCGAGACGTCCGGGCATCTCGAGTGGTACGCCGAGGGCATGTACCCGCCGATGGAGCTCGACGACGGTCAGCGGTACTACCCAAAGCCGATGAACTGCCCGATGCACATCCTGATCTTCCGATCGAGGGGCCGGTCCTATCGCGAACTGCCGTTGCGGTTGTTCGAGTTCGGCACCGTCTACCGGTACGAGAAGTCCGGCGTCGTGCACGGGTTGACGCGAGTACGCGGGCTCACCCAAGACGATGCGCACATCTTCTGCGCGCCGGAGCAGTTGGCCGACGAGCTGGCGTCGCTGCTGGACTTCGTGCTTGGGCTGTTGCGCGACTTCGGGCTGACCGAGCTCGAGCTGGAGCTGTCGTTGCGCGACGACAGCGAAAAGTTCGTTGGCGAGGCCGCCGAGTGGGAGGAGGCCGAGGCGGCACTGCGGACCGCTCTGGAGAAGGGTGGCCTGTCGTACGTCGAGGCACCGGGCGAGGCGGCATTCTACGCACCGAAGATCGACGTCCACGTCCGTGACGCGATCGGGCGCCGGTGGCAGATGTCGACCCTGCAGGTCGATCTGCAGGAGCCGCAGCGGTTCGAGCTGGAGTACCAGTCGTCCGACGGCACCCGGCAGCGGCCGTATATGATCCACCGTGCGCTGTTCGGCTCGGTCGAGCGGTTCTTCGGGATCCTCGTAGAGCACTACGCCGGCGCGTTTCCGCCATGGCTGGCACCGGTGCAAGTCGTCGCGATCCCCGTGGCGGAGCGACACGTCAAACACCTGGATCGGGTTGCGGCCAAGCTGCGGGACGCCGGCGTCCGCGTCGAGATCGACGATTCGGACGAGCGGATGCAGAAGAAGATCCGTACGGCCCAGACGCAGAAGGTGCCGTACATGCTGATCGCGGGCGACAAAGACGTCGACGCGGATGCCGTGTCGTTCCGCTATCGCAGCGGCGACCAGGACAACGGTGTCGCGGTCGACGAGGCGGTGCAGCGGATCGTCGACGCCATCGAGCGCCGGATCCAGGTGTGACCCCGGTTTTGCGCACATCTGCGTCGTCGCGTGGGTTGCGGGTGAGGTAAATGTGCGCAAAACCGAGCAGCGACGACCCGGAGTTGGTGCCGCAGGACGGCATCGGCGTACCTGATCGGCTGCAGCGGCTGTGGACGCCGCATCGGATGGCCTACATCAAGTCCGAGGCCGAGGCGGGGGAGCGGCATGGCGACGAATGCCCGTTCTGTCGGATACCGACGCTCAGCGACGAGGACGGCCTGATCCTGGCTCGCGGGCCGACGGCGTACGCAGTGCTCAATCTGCATCCGTACAACCCGGGGCATCTGATGGTCGTGCCGTATCGCCATGTCGCCACACTCGACGACCTCACCGACGACGAACTGCTCGAGCTGACGACGACGACACGGGATGCGGTCGCGGCCATCCGATCGGTGTCGCAGCCGCACGGGTTCAACATCGGACTCAACCTGGGCGGCGTCGCCGGTGGATCGCTGTCGGAGCATCTGCATCAGCATGTCGTGCCGCGATGGAGTGGTGACGCCAACTTCATCGTGATCACCGCGCAGACCAAGGTGATCCCACAGCTGCTCTCGGAGACCCGCGAGCTCGTGTCCGCCGCCTGGCCGGCCTGACGATAGGTCACTCGTCGCACGACGGTAGGTCACTCGTGGCGCGGAAATACAGCGCCGCCGCGACGCGCTTGCCTGACTATGTCCCTC